>DASYGR010000135.1:0-42276 GCA_035999525.1 Terriglobales bacterium
ATTATTGTCCTGCTTGGGATTCCGCTTTACCTGCTGATCCGCTGGGCAAGGCGCGCGCCGCAAAGTCGGCTGACTGAATAAAACCCCGGGCGTAGGATTCCGACTTCAAACCGCACTGAAACTGTCAGTAATCAAATATGCACTCGCTGCGTCCCAGAAGAGTAGCTGCTTGAGTTTGATTGCTATACTGCTAATTGTCTCCAACTGCGCGGTATACTAAGCGTTTGCTATAACGATCCACGCGAGTTCTGAGTGCAAAGTCCGAAATGATGGCCACTGACAACGCTCCCGGATCCGCAATCCCCCGCCAATCGCTCACCTCTGCGGTTGCGGACAAGCTTCGCGAGCAGATTATTCGAGGAGAAATCCCTGAAGGATCGCAGTTACGTCAGGACGTAATCGCGGCCAAGTACCATGTCAGCCGCATACCGGTTCGGGAAGCCCTGCGGCAATTGGATGCCGAAGGCTTGATCACCATTGTTCCCAATCGGGGAGCCATCATCCCGGAGCTGTCACCCAATGACATTGAGGAACTGTTTGCGATCCGTGCGCTATTGGAACCCGAGGTATTGAAGCTCTCGATTCCCCACCTCACTGCGTCCGACTTTGCTGAAGCCGAAGCAATCTTGAATAAATATGTTGGTGAATTACAGCGCGAATCGCACATCGCGAGCTGGGGGCAACTCAATTCGCGGTTTCACTCGATACTCTATTCTCGCGCCGACCGCCAGTATTTCATGTCCATCATCCGCAATGTGAATCACACCGGCGAAAGATATACACGCCTGCAACTCTATTTAACTCACGGAATGAAACGCGCGAACGAAGAGCACCACCAGATTCTGGAACTATGCCGCAAACGCGACGTCCAGGCTGCTTGCGAATTACTTCGCCAGCACATTCAATATGCTGGACAATCCCTCAAGCAAGTCTTGCAGCAAAATCGTCAGATGGCGCCATCTTCTCCGCGCAAAACAATTCCACGACAGCGCGGGTAACTTCTAAATAATTCTCGCAGTCGGCAATGGCAGGAACTGAGAACCAGGAACTGGGAACTGAAAATTAATCCCCCGCATGTGGCGAGACTCTCATGGTTTGAGAGTTATCCATGTTCCATTCTTATCAAGTGGGATAACATATGCTCCGCGTTCCTCTTTCGACTTTTCGACGAGGTGATATTCTCCCACTCCATTTACCTTCGCAGGTTGCTCCACTCTCAGGAACGCAAGTGGAGTGGACTCCGTCTTCGCGGCAAGCTCCAGCCGAACCGTCTTCGTTTTCAAATTCATTTCTACGCTCTCGAATTTGCCAGCATCCAGCGTCAGCCAGAGACCGAGCGGAGCCACATAAACGCGCGAGCGAAATGAATCCAGCGGCGTGATTTTGGCAATCTGGCCATCAACCTTAATATTGCCGCCAAAAGCCAGCCAGCCGAATTGCGGGGGATGGACGATGTAGGTCGCGGTGTTCCAGGCATGGCCGAAAAAGTTCGGGCCATAATCGCCCGAAAGCGGATCGAGCTTCAGCATGTCGGGGAAGGCATGGAATGCAGCCGAGGCGAATCCCTCCTGGTCAATATCTGTGAGCGCGCCCATGGTCCCGCCATATCCGACCCGTAACAGATAAAGGTCATCTGGATGCTCGCGAAATTCGCTGAGCAGCGGAATCGCGTTCAATCCTGACCCGTAATGATGAAGCTGCCGTTCGAGCCTGCGGTCCTTGGCGGCGAAAATAAAATCCCAATAACGGCGTGCGCTGCCGTTATATCCCCACTGTGGAATCGCGGGGTCGTAGCCCAGAATCGCGTTAAGCGTCACATCGGCCTTGTCCCGGTAGCCGAAATACTTCGTCCACGCATAGACTTCTTCCTGGCCGGTCGAGTCCCAGGGCATTTCGCTGCCAAACGGATAGGCTTGCTTTCTCCAAACGTCGGTACGCGCTCGCATCTTGGCTTCCAGATCGTCCGCCTGCTCTTTCATGCCTTCACGTTTAAGATCATTCAGAATTCCCAGGAAGATGTCGCCCTCCATTTGCCCGAACACAGCCAACCCCGGAGCATATTTGGTCATGGCAACGGAAGTCTCGTAAGCGTGCGTCAAATACCAATCCCAGGGATGGTTGGTAACCAGCCCTTGATTATTCCGCGCCAAGCGATAAAACACCCAATAGGCCGCGGCAACATGCGGATAATCGTAGGAGCGGTCAACTTGTTCCGATGCCTTCTTGTTCCAGCTTGTCCAGCTTTTCCAATTGAGGTCGCTGCGATAGTAGCCCGCGGGCATCTCATCGGGCTGATAGTAAAAGAGGCTTTTGCGCACTCCGTATGGATAAGGTCCGTCTTTATATTGCAATCCACCCCATACAACGCCATCCATAAACTGCTGAAGTTTTTCGAGCTCTTCTTTATTCGGCTGAACCAGTTCCTTCATCACCGCCGAAAGCCACGCGCCCCCGCCACCTTCGTCTCCCAAGCCCGCAATCCATGCGCGACTATCCTGCATTACGATCTGGTTGGCCTCGCGGTCGTAAGTCATCACTGACGGGCTGCGGTGAAAAGGGTCTTTCGGGTCCACAAACCACTGCTTTGTGGTAAGAAAGTGGCCCATGTCGGCCACCACTTGGGTCTCAGGTTTCGTCACAAAATATTGAATGGTCTGCACCAAACCGTCTTCATAGGTGACAGTCAGGCGAGACCGTCCCCATGTCTTGCCATCCACCGTGTAGGCGATCCATCCGGCGGAAGGTGGTCTGTCTTTCGTAATAGCGATCGCTCCGGCGGGTTGAACCTCCAGCGACTTAACGTTCCGGGAATATTTCAGAAATAAACGTGCGTGGATGTCCGTCGGCAAAACATATCCCGGGACACCGACTGCGACCGGACGGTCGTTGTCAGCAAGAGTTTTTTCAATATCGCGAATTGAATCGGAGATTAGAAATTTCAGCCCGTAGGTTTTCGACTCGCCGGGTGCAATGCTCAACTCCGTCGGCGGATTCCATGGCTCCGCCTTCTTCCACTCATTTTCCGCGTACGCTTGGCTGTGAACCATCCACTGATAGAAGCCTTCAAATGTAATGCCGCGCGGCGTAGGATCAGTGAAAATCGGTTTCGCGCCCCATGATCCGGGCCTGTCCAAAATCGGGTTGTAAGCTTCAAAGGGAGTCTTGCCTTCTGGAACTACTACGAGCGTGGGACCGTGGCCATTGAGCCGTGTAACTTGCAAGTATCCCGCATCTTCGCCGATGTACGGATCGTAGAAAGAGCATTTTGCGTGGGCCTCTTCCAAAGAGCGATTGTTAAGCACATTGTTAAAGATCATCGGAATCACGAGTGCGCCCACATGAATGGTTTCCGATGTCTTATTCTTCAGCGCGAATCGTAGAACCAGCTTGCCGTTTGCGAGTCCCCACGTGCGAACGATTTGCAATGGGAAATCTAATGGCAATGTTGGAGTAAGATCAGCCGCTGCGAGCGCTCCCTCCGAAACTGGAAGCGCGATAACCGGTTTGCGGGCTTCTGCCGTCGAGTAATTCTTCCAATCATCCGTGCTCCCGACACGCACGCGCAGCGTAATGTCACCCAAATGAAAGTATCCATCTTTGGATCGCTCCACTAACAAATCACTTGGCGTGAAATCGAAGTCTTGCGCCGTTTTCGGCTTAAGTGCGGCGACCGTCTGCGAGGAACGCACCAGACTCAGCGCGAAATCTGGAGTGTCCAAGTTGAGGAGGCCCTCATCGAGCATCGGCCCTGGTGTGGGGCTTTCCTTGCGTTGGTTCTCCTGGGCAAACGCATCCTGCTTCAGTCCTGAACCCAGAGTCAATAGGACCGCGCAACATAAAATTGCCCGGGCAAATCGCGAGAGAACTGCTTTCATTTCTTTCGGCTCCTAATCCGTTCGAAGACGGGGTCGGGCGGACATCAAGATCGGAGAAGTATCGAAAAAAGGGGAACTGTTCTTTATCGGTCTCACTCTGATAATTTCTTCTCGCCCTCAATGGCAAAAGTTGCCTCTACCATCGCAGCATTGGCGCCCGGTTGACCGTCTCCCACGCTCAGCCTATAGGTGCCTGGACCAACCGTCCGGTCTCCCGCCTCGTTCACTGCACTGAGGTCTCGCCCATCCATCGTGAAGTGGACATGTTCTGTTTGTCCCGCCGCGACATGTACTCGCTTGAAACCGCGTAGTGCACGAATCGGTGTTCCCGGAACCTCTGGGAAACTGAGATAGAGTTCCGCGACTTCGTTGCCGTCCTTGGCGCTGATATTTTTCACATCGGCATCCACATCCAACGAATCCCCTGCGTCCAGTTTCTGCGACGATATTTTCAAATTGCTGAACACGAACTTGGAATAGCTCAGCCCATATCCAAATGGATATAGCGGGTCGCCATGGAAGTAGCGGTAAGTTCGGTCTTTCATCGAATAATCGGTGAAGTCCGGCAGTTGATCCACTCCTGTATAGAATGTCACCGGCAGCCTGCCCGCAGGATTGTTTAGTCCGGCAAGCGTCTCCGCGATCGCTTGACCGCCCTCTTCGCCCGAGTACCACGCTTCGAGAATCGCATTCGCGTGCTCTTTAGCCCAGTTTACGGAGAGCGCGCTGCCATTCATCAATACAACAACTAGTGGTTTGCCAGTGGATTTCATCGCTTGCAACAGTTCGTCCTCTTCCTGCGGCAAATCGAGGCTGGTTCGGTCGCCGCCTTTGAAGCCTGCAAGGTTGATGGTCATTTCCTCGCCTTCGAGGTCGGAGGTAATTCCCACGACAGCGATGACGATATCCGCCTTCTTCGCGTCAGCGAGAGCCTGATCAAGAGGACGAGAATTGGAATGCAATGACCACACCAGCCTCGCTACCGCCCCGCCACCGCCCTGGAAATATTTCATTTTGACTGCATACTTGTGGCCGGCTTCTAGCGTGACTTTCTCCGTTTTCGTCTCTGCTCCATGGGTAGTCCAATCTTCGACTATGAGTTTTCCATCCAGCCACACACGGAAACCGTCGTCACCCGTGGCGCCGAAGTCATAGACTCCAGATTTCTTCGGAATGATGTACCCGGACCAGCGAACAGAAAAATTTTGCGTGCCAATGGCATCGGACGGCGCAACCGAAACAAAATCAAAGTCCACTGTTTTGTCCACTCGAACCATCGCCGGCTCACCTTGAAGGTCTATGCCTTTGAAATACTCCGCTTTAAGTCCCGGCTGTCCATCTTCAGTTTGTAATTCCGACTCCGGCACTGGCTTTGCGCTGTCTCGCAAGAACTTCGTTCCTGGCGCAAAAGAGACCTGCGCGCCAGGAAACTGTTTCTTGATTCCCTCAATCGCGCTCGTCATCTGCGAATTCGTTCCATGATAATTTCCATAAAGCACATTCGTTTGGTCGGCAAGAGGACCGACGACTGCGATTCGCTTGATGATTTTCTTCAGCGGAAGCGTGCCATCATTCTTCAGCAGCACCATAGACTCACGCGCCGCTTGCAATGCCAGCGCTCGATGCGCTGGGCTATCATTCTCGCTGATCGGAGTCTGCGCATACTTCACCATGTCCGGTGGGTCGAACATTCCCAGCAACATTCTCGCGCGCATTAATCGCTTCACAGAAATGTCCAAATCTTTCTCTGGAAGTAGTCCCTGTTTCACCGCGTTCAAGTACGGCATGTAATCATTTCCGGGTTCGTTGCAATCAAGATCCGTTCCGCGCTCCGTCGAGACAGCCGCCGCCTCCTCGCGTGTTTTCACGTAGTGGTGTCCGCGCTGAATGTCGAAAACCGCGTCGCAATCGGAGACCACATAGCCCTGAAACTTCCACTTGTCGCGCAATTGATCTTCGAGCAAAAAGCGGTTTGCGCATCCCGGTTCGCCATTCACGCTGTTGTACACGCACATGACTGAGCCCGCTTTACCCTCGGTCACAGCCGCGCGAAATGCCCACAAGTATGTGTCTTCTTCATCGTGCTTTGAGACCTGTACGTCAATGGTGTGCCGCAGAGGCTCAGGGCCGCTATGAACCGCATAGTGTTTCGGCGTGGAGATCACTCGCAGATATTTAGGATCGTCACCCTGCATGCCGGTCACATAAGCAATGCCCATCCGGCCCGTCAGGTAGGGATCTTCGCCATATGTCTCCTGACCACGCCCCCAGCGCGGATCGCGAAAGATATTTAAATTCGGCGCCCAGAAATCCAGGCCCACGCCAAGAAAGTCCCCGTGCCGGATCGCCTCATTGTGTTTGGCACGCGCTTCCGTGCTGATGACGGTTCCGATGTCCTTAATCAGAGGCGCATCAAAGGTTGCGCCAAGTCCAATCGGCTCCGGAAACACGGTGGCCGTCCCTTGCGCGACTCCGTGCAGCGCTTCACTCCACCAGTTGTATGCGGGTACTTTCAACCGGGGAATGGCGGCCGCGATGTGTACCACCTGCGACGCTTTCTCCTCCAACGTCATTCTTCCGACCAGGTCATCCACCCGCTGATCTATCGGCACTTCAGGATTAAGATACGCTGGGTTTTCGGCGTCGGAGGCCGGCTCCGACTGCGCGTTTACCCATACGCAGCTCACCGCACATGCGAGGAACAGAAATATTACTTTCGAGAACATATTCTTCATATCTCGCCACCTCAAATGAGTTCGCCGACGCCGAGAAATTCTATAAGCTTTGAGTGCAGGATTACCGATTGTTTTCCGAAGTGGCCTCAATTACGGCAGAAAAATCTTTCTCCCCGTAACCCAGTGCAACCGCCCGTTTCAATACTTCGAGGGCTGAAGCTGCGGTTTGCAACTGAACTCCATGGCGGTTTCCTTCTTCGAGAGCATAACCTACATCTTTAGCCATCAGACGCAACGTGAAGTTTGGTGTGAAGTCGCCAGCGTTCGCCCGTGCCGCTATCGTCTTAACCAGTGGACTGCCGGGAGCGCCATTAGTGAGAACGGAGATCGCCGTATCGCGATTAAGGCCGCTAGCCTTAATGAACGCCACGGCCTCGGCAAAAGAAGCAGCCTGCACTCCCGCCAAAAAATTGTTGATCAGCTTCATCACCGCTCCGCTGCCGGTTGGTCCGAGATGGAGAATGTCACGGCTCATGACCGACAACACTGGCCTCGCAACCGCGAGCGCTTTTTCTGATCCGCCCACCAGGAACACTAGCTCGCCAGATTCGGCATGCGGCTTGGTGCCTGTTACCGGCGCATCCAGCAGTTCGTGTCCTCGCTGCATCGCCTTAACTGCGAGTTCTTTGATCCAACCGACGGTGAGAGTGCTGGACTCGATCAGCACCGCATCCCTGTTTGCCCCCGCCAGCGCGCCTTCGGGGCCCAACCATATTGCACAGGACGAAGTGTCGTCGGCCACCATGCTGATTACGATTTCGGCTCGAGCTGCGGCTTCTCGCGGCGAACTCGCGACGAATGCGCCAGCATCCGCAAACCGCTTCGCCTTTTCAGGATTTCGGTTGTAGACGGTCAAAGGGTAGTTTGCAGCAAGTACACGGCCCGCCATGCCGGATCCCATGATTCCTAGACCTAAGATTGCAACACGTGGATTTGCCATAATTTCCTTTACCCCAACGGAATAACGCGAATCAGTTCCGGGCTCTCTTTGGTTGCTTTCACCGGATTGCTCAGAGCACGTCCGAAGCCCGCAAACTTTATTTTCATCACGTCACCGTCGGCAAGTTCGATGCCCTCTCCGAAACTCAGGCAGTCGGCTCCCATGAAATGCACATGAACATCTCCCGGTCGTCTGTGAGCTTCAAATTTGAAATGGTGATGTTCAAGGTTTTGCAGGCTGTGGCACATTTCAGCTTCCCCGGTGCGGATCGTTTTTGACCACAGCACAGCCGCAGCACGCTGAATTGAAATTTCGCCGGTAACAGACCGGAATTGCGGATCAGTCACCAGTTCTGGTCCCAACGCGCAGGTTCGAAGCTTCGAGCCAGCGAGATTTAAGTAATTTCGCTTCTCAAAACGATGATCGGAAAATTCGTTGCCCGCCGCCATCCCTATTCGTCGCGGGCGGCCATCGGCATCGATTAGATAAATTCCCGCGATCTCCGCTTCTTCCCCTCCGTCTTCCGCATGTGAAGGGATATCGAGCTGTTCGTTGTGCGCGCGTAGCATTGCGCCGGTGCCTTTGTAGAACCATTCCGGCGCAGTCCCGACAGATCCGGACGCAGGCCGGCCTCCTTCGATCCCCCAGCGAAACATCTTCATGCTGTCCGTGAGTTCCTCGGTGAGCACGGCGTGCATAGTTTGCCGGTCCTTCGCGCTGCCCAGATGCGTGAGGCCGGTTCCGGAAATCATGCAGCGAGCCGGATCGTCTGGATGATCAATCGCAGGCAGAATTCGCCACTCCGATTCACCCGTGTAAATCGGATCATAGTCAAGCCGGTCATCGGTGACTCTTTGCCGGGCAGTGTCAGAGATCGTTGTGTTTCCGGCAATGGCCGCTTGTGCCAGCGCATAGATTGAATCACATTCGCGCAGCAGCCGCAGATACGGTTCTTCCACCATGGCAACCCGGCGGCTACTACCGTTCTTGATTTGAACCAGTCGCGTCATGAACGAAAATCAATCGGTGACATCGAACTTTTCGAGCGCTTTCTCGTTGATGGTGATGCCCAGGCCGGGGATATTTTCATCCAGATCAACGAACCCGTCTTTCGCTTTCGGCTCGCCGTTGAAGATGTACCAGAACAGTTCGTTGCCAACCTCAACGTCAACCACCGGAAAGTATTCCGCCATGGGCGAATTTAAGCTCGCCATCACCACGTGGTAGTTGTGCATCTGCCCCGCATGCGGAATCACAGGAACCGAGTGAGCCTCAGCCAGTGCCGCGATTTTCCGGGCCTGCGTAATACCGCCGACTCGATTGGTATCGAACTGAATGTAATCCAGGGCTCGCGCTTCCAGTAAATCCCGGAAGCCGTACAAGGTGAACTCATGTTCTCCGCCGGCAATTGGAATTCGTCCGAAAGATTTCAACTCAGCGTATCCGTGAATGTCGTCCGGAATAACCGGCTCCTCCAGCCAGCGCAAGTGAAATGGTTCGAGAAGCGGCAGCATTCGCTTTGCATAGTCAAGGGTCCATCCCATATAGGCGTCCGCCATCACGTCAATATCGTCGCCCACAGCTTCACGCACCGTGCGAACAAGATGAACGTTGCGCTGCATTCCTGAGGCGCCGTCAACTGGTCCCCAGCCGAAGCGCAACTTCATCGCTTTGAACCCTTCATCTTTATAGCGCTTCGCTTCCGCCGCCAGTTTACTTAACTCCTCACTGTAAAGGCGGCTGGCATAGACCGGAATTCGAGCCTTGGTTTTTCCTCCCAGCAGCCGGTAAACGGGCTGCTTCGCCGACTTGCCGAGAATGTCCCATAGGGCAATATCCACTGCGCTGATTGCAGCCATGCCAATCCCTTTGCGGCCGAACGCCATGGTCTTTCGATACATGTGCTGCCACAAGAATTCCGTGTCCCATGGATCAGCGCCCATCAGCAGCGGCTTGAGGTAAAGGTCAATCACTTGTTTCGTAACCTGTGGCGCAAGCGCCGCATTGCCGACGCCCACATGCCCATCGTCCGTAAAGATCTCGACAATGAGCCAGCCATGAAAAGTAAATGTATTCATGGAAGATTGCGGAAGCGCCAATAAATCCATCGGATTCGTGCAGAAGTGCGGCGGCAGCGGAACCGTCTTGCCGCGCCATTCCACCACTCGCGTGCGAATTTCTTTAATCTTCAAATCGCTTCCTCGTAGTCCAATTTTGACCGGATGAGCAGAGGGCCAACCACCGGAATCGTGACCAGAATTACGATCAGGCCAATCACATGAAACGTCCCCGCCAACGTGAATACGATACCGTAACCGAAGCCATGGTCGAGTAAGTAGCCTACCAGTTGCCCGAAGGCAATGCCGCCCATCGCCCCGCCAAATCCAACCAGACCTGCCACCGCGCCGACGACGTTTCGGGGAAATAAATCAGCTGGGAGAACCATCACCAAGGTTGACCATGATTGCTGCCCGAAGTATGCCAGGCTGAAAATGGCGAGAGCCCACGAGATCCTCACGTATGGAACAAATAAAATGAAGGGCATCACCGCGGCGCTTGCCGCAAGCGCGACTTTTCTGGCAGTGCCCAGAGAAAAATTCTGCTGAACCAGGTAGCTGGAGAACCGTCCACCAACCAGGCAACCGATTCCGGCCGCTGCATAAGGAATCCAGGCCAGCGCGCCAACGCTCTTAATATCGAATCCACGCGCATCATAAAGATATTTTGGCAACCAGAAAAGATAGAAATACCAGGCCGCATCGCTGAGGAATTTTGCAATGATCAGGCCCCAAGCCTCGCGCACCCGAAGCAGCTTCGTCCAGGGAAGCTTTGGCTCCTCAACGGTGCATCTCACGACAACTTCTAACTTCGCGCGTTCGCCCGCCGTTAGTTTGCGATGCTCCTGCGGAGGAAAGTATGCCGTTCTCCACCATAGAGTCCACAGCAAACCGATGGCAGCGGTCAGGAAAAAAATCCATCGCCAATTCGCATAGATCAGAATGATGGCAATCATGGGCGGCGCGGCCACTGCACCCACAGCCGTACCGGCGTTGATAATGCCCATGGCGGTGGCACTCTCCTGAATGGGAAACCATTCCGCCACCACGCGCGTCGCTGCGGGGAATCCCCCTCCTTCGCCCATCCCCAGTAGAAATCGGCTGACCATCAGCATGGCAAAGCTTGCAGCAAACCCGTGACTGAGGCAGGCCAGAGACCAGAACAACATGATTAAAGTAAAACCGCGCCGCGTGCCCAACGCGTCCACTAACTTGCCGCCGCCCGCGTACATAAACGCGTAAGAAAACAAAAAAGCAGATTGTAGATAGGAAAACTGCAGGTTGGTGAGCGGTATGTCTTGACCGATCGCTTTTATCGCGACCGGCAAAGTCTGGCGATCGAGATAGCTGATGGCAATCGCCGCGCTAACCAGTATTGCGATCCGCCATCGCAGCATGGATATACCTGTTTTGAAGTATGGTGGCCAGGGAGGGAGTTGAACCCCCGACGCCAGCCTTTTCAGGGCTGCGCTCTACCACCTGAGCTACCTGGCCACATTAGAATCCCTGCTTAATTACAAACGCCCTGCGAGTCGTGTGGAGACGCGCTGAACACCGGCGGGACTTCCTGAAAGCAGACGCTTGGGACAGCCCGATTATAGCAACCAAGTTTAATCCTCTCAACGACGCACAACGATATTTAGGAAGCCCGGGCGAAATTGACTGGTTATAACGACGGCCAAAAAGTAAGACTGCACTCTATCAATTAAAATCCCCACACGTGGCATTTGAACCTCAATTAATAGAAGCAAAGCTCGCATTGAACCTAATTGCCTCGAGCGATATGCCCAGCATCGCGTTGGATGCTCTTGAAGCGGACATAGACGGTGCCGCGATCAGACGCCTGGCAGCGCTTGAACGTCCAACGTACTTCGAAGTCGCGGAGATCCTTCCCCGTGCGATGGAGGAAATGGGGTTGGTGCAAATCTCGGGGAAGAAGCCGCGACTCGCATAGGGAAGCGAATTGCGCGAGAAATTTTATCAAGCGGCGACGACCCAATGAAACACCTCGGTGACTTTGAGTCGTTATGGGTTCGAGCAGATTACGCGGGAGCACTGAGGGACCTGGGCACTCTGGCCGACGAGGTCTGGATTGCCGAATCAACCGGTCAATCGAATCAGGATATTCGGGATTGGGTCAGGTCTAAGCTTAGGAGTTTCGTCCAGGCCCGAGATTCATAGAAGTTTTTCTTTGGTATATCGTTCTATGATGGAACCACCCGTTCATTAAAACGACGTTAAACATCAAAAGACTATCGATAAGGGAAGACAGCCATTTGCAACCGGCTTGCGACAGCGCGACCATTCTTAAACGCGGGTATGAACTTCCATTCTGCGGTAGCGCTAATTAGATCTTTGTCCGTCTCTCCGACCCCTTTCGCCGATCGCACCTTTCCTGCCGAGTCAATCACCAAGTCTATAAGGACTTCTGAATTTGGCAACGCTTGCTGAATGGCTAATGGAGGCGGACGGCGCAGCAGAATCGCTTGTGGGCGAGTTTCGACAAGCGCGAAGGTTCCCAAGGCTCCATCTGGATTACTTACCGTGTCGTAGACATATGCATGTTTCTTGAACCGAAACGCGGATCCTCCTGGGGAAACGCCATTAACCTGAGCCCGGATGCCGCTAGCGCGGGCGGTGACGATGGATGCGCGGATTCGCTCAAGATCGGCAGGTGGCCACATTTGAGCTAGCGCGAGCCATGCTTCTCGCTCGCGACCGCTGTAAAGATAAGACCACACTATTTCCAGCACTTTGATCTTTGTAACCCTCAGCTGATGCTGCTCCTCCATCGGCATCGGGGAAGTTGCCGGCAACCTACCGTCACTGTGCTTGAAATTGATTAACTCCTGAGAGTCGAGCCGCGATCGTATTTGGGCTATTTGATTGTCAAAATGCGATTGGAACTCTGCACTCACGTCTATCAACTGGTTACGTTCAAACCGGAGAACCACGGTAGGCACAAAGTCAAGCTCACCCACGGACAGTCCTTCGAAGTTGTCTACCGCGCCCGCATCGCCAGTCCAGATTTCAACGCGACCATCCATATCAGTATCGGCGGCACTAAAAAAATTTCCGCCAGTGATGGTTCGTAGCAACTGTGGTGGCTTTTGCAGCGAATAGATCTCGTAGGTCATGAACGAATGAGCATCAGACTTTTCCACCTGAAAAGCGACCACCGGTGTGCCCAAACCGAGATCAACACCGAACGCATCGAGATCAACCTCAGAAGCTTCGGGCACTACGGTTAGATCTTGCTTGTCCCAACGGAGCGTCGCTTGACAGGCTCGGCTTGCCAGTTTCCCTTTCTTGGCAGCACCCACAATCGCCGTTACCCCGGTCTCAAATTTTGCCTCGAACTTCCCATTCCCATCGCTACATAACACACTGTGGGCTTGACCCATGCACAGGTTGGACAAGGAGCCACAAAACACGAACGGTAAGATTGATCTTGTAAGCAGCGGCACGTGGAGACGCCGCGACCCCCGGCGAGATTGAGCACCCATGGGTGATTTCTTCTTCACGTTTCTATTTCACCCTGAAAACGAGGCAATTTTACTCTTGTCAGGCAGGCGTAAATTGGGAGAAGACGTGCGAGGCTTAGGACAATGTGCGGCAACAGCAGGAAGACAAGAAAGGTCTTCGGTTGCAAAACCTGTAAGGCTATCCCGTAGACCAGAGGGGAAGTTGTTGAATTCGCATGTTCCGCGGACTGACTGAAAATAACTTACCGTCCAGAACTTTTTCTACGCGTAGATTCCTTCTTTGATGGAACTGCCTGTTCCTTGAATGTGGCATCTGCAATCGCTACCCAGTTCTTCATACGCCCAAGTTGTGCATCACCCTCACGCCTTCCATAAGGGTGAGGGATAACGGCTGGCACAGAAGATGGAACGGGCGATGGTAGCGATGGCAACGGCTTTCGTCGTCGGTCAGGAATGGCTTTGATGAGGTTTTTCCGGGCCATCCGGACTGCTCCCCCGGGGAGATTCAGAACTGTTCGATATCGTACACAGACATTTTCGGAGCGCGATTCGCAGGCCGTCCATACAGTACACCCGGTATTTTTAGAAGTTGAATCCTGCAATCCCAAGTGAAATTGCGTGCGGTGTCATCGGAAAATTTATGCTCCTCGCTTCCTACGAACCGGAGCACGAGACGCAACTTTGACGCTGGAGGGAGAAACACCGCCATATCGCTCATTGACCGGGGTTTTGAGCGAAATGACCTGATTACGCCAGTTTGTGCAATCTTCGGCGATGATGTTGCGGTCCGCGTCGCAGGTCCCGCAGAGGCAGCCCCTTAAACTGCGCTCAGGGAGGGCTCTGGAGCACCCGGATTACACGTACGACCGCTCTCCGCGCCGAATCTCTTTATAGCGCGCGAATGATTTTCGACTGTCTTCCAGCCCCAACACCGAACCAATCGTGCAGCCGCGGAAAGTGTGTGCCAGCATCTCCAGGCTGCGGCGCACGACGAACCATGGATCGTGGCGAAAGGCCGCTGGGATGTGTCGAAGCTTCATCCAGCGTTCAGCTTTCCAGCGCATGTATTCGATTTCTTCCGCGGATAAGTGCTCGGTGCGCACCACCGCGGTCGTGCCGTCATACTCCTCCAGTCGCTCATTTGTGATCAGCCCGCGCTCGCGGAACTGCTCTGTCATGGGCGTGCCTGGATAAGGGGTGGGGTGCTGAATGTACGGCCAATCCACGTAGCGGCGGGCGAATGCGAGGTTGGCCTCGATGGACTCGCGTGTGTCATCGGGACTGCCGACGATCAAGCCTCCTACGACATACATTTTGTTTCGATGCAGTAAGTCAATGGCTTTCAGCGTGGCGTTACCGGTGTTAGTACCATTCTCGCGTGCAGTGTTCTTGGCTGCGGCTCGCAAGAATTTCAGGTCGCCTTCCAGAATGTTTTCGATGCCCAGAAACACGTAGCGGAAACCGGCACGGCGCATGAGGGGCGCCAGGGTTTCGCCGTGGTTAGCAATTGAAGAAGTCATCGCCTGGACGAAGTAGTCCAACTTATTGAGTCCCGTCTCGATAATCGCATGGCACAAACCTTCGAAGCGGCGCACGTTGAGCATGATGTTGTCGTCCACCAGAAAAATGGTTTTGGCTCCGTGGTCGCGGGCATCGCGTATGTCGCTGAGTACGCGATCGAACGAATATGTGTGAAAGTTGCGTCCGCGCATTTGGATGATCGAGCAGAAACTGCAGTCATACGTACAGCCGCGCGAAGTCTCGATCACGTCCACCTGGCGGCCCAACAGGGTGTAGCCCTTCAGCACGCGAGCGGACCGATTAGGTAACCGGATGTCATCTTCTTCCAGCCGATGCGTTCGACGCGGTGCGTTATGTCGCCATTGACCATCTTCGCGATGCGAGAGCCCATTGATACTTTCGAAGCCTTCGCCTTTTTCCAAGGCGCGCATGAGTTCGCGAAACGTAACCTCGCCTTCACCGCGCACGATGTAATCAATTCCCATTTCCTCGTAGCCCTCGGGGGCAAGGCTGGGATCGTAACCGCCGACAGCGATTTTCACGCCAGGCTTGAGCGCACGTGCGAGTTCGACGATGTGTGCGGCCGTGTGGCGCTGAAACGTCATCACCGATAGCCCCACAACGTCTGGATCGAACTCTCGAAACAGCCGGTTGATCGTCTCACGGACTCGGCGATGGCTGAGAATCAAATCGGCCACCGCGACGCGGTGGTGACTATCGACATTTCCGGCAATCGAGGTCAGGGCGCCGTTCGGCATGCGGACGGCGACTGGAGGCATGTGCTCAAAATAATCCGGCATGGAGAGTAGAAGGACGTTCATGAAGGCTCCTTGCTCGGGAAATGCGAAAATCGTACACCCGCTTGGCACAGGTGTAAATCATGGTTAGGCGGCAGAGAAAGCAATAAGCGTCGATTTGGGCTGGAGCCTCGGCCGCATCATCGGCATTGAAATAGGGCCCGTCTTTGCCTGCAACGTCACCCTGCGATCACACGCCCGTTGGAAATGACAAAGTTTGACAGATTCCTCCTGGCGACGAGGTCAATTCAAATCAGATAGTGTTACGGATGTCAGCCCTCCGCTTGCATTCGGAAGGATTACGAATGTACGGTTTTGCCCAGCGGCGAAACTTACAGATCCGCTATTGATGTACTGCACGACCGGGAACCCTGCGGGCGTAACAATGATCTCGTACGATCCCGCGCCGAGAGATTGGTAATTAGAACTGTTTGTGAATCCCAGGGCACTGATGGTTGGCGTGACACCTCCCGTGGGTGGTCCGGGCGAACCCGCGGGCAGAATGTATACATCCACGGAACCTGCCTCTACCGCCGCGTTGGCAATCCGCAGACCGAAGTTTCCTGAACTCGGAGCCGTCGTGCTGTCTGTGAGCAGCATCGGAGTGAGGTTAGCAGCGTAATTCGCCGTAATCAGGGTGTAATTCGTTGCCGCAGTAAAAGTGACGGGTTGGCTGATCGCAGTAGTAGTTGAATTCGAAGGCTCAACTTGCAGCGTATGAGAACCGGAGGTCACCGACATGTAAGTGCTCGGCGCGCCCAGAGCCAGATCGCTGAACAGCGTCGTACTGTCGAGTACAACGTTCATTGTCGTGGGCTCGTTGGGAGACGCTTGGAGGGCCCGCAACCGGCTCTGGGTGTCGCTGCTGCTACCGCAGTTCGATGAAAGCAAGGTGAGGGATGCCACCAACAGACAAAAGAGAATGCGATACAGGAAACGCACGAATGGACCTCCCGAAATTTGGCTAATGGATTCTTTACGCACCTTGCAATTAGGAAAAAAGTCGGTTGCAAATGTTCTCAACGAACTTGGCAGCGAGTGTATCGGGATGACTCTGGAGAATTCGTAAAGAGTGGTGAAGATTCGTAAATGTTCGGCGATTCGAGGCTACAGAATTTTACGTTGGTCTTACGGGACAAGTCGCATCTAAGATGTGCCGGGAAGCCACTCTCCGACCAGACCGATGAGGAAATTCCCATCTGCGTCGAAACTGACTTTCGCTAGTGAAGAGAGCCGCGAAACGGCATAAGAATAAAGCCCGTGGCATAAGCTGCGGGTAAAAGTGGGAAAAGGGGGAAGCCCCGAAGGGGCGAGAGATCGGTTACGGCAATGATTCGTACATCCACGAGTTCATCGTTGGTCCGGTCTAGGCGCCAGCCGAAAGTTTGTGGTGTGTCGTTGCAGTTTGGGCAATACCGTACTGACGGATTTTATACAGCAAGGCTTTGTAGCTAATCTGCAAGATCGCTGCCGCTTGCTTGCGATTCCAGTTCGTCTCCTCAAGAGCCCGAGCAATCGCTTCCGCTTCTGCTCCATCTTTTGCGGTCCGGGACAGTGATTTCAATCCCCCGGGCGTTTCCGCGCCACTGCGCGATGCAGGATCAGATTGGCTCGTTCCCGCGTCACTTCCATGAGGATGCAATTCATGAATCGCCAGCTTCTCATCTCCCAGAACCAAATAACGCTTTATGAAGTTATTCAACTCGCGGAGATTCCCCGGCCAGGAATAAGAGAGGCAAGCTTGCATCAATTCCGGAGTAAACGGCAATGGCGCCCGTGCGTACTGCTCTGACATGCGAGACATAAAATGCTTCAGCAGAATTGGGATTTCTTCCTTGCGTTCGCGCAGCGGCGGAATCTGCAACGTGAAAGCATTCAGCCGGTAATAAAGATCTTCGCGAAGACGTTTGTTGGCCAGCGCCTCGGGAATATTGATGTTGGTTGCGGCGAGAATGCGTACGTCCACTTTAATTACCGAGCGCCCGCCAAGGCGCGAGAATTGCTGGTCTTGCAATACATGAAGCAACTTCGCCTGCAAACCCGGAGGCATTTCTCCGATTTCGTCCAGCAGAATTGTTCCTTTATTGCAAAGCTCGAACTTGCCCGGCTTGGAATGAGTCGCTCCAGTGAACGCCCCGGGTTCATAACCGAAAAGTTCGCTCTCGAGCAGATCAGCGGGCACAGCCGCACAATTCACTTTTAGAAAAGTTCGATGGGCGCGAGGCGACAGCTTATGAATCAGCCGCGCCATAACTTCTTTACCAGTTCCGCTCTCTCCGAGCATCAACACTGGAATATCTACGACCGCAACCAACGCTGCCTGCGATCGCAGCTTCCGCATCACAGGACTTGCGGCCACAAAAAAGACATCTTCCGCAAGTTCTTCGACTTCGCCAGGATAGTTCTGCTGGTTGGTTTCCAGACACTGATCAATCAGGCGGTTGAGTTCTGCCTTCTGAAAAGGTTTTGTCAGATAATCGTGTGCGCCCAATCGAATTGCCTGAACGACTTTCCGCGTATCACTAACGCAGGAAAGCATCACGACTTTCAGACCGGGCTGAAGCTTGCGCAGTTCTTCCAGAGTTTGCAAGCCGTCAATACCCGGCATTAACAGATCGAGCAATACGAGGTCGGGACGCAACCCTTTTTGTACCAACTCAATCGCTTCTTCTCCGGTGCTGGCGGTCTCTACTTTGTAGTTATCCACTTCCAACAGCGTGCGGATGTACCGCTGCATTCCAGGTTCATCATCAACCAATAAAATGTTAGCCGGTTCACTCATTCGTTTTTCCTTTAGAGGCGTTCAGCGGTGAGAGTGGGATGATGAATGAAAACTTGCATCCAGCTCCCGGTTCACTCTCCACCCATATCTTGCCGCCCATCGTGTTGACTAATCTTCGAGCTGTAGCCAGACCTAAACCTGTTCCATCGGATTGACTTCCCGCTTGCCGCAGCCGGAAGAAATCGTCAAATACCTCAATGTGATATTCCGCGGGGATTCCGGGGCCAGTATCAGAAACGCTTACCTTCACCGAGTTCGGCTGCAAATCACTGCGCCGCCGCCGGTCGGTTTCTATGCTCGCCCTTCTCTCAACTCGCCGATCCCACATATACGGCTCCGCATGCAACCAAACCGTTCCGCCGGAAGGAGTGAACTTGGAAGCATTCTCAAGCAGGTTCGAGACGACCCGCTCAATTTTTGGTACATCGAACGAAAACTCCTTCAATTTTTCGTTGGCCAGGAAATAGAGTGCCAGCTTTCGTTCGTTAAAGCGTGGAGACCACAACCGGCAAACCTCCGACAGGCACGCGTTCATATCGGCTGCTTGATAAGTCAATTTCATCTGCCCGGTTTCGAGCACACTGAAACTAAGGAAGTCCTCGATAAAATGCTGGAGACGCTGGCCGTTCGACCGCATGTCTCCTATCACTTCCCGTTGACGATCGTTCAGATCTCCGAGTTTTTCGCTTTGCAGAAGCTCAACATAGCCGTTCAGAATGGCAAGTGGAGTTTTCAGGTCGTGGGCCGCGGAAGCCAGCGCATTATTTGTCCGCAAAAAGCGCTCCTGGAGTTGGTGATGTTGCTGCTGCAATTGGGTACATCCGGGATTCTGGCATGTTTCCTGGCGAGTCGCTTTAGCCGGCGACATGCGGGATTCCGCTTTTGCTTCTCCTCTCTTAGGGCTTGAGGCAGGCGAAGCACACGAATTTTCAGGTGTCGCGGGCATGAATCGTCGCGCTCGTAATTATTACTGAGGGGAGGGAACTGCTTTGATCCTGCTAAGATGCCGTGTCGAAATGCTAAGTCACACGCATCAGCGGTGTCAACGAAAAATGGAAATAGATGGTCACAAAAGAGAAAACAATTTCCTTGAACCATCGTTCGATTTCACCTTGCAACCGTTTGTTCAGTAAGAATCTATACCCGTTCTAAGCCGGTATTGTCATTGCCCGGTGCAGTAATTGCCTGTTTCCGGGCCTCAATTGCCTATTTAGAGGCTATAATCCCGCCTGTTTATGCCGTAGGGTTCTAAGGGGGCAGCGAGTTCACCGGTTTCGTTCCTCCCATTCAGCGGTTTGGCCCCCCAAGTGCGATAAGACACATGAGTCCAACCCCCCGAGGACCTGCTTGAAACGAAGTAAACCGGAAACCGAGCGTCGCAAGTGGCCACGTCTCCCGCTTGCAATCCCTGTATTTGTCGGCAGCTCGAATGGCTCCGGCAAGCAATCTCTTGAATTTGCCTCGGTCGTGAACATCTCCGCCGGCGGAGCCCTTATTGCTCTTTCCCGCGCTTTGCCCCTCTCAGCGACGGTTTTCCTGGAGATACCCAGCGCTCCGCCCGCTTCCGTTGCGTCTATAACCGCCAATTCTCGTACCATCCGGGCGGAAGCCATTAGATTCGAACGGGCCGACAATTATCATTTAATAGGTTTTAAGTTTTCGACCCCCCTGTCCATGGACTCCCGCCTGCGCATTCAAAAGAGGCGGAAAGTCACTTCTTCCAAGTGAAAAGTTTTTCCCACGCAAACCTAGGAGAACCAGAGCTTCCGGCAACGTCCTCGCGTCAGGCACATGATTTAGATCCGATTGAGCTACCGCTTTCAAATCACGACGGTTAGGTCGCAATAGTCTCTCGTCAAAAACTCCCTCTCGCAGTTTGGTGCTCGGGGTGCTCAAGAGTGATCAGGGAAAAGGAGCCACGCCGACAGATGGCAATCACATCAAGTTCAGTGAATCCGCTGGTTCAATCGTTGGGAGAGATTCCGCCTGACGCTGTGGTTTTTGGCAAGTCTGAGGCGATGCACACTCTGCGCGGACGTCTTGAAAAAATAGCCAGCGCCAATGTTCCCATCTTGATCGAGGGAGAAAGCGGAACCGGCAAGGATATTGTCGCCCGAATGATTCATACCGGCTCTCCCTGGAGAACTGGGCCCTACGTTAAAGTGAATTGTCCCGCCATTCCCGGAACTTTGCTCGAGAGCGAACTCTTCGGCTACGAAAAAGGTGCGTTCACCGGCGCCTACGGTACCAAGCCTGGCCGGGTTGAAATGGCCCACCGCGGCACCCTTTTTCTGGACGAAATTTCTGAATTGGATCTCGGACTTCAATCCAAACTCTTACAACTATTGCAGGATGGGCAATTCTGCCGCATCGGCGCCCAGGAAGATAAGAAAGTCGAAGTTCGCATCGTATGCGCCACCAACCGCAAACTGGAAGTGGAAATCGAGAATGGCACGTTCCGCCAGGATCTTTTTTATCGCATCAACGTAGTGAATCTGCACATGCCTCCGCTGCGGGAGCGACGCGCCGATATCGAAGATTTGAGCAGTTATTTTCTCGAATACTACAATCGCAAATACAACTGCCGCGCCAAAGCTTTATCTACGGATCTCTTGGCAGTCCTGCAAAAATATCACTGGCCGGGAAATATTCGAGAATTGGAAAACCTGATAAAGCGCTATGTAATTCTCGGCAGCGAAGATGTGATCACCAGTGATTTAATAGCACGCGAGCCGGAATACGCAGTTCCTGAGCTTAATCTGGACGGCCCTATTTCACTGAAGAAGGTCACACGGCAGGCGACACGGGACCTCGAACGCAAGATCATTCTAAAAGTCTTGCAAACTCATCACTGGAACCGCAAGCGCGCCGCGCGGGCTTTGAACATCAGCTACCGGGCGTTGTTGTACAAGATTCGTGACGCCGGCCTCCCGCCCAATCGGTCGTCCCGCCGGCCTCCAGAGCCCATGCCGGATACCGCTGCTGCCTGATTTAGGAGCATCAAGGGCGCAGAACTACCAGCCGCGAACAACCACTTGCTAGCGTAGAACTACGACTTCAGTTGGGCCAATTGCTTTTTCACGTCGTCCGCGTCGCCGTAGTTGGGATTGATCTTCAGCACCTTTTCCAATTGCTCCCGCGCCAACCCGGACTGATCGGTTTTTTCGTACGCTAGTCCCAGGTGATAGTGCACAGTCGGATTGTCTGGCGCTTTGTTCTTTGCCTCGAGCTTCAGAGCTTCCTGGAAAAGATCAATCGCCGATTTGTAGGCGCCCTTCTGATAAAGCACCCATCCCAGCGTGTCGGCCGCGTTTGGAGAGTCGGGCAATCCGCGACGAGCGGTTTGCGCCAGCGATAGCGCTACGTCCACGTTTCCGCCGGTTTGTAGCATCACGTAGGCAAGATTGTTCGAGGCCATCGGGTTATCAGGCTTGGCGTCCAGCGCCTTCTGATAGGCGTCTTTGGCATTGGGCCAGTCTTTTTTTGATTCGTATAACTCGCCGAGCAGAATATAAAAACCCGCCTCTTTGGGGTTGTCTTTGATTGACTGTTTGTAGGTTTCAATTGCCCGATCCGGCGAACCTTCCGCGACTTGAACCTGGCCCAGCTTGAGCAGGGCGTCCGAATTATGCTTGTTCAACTCCGCGGCTTTCTTAAACGCCGCTTCGGCCTGGTCCATCCCTTTTTTGTTTGTAAAGAGGGAGGTTCCCAACAAATCGTAGAAGGCGCTGCTATTTGGCGACTTTGCGATTTGCGCGTTTGCCGCCGTGATGGCTTTGTCCACCTGTTTCTCAGCTGTAAGAGTATTCATCAAGCCCGCAAGCGCATCCGACGAATTCGGATCGCGTTCGAGGGCCTGCTGGAAAGACGCTTCTGCTGCCGGAAATTGCTTTTGAACAAAATGCAGATTTCCCATTTGCAGGTAGCCTGCGGGCGATTGCGGAGCCAGTTCAATCGCTTTGCGCGCGTCTTGCTCGGCCGGAGCAAATTGCTGACGATTGATATTTGCCAGCGCGCGAAAAGCATAGCCCTCGGGAGATCCCGGCTCAATCGAGATAATCTCATTGGCCGTTTGCTCAAGCGCGGGCATGTCCCGTTTACGCAACTCCAACGCAGCGAGTGCCCTCTGCGCCTCGATCAATTGCGGATGGATGCGCACCGCGTTTTGCCATTCACTCTCCGCCCTCGCCAGGTCTCCGAGTTGCTCAAATGCCATTCCAAGGTGGTAGTGCGCAACAGCATTATCAGGATCATTCTTGATCGCTGTCTGCAAGGTTTGCGTGGCTTCATTTGCGTGGCCGTCGCGGATCTGAATCTGCCCCCGGAAGATCAACGCCTCTTCATCTCCCGCGTTGTTTTTCAGTATTTCGTCGTTCAACTTCCGCGCTTCATCCAGTTGTCCCTTGAGGATCAGCAGCTGAATGTAATTCTTTTTCAACTGGATATCCTTGGGATGTTGCTGGTAGAGCGCCGCGTACTCGGCAGTTGCCTTGTCCACATCGCCGGTGGCGAAATAAAAATCACCCAGCATCCTGTAGCCGGTGGAATTGTCAGGAAAATCCGCCTCCGCCTTTTTTAGAAATTCCTCGGCTTCCGCTTTCTTTCCTTCAGCCAGATAGAGACGAGCGAGGGATGCGCGGGGTTCGGGATCTTTGGGCGCTATCGCAATGGCATGGTTGAATTGCTGCTCGGCCTCGCTCAGGCGGTTTCGCGACTCATAATAGGCGCCCAACGCCAGTTCAGCATTCATCGCTTTTGGATTAAGTTCGATGGCCTTCTTGAAGTTCGTCTCGGCAGCGTCTGCCTGATTGGATCGCATCTGGAACATTGCCAGATTCAAATACGGTTCCCATTCACTCGGGCTCAACTCAATCGCTTTTTGAACCTCTTTAATTGCATCCTGTAGATCGTTCTGCGCCGCAAGCAGATTTGCTGCCGCCACATGTGCCTGTGGGTTATTCGGAGCCTTCTGCAACAGCAGGTCCGTGTGTTCCTGTGCTTGTTTCAAGTCGTGAGCCGAGATCAGGAGATTGGCCACGTCAATGTGCGCCTCATAATTGTCCGGCTGTATCTCTATGGTGCGGCTAAGCTCCTGGTAGGCATGCATCCAATCCTGGAGCTTTAGATATGTTTGCGCGAGGTGGAAGTGGGCATCGGCATAACGCGGATCCTGCTGAATCGCGTTGCCGAACTGAATCGCCGCCTCCCGGTATTGACCCTTCTCATAGTAGCGCTGCCCGCTTTCAAAATACTTCTGCTTTCGAACATTAGGATCCCGGGAGCATCCCGTCAGTAGAGCGGCAACAATTGTCAGGGCAAGGACGAGGCGAAATACGGAAGATCGCTTCATTTTACAAGTCTCCACAATACAAGCGCAGGTGCTGGGCGCAAATCTCGATCATGAACCTCGAGTAACTGTACAAAGGTTACTGCAATTAGGGGATAGAGGAAAGGTTACCCGCGTCACTCGGAAGACGAGAGGGATTGCAGCGCCGCAAAATCCAATCCAAGATAAGCACCTGTCGCCAAGGCGGCGTTATTTCATTAGCCCAGGACGTAGGTGCTGGGCAAGGTAGAGAAATGGCAGGAGTCGCGACCGACGGCACGCGCCCCGACTCATCTCGGAATGTACTGATCGAGCAATGGGCCGACATTGTCGGCGAACGATACTAGCCGCCCTTGTGCATGCTCTTGAGTTTCGTCGGGCAATATCGGCGTCGTCACCCGTACCAGAGAGCCATCGCTCCTGCGCATCCGGATTGAATCGCTGATCAGGTAGAACTTTGCCCAATATTCACTGGCCACTCCGCGGTCATGCGCCCAATACCAATACAGTACGAGTTGCCGATCCGTCCCCTTCGCGATTACGTAACGATTGACCGGAAAGGGTTCGTGACCCCGTAAAGAAATCGTCATGCGGCTGGATTCGAGCGGATACCAACCCGATCCCGGAAGGCAATTCTTAGGAGAATGGATCGTGTCCCCAGCCTGCTGAGACGGGAAGAATGCTACGAATAAGCTGACATCCGGAGCTGCGGAAGACTGATCCTGGTAATCCCGCAACAGGAATTGCCCAGGCCCTAGAACGTTAAGAGCGTCCTGTGGGATCTTAAGATCCGTCCCGTCCCAGTTCTTGAGATGAGACGGAAAGTTCTCTAACGCGAGATGCGGCGGAAGCTTTTCGTCGCTGCTGCGAGCATGCAAAAGCAGTGCCGCAGCAATCAGCACCGTCGCAGCAATCGCGAATCTGATGTTCGCTGTCAATTGCTGGCCCTCGAATGCCCGCTGCCTAATTGCAAAATCTGATGCAGGAGATACAGCATCACGAGCGAAGCCACAAACACCAGCCATCCGGAAAATTCATGAAAAAAGCCCTGCGCCTTGTTCGGATCCCAATACTGAACCAGCAACCCAGTACCCACAATCCGGAAACTGTTCGCTGCCACCGCGATCGGAATAGACGCCACTGCCAACACGACACGTACCCAGATTCGCTTTTCCATCAAGTAGCCATAAATGATTGCAAGTGTGGCCAGCGACAGAAGGGAACGGATACCGCTGCACGCTTCTGCCACCTCCAGGGGCATGGCGGGCAAATTAATGATGTTTCCTTCCCGCAAGACTGGAACGCCTGCCAGCGGTAAGACCGCTGCCGCCACCTTGGAGGCTAGAATTTGCAGCGGGAAAGTGATCTGGTTAAAGACGATCGCCGGCAGCGGGATCATCAACAGCAGAAAAGCCCACGGGAATAACACCGCCCGGAAGTAAGTCCATCCCTGAAAAAAAATTACTAATCCTGCGATGACCAGCAGTAACGACACTCTCGATAAGAAAAGCTCCGCCCCAAGTACTCCTAATACAAGGATCAGCACCCCAAAAATGAGAATAGGCAATCCCCAGAGAGACGGCGCTGGAGGAAGTTTGGCCAGGCGATCCCGATCCTGCCAAAGCAAAAATAGGGAAAAAAGTGGCACAAAGAACCCATGCGAAAAGTTGGGATCTTTTGACCACTGGCCAGCCAGATGCAGAATGATGTGGAAGTAAAGCCAGCCGGTAAAAAACACCAATGCCACAGGCCGCCACCATCTGTATCTCTGGTTTAAGGGCGCGGCTTGCTCCGCCACCACCCCGGCTTTCGCAACAGACTTCACGATGGACGGAGCATAAGCCATATAGGCGAAGCCACGCAATGTATACGAGGAACCCAAGGTAATTGCACCGTCCCCACCGGCTCTCACGTCGTTTCCCCAACCAGTGGAAAAGTTTTTCCTCAATATCTGCCACGAATCTCGCCACAGTATGCCTTTAGTTCCAAATAGTTAGATCGGTTGACTGACGATTCTGGGTGAAATTGGGCCAAAGTTTGGTTACTACCGATTAGGAAAAGACTTTCCGTTTTATACGGTTCAGATGTAGGGTTAAAAGTGCTCTAAAAATTGTCGTAGCCGCCGTATCCGTGCTAAACGCCACAAAACAGTGCTCGAAGGGCTTTTCACAAGGAACACGGCTCCGTCGAACGGGATTGGCATCGCTCTTGCATCTGGAGAATTAACAACCTTTTCCGCATACCTCCCCCCAGTTAATTTTGAGAATTTTCATGACGAAGAGTGATTTCGGCTCAAAAACCAGCACGGCGGAATTTGTGAAGATTCCCAACACAGAAGACCAATCGTTCGTGGAAGCCGTGAGCCCGGGCATGCGCGCCGTCGAAATGGTGATCCATGAACTCGCGCAGAGCGACGTTCCCGTGCTGTTACTCGGGGAGGCGGGTTCCGGCAAACGCACAATTGCCAGGCGTATCCACGAAAACTCCCACAAAAACATTGCGAACTTCCGAATATTTAAATGTGCGGGTCTGAGCGGCGAGAGCTTCCAGGAATTGCATGTGCCCGGTCATTCCGCCGCAGGCACCGTCTTCTTGCAGGAAATCGCCGACCTCGACGCATCTTGCCAAACCAAGCTACTGCAAAGCCTTTCCACCTTTGGAAGAGGTGATGTCCCAAAAGCACGATTGATCTGCGGCAGCTGTCGTGATCTCGGGTCCGAAGTGCGCGAGGGACGGGTACGCGAAGATCTTTACTACCGCATCAGCGGCGTCTGTCTGCGTTTGCCTCCTTTGCGCCAGCGCAAAGAAGATATTCCCGCATTAACGAGCTTCTTTTTGGCGAAATACGCGGCGGATTTCGACTGCCCAATACCAATCGTAAGCGTGCAAACTCAGCGGCTGTTTAACGAGTATTCGTGGCCCGGCAACATCCCGGAATTGGCGGATGCCGTCAAGGCCCTGGTGGCGCTGGGAAATGAATCGCTGGCCATGCGCGGTTTGCGGGCGATGTTAACCAAGTCCGACCCAACGCCAGAAGGTTCCGCAGTTTCATTGAAGAGCGTGGCGCGTGCGGCTTCGAGAGAGGCAGAAAAAGAAGTAATCCTTAAGGCCTTGACGCGAACCCGCTGGAACCGCCGCAGGGCTGCCGAAGAGCTACAGATCAGCTATAAGGCGCTGCTGTATAAGCTGAAACAAATTGGTTATAGCGAATACGAAGCTTCATAGGTGGAGAAAGTATGAGAGCAAGATCCGCGATTACGACAACATTACTGTTGGCTTTTATTGTCGCCGCAAGCTGGGCGCAGAGCGACGTAAAGGGCTCCGACAGCAACAAGAACACCAGTCCCGCGCCAACTTCGACCTCTACCGCTGCGCTTCCGGAAGCCTCGTCCGTCGCGCCTCCGAGCTACGTGATCGGACCAGAAGATACAGTCCACGTTTCCGTCTGGAAAGAGTCAGACCTCACTACGACACTACCGGTGCGGCCCGACGGCATGATTTCCTTGCCGCTGTTAAACGACGTACAAGCCGCTGGGCTCACTCCCATGGAGCTCTCCGCCTCCATCACAACCAAATTGAAGAAGTATCTGGCCGACCCTCGTGTGACTGTGGTCGTCACGGCTATCAACAGCAAAAGGGTATACGTAACGGGCGAAGTTCTGCACAGCGGGTCCGTCGCCCTGATGCCCAACATGACGGTGTTGCAAGCGCTGGCCAGCGCGGGTTTCACCCAATTTGCCAACACTAAAAAGATTTACGTTCTACGAACCGAAAATGGCAAGCAACAAAAATTCCCCGTGAACTACAAGAACCTGTTACGCGGCGATGCTGCGAGCAACATCCTTTTGAAGCCCGGAGATACGATTGTCGTACCTTAAGAAGTTTACTCAAAAATCGTGCGCGATGAGTCTCGTTCTGGTGGCGCTAATCCCGCTCTCTGCTTGGGCGCAGGACGACACTACCGCTCCGCAGAATCCAGCGACCACCGACCAATCCGCAAACGGAAACGCTCAACAGGATCAGACTGCACCCGCTCCCGCTTTTGGCTCGGGTGTAACGATACCTTCGGCCACCGAGAATCCGCCAATTTCCGGACTGGATCAGCCGTCTCTCGAACCCGGCGTTGTTACTCGAAGTTTCTTTGCTCCCGGCGCCGTTATTAGCGAATCGGGCGATTCAAATATCGCCGGAACCTTGGACTCGGGTCACAATTCCGCCGATGCGGGTGGTGTTACTCGTGCCCTGGGAAGCCTGACCCTTCAACGAATTTGGAATCGCTACGAAACCGACTTGCAATATATCGGCGGAGGCACTTTCTACGAAGGCGTCAATCATGGCGCCACTCAGACTCATGAAGCCGAGTTGGCTCAGCGCGCGATGTGGCGAACCGGTCAATTGGCATTGCGCGACAGCATGAGCTATTTGCCGGAAGGAAACTTCGGAGGTGGATCCTATGGAGGTGCGTCCGCGTTGCAATCCGGGCTCGCGGGTCTGGGATCCGGCGCCGGCGGCCTGTCCTCCGGCATCGGAAACGCTTTAGGCGGCACTCTCAGTGCCGGCCAATTTGGTTCCATTGGCCAGGCGCCGCGTCTCACCAATACTGCTGACCTTGATCTGGTTCAGTCCGCAAGTCCAAGATCGACTTTCACAATGGCAGGCAGTTACGGCTTTGTTCATTTCACCGATAACCAGTTTGGACTGATTGATAGCAGCCAAATCGCTGCGCAATTTGGATTCAGCAGGCAGATCAATCACACCGACCAGGTCGCCTTGTCCTACGGCTTCCAGGACTTTCGCTTTCCTCAGGTTTCCGGTGCCACGGTCACCACCAACACGGTTCACCTTGTTTACGGGCACAGGGTCACGGGACGGATGGATTTCATTGCGGCGGCAGGCCCCCAATTCACTCAGATTCAGAGTCCTTTATTTGGTTCCAATTCCAGAATCTCCGCGAGTGGAAATTTGAAGCTGCGTTATCGTCTCACCCGGACCTCGATGCAGCTCGAATATCGGCACTACAATACAAATGGTTCTGGCTATTTTCTCGGTTCGAGCACGGATGTGGGAACATTTTCACTTTTACGCAGCCTCGGCAGGGTTTGGGAAGCCAACAGCGATATCGGAATCGCAAACAATAAGCGCATCGAACCTGCTGCCGTCGTGGTTCCCGCCACCTCGGACCGATATATTTACGCCGGAGCAGCGGTTCATCGCCACATAGGACGGCGGTACCGCATGTTCCTCAGCTATCAATACAACAGAACTTCCTTCAATGATTCGGTTTGCCTGGCATCTGCGGGTTGTGGGAAAACCTCCAATCGCCAGATGGGTGTAGTCGGCATCGAGTGGTACCCACGTCCGATACGGCTAGACTAATTCTTAGGCCGCCAGAGGGCAGCCAGAACGGGAACACAAATGATTTCGAACCGCGACTTGAGTATGGATGACTACCTGGCAATGTTGCGCCGGCGCCTAAAGCTAATTTTAGTTCCAGCGCTTCTCGCCCCCATTGCGGGCTTTCTCGTCTCCTATGCCTTTACCCCCAAGTACACCTCGCAAGCTCGCATTTTAGTGGAAGGGCAGAAGGTTCCCGAAGGCTACGTCAAGCCGGTGGTCACAGAAGACATTGTGCAGCGTATCGCGACCATGCAGGAACAAGTGCTCAGCCGCACTCGTCTGATCCCAATGATTGACCGGCTTGGACTGGCCAAGGGCAAGAGCGCCGACGATGTAATTGACGGTATCCAGGCGAGTCTTTCGATTGAGCCGGTTGTGCCCGATGTGCCTCCCGGAGCTCTTCCGGGAAGCAAACCCGCAACCCATAAACCTGGACAGAGCAGCGATGTTCCGGGGTTCGACGTCAGCTTTACCGCCGACAATCCACGGACTGCCCAGCAGATTTGCAGCGAACTGACTTCCATGATGCTGGAACAAAACCTCCAGGCCCGTGAGCAAGTTGCTCAGAGTACCACTGATTTTCTAGCTCGTCAGGTGGAAGAAGCCAAACATAATCTCGACCAACAGGATGCAAAGCTCGCGGCATTTAAGAGGCAATACATTGGACAATTGCCCGGAGATGAAGAAAGCAATTCGAAGCTTCTGTCAACTCTAAATACGCAACTGGATGCAAGTACTCAGGCACTGAACCGCGCCCAGCAGGACAAGGCATACACGCAATCGCTGTTGGCGCAGCAACTGGCTGCTTGGAAAGCCTCTCAAAGCTCGGTAAATCCTCAAACTCTGGCACAGCAATTGAGCGAAATGCAGGGGAAACTCACAACACTGCAGTCGCGCTACACCGATGACTATCCCGATGTAATCAAAATGAAAGCTGACATTGCGGAGCTAAAACGCCAGCTTGCCGCCGCAAATGCGGCGTCTCCTAAAGCACCCGATACGAATGACAAAGCGAGCTCAGCTGAGCCTCCCGAGATTCGTCAAATGCGGGTACAGCTACATCAATACGACGATGCCATCGCGCAGGCCACGCGCGAACAAGAGCGCACACAACGTCAGATTCAAACCTATCAGAGCCGCCTTTCACTCAGCCCCGCTATTGAAGAGCAGTACAAAGAATTAACGCGCGACAACGATACTGCGCAAAAATTCTACGACGACTTGTTGTCCAAAAAGAGCGAATCCCAGATGCAGACCGATATGGAAAGCCGCCAGCAGGGCGAACAAATGCGGCTATTAAACCCGGCGGGCCTTCCCGAAGACCCCAGTTTCCCGAACCGGCTATTGTTTGCAGGCGGTGGAGCAGGCGCGGGTCTCGGCCTGGGTTTTGCCCTCGCAATTTGGTTGGAGTTTACCGATAAATCTATTCGTACGGAAGAAGACGCAATTGCAGTGCTGGATTTGCCCGTGATGGTTTCCATTCCCTGGATAGACCGGAATCAGGAAGACAAGAATCTTCATGGCAAGAATAGTGTTCGACAGAAGCAAGTCGCGAACGAAAAGGAGACCGTCGAGGTATAGCCACCCATGTACAAGGCATTCTTCGGATTACGAGCCAACCCGTTCAACGTCAACCCGGATCCGCGTTACTTATTTCTAACGCGGCATACTGAGGAAGCGCTGGCCTGTCTTACCTACGGTATTCAAAGCCGTAAGGGTTTTGTGTTGCTCACCGGTGAAGTCGGTACCGGCAAGACCACGCTCATCAATAAATTGTTGGAATGGTTGCGGGTTCAGCAGGTACCAACTGCTTTCGTTTTTAATTCCCGGCTGAATGTTTCGCAATTCCTCGACTACATGATGGCCGATTTCGGCATTCCGTCGGACTCCAGGTCGAAGAGCCAGATTTTATTGCGTCTCTATAATTGGCTTCTGGACCGCTATCGCGCCGGCGAAACTGCGGTATTGATCGTGGATGAAGCTCAGGGCCTCTCCGAAGAATTGCTCGAGGAAATCCGCATGATGACCAACCTCGAGACTTTCACCGAGAAGCTTTTACAAATCGTTCTGGTCGGGCAACCTGAACTGGAGCAGAAGCTAAAGCAGCCTAATCTTCGGCAATTGCGTCAACGGCTCACTCTGCGGGCAAAAACCTATCCGCTGACCGCCGAGGAAACCAAGTCTTATGTGGCTCAGAGACTTCGCATTGCAGGCTGGAATGGGCAGGCCATTTTCGAGCCGGAGTCGCTGGTTGCAATTCACCGTTATTCTTGCGGAATTCCTCGTGTCGTCAATTTGATTTGCGAGCATTGTCTCGTGAGCGCTTTTGTGGATCAGCAGAGAACAGTAACCGCGAGCGTGGTCGAAGTGGTTGCCCGGGATTTCGATCTGATTGATAACCCGGTTTCCGGAATGGCCTTGTCCGCCGAGCCGGTTTCGTTGTCTGAAAATTCTTCGCATGAAGCTGCCACTCCGCCAATCGCGATGACTCCGTCCATCCCCGCGGGTAAAAGCACAGTTCTTGACGCGGATTCGCCGAAGGCATCCGTGTCTTATCCACGCAGGGATTTTGCTCCCTCGGCCCGCGTTACATCGAAACCAGTTATAGATAGGCCTGCGTCAACACTGGCCGCTGATGGTTTTACCGCCTCTCCAACCTCAGCCACGCCAGTAGTTGCACTTCAAAATTCGTCGCCCGAGCCTGCGCCAGCACCCCCATCCCCTTCGGAGGCCTCGCCAGCGGCGCCGTCAACTGAAAGATTTGATTTGGTGGATGCGTTGAAGACTCTCGCCAATCTCGCCGACCGATTGCGCGAGCCAGAACAAAAAGGCCCGAAGGAAAGGAAAATATGAGCCGGATCCACGAAGCTTTAAAGAAGGCGGAGGACGAGCGCGCCGCATCGCTGCAGACAAGTTACGTTGAAGTTAACCCTGAGGTGCTTCCGCACAGTCCAATTCCTCAGTCGCCCTTAGACTCCCGTTCACCCATTCCGCAGAATGCGCCGGGCCAGTTTAATGCTTCGCAAGGTCAGGACGTATTGTTAACACGCACGGTTGAAAGCAAGTGGGCGCCAGAACCTGGAACGATGCTATTTTTCAATGAGGACGAGCAGGCTTTTGGCACCGAGGAATTCAGAACGCTCCGTTCACGGCTTTATCAGATTCGCGAAAGACAGCCCCTAAGAAAATTACTGGTAACCAGTGCCCTGCCACAGGAAGGAAAGTCGTTCGTCTCTTCCAATCTTGCACAGGCTATGGTGCGGCAGCATGGGCGCAAGGCTCTCTTGATTGATGCCGACCTGCGGGCGTCGCAACTGCACCGAAGTTTGGGCACCAATGCGACCCCGGGCCTGGCCGAATATCTACTCGGCGAGAATGATGAATTCGCCATCATGCAACGTGGGCCTATGGAGAACTTATTTTTTATTCCCGCAGGCCGCATGGTATCGAATCCGGCCGAACTGCTTGCGAATGGCCGTCTCAACTCTCTTCTCAACCGTTTGGAATCTTTCTTCGATTGGATCATCGTGGATGCGCCTCCGGCAGTGCCGATTTCCGACGCTGCTTTGCTGGCCAAATGCTGTGACGGCGTGCTGATGGTCGTCCGCTCCAACGAAACACCCTTCGATGTCGCACGAAAAGCCAGAATGGAATTTAAAAATACCGCCCTGGTCGGCATTGTCCTGAACGGCGTGGATGGTGGAACTTCCTACAGTAAGTACTACTACGCAGCCTACGGCAACGAAGCTCGTGCCGGAGCGAAGAAATAGCTTGATCCGCATTTTCAAAGTTTATTATCCGGCGCGCACCCTAATTTTATTATTGGGTGAGGCGCTGATTGTATGGATGTCTTTCCTTCTGGCCACGCTGCTCCAGCACCCTGATGACAGCTATATCGTCCTCAATTATGAGGGCGGCTATCTAAAAATTGTCGGCCTTACCGCTCTCGTACTCGTTATCTCGCATTTGTGCGACCTTTACGACCCAACTCACTTTGACGCCAAGGGGGAACTCTATTTCCGCTTGTTACTTGTTCCTGGGGTAATCGCTCTCGCCTTGGCCGTCGCGGAAGCAATTTTTCCCAGCATTATGTTGGGGAAATCATCGTTTTTAGTGGGATTGATTTTTCTGACCATCGCTTTGCTGTGTTGGAGGACTATCTACACTTGGCTGGCGAAAAAACCATATCTGCGAGAACAGGTGTACGTACTGGGGGGTGGTGAACGGGCGCAAAGACTTGTTCAGGGACTGCGAGCGCGTTCTGAACTGGGCGCGGACGTCATTGGGTGGAGCGGCAATGTACACGGCGCATTGAACCGCCAGACCATGGGGGCGCACCTGATGGACATGGTTCAGCAAAGCAATGTGCATCGTGTCATTGTCGCAATGCAGGACCGCCGCGAAGCCACGCCCATGGAAGAACTTTTAAAACTTCGTCTCCGTGGCGTGCACATCGAAGAGGCCACCACCTGGCTGGAAAAAATTTCTGGCAAAATCGAAGTCGAAAACCTCTATCCCAGTTGGATCATCTACGCTCAGGGGTTTCGTTTTAGCAGTGCGTTTCGCATCTTCCGCCGCCTGCTTGCATTTTCGGCGGCTTTACTCGGACTTCTCCTCACCTTGCCGCTGATGCCATTCGTCCTGCTTGCGATCAAACTCGATTCGCCAGGCCCTATCCTGTACCGCCAGAAACGCACGGGCCGTGGTGGAGAAACTTTTTATTGTTACAAGTTCCGCACCATGCGCCAGGACGCCGAAGCCGATACCGGTCCCACCTGGGCCTTGGACGATGATCCTCGCATCACCCGCATCGGAAAATTTCTGCGCACTTCGCGGCTCGATGAAATTCCACAACTGTGGTGCGTCCTCAAAGGCGATATGGCTTTTGTCGGCCCTCGCCCCGAGCGACCAGAGTTTGTCGACTGGCTCACGGAACAGCTTCCTTATTATGGCGTTCGCCACATGGTGCGACCGGGCATCACGGGGTGGGCGCAGGTCCGCTATAAATACGGCAACACGATTGAGGACGCCAGAGAGAAGCTTCAATACGATCTTTTCTACATTAAAAACGCTTCTTTGGGATTGGACGTCTTCATCATGTTTCAAACCATCAAGATTGTCCTGCTCGGCCGAGGCGCGCAATGAAATGGCTGTTCTGGGGATCCGTTGGAGTCATCGCTTACACCTACGCCGGTTATCCAGGATGGCTGTGGCTTCGTAATCATTGGCGTCGCCGGCCCGTCAGGCGCGCGCCACACACTCCCACAGTTTCCTTCGTAATGGTAGTTCGCAACGAAGCCGATGTCCTCGAAGCGAAGCTACAAAATCTGATGGACCTGAATTATCCCGAAGGCGAGCGTGAAATTATCGTCGTATCAGACTGCTCCGCCGACGCGACCAATCAAATTCTGTCGCAATGGTTAAGCAATTCTGGCTCAAATAATTCCGCAGCCCACACGATCCTTTGCCAGGACTCTCGTGGAAAATCCGCCTGCCTGAACGACGCGATTGCAACGGCAAAGGGCGAAATTATCGTTTTCACCGATGCACGTCAAACCATCGAGCCGAACGCAGTATGTTTTCTTATCGAAAACTTTGCCGACCCAGAAGTCGGTTGTGCCAGCGGAGAACTCATGCTGGGCGATCCCCAATCCGGCGAAACCGTTAAAGGAATGGGTTTGTATTGGCGCATCGAGAAGAACATCCGCGAAATGGAATCCGAATCCGGATCGGTGGTCGGTGCTACGGGTGCGCTCTACGCCGTTAGACGCAGCTTGCTCGCGCCTCTTCCTTCAGAAACCATCCTCGACGATGTCTTCATTCCCATGAATGTCGCCCGCCAGGGATTTCGGGTAGTTTTTGATTCTCGCGCAATAGCGTGGGACGTGCCAAATCTGGGAGTGACTCGCGAGTTCGCCCGCAAAGTAAGAACCTTAACCGGCAATTATCAACTGGTACAACTCGCGCCGTGGTTGCTTACAAGCTCCAATCCGATTCGCTTCGAGTTTGTGAGTCACAAACTTCTGCGGCTCGTTGCCCCGTTCGCTTTAGTCGCGGCGCTCGTGTCTTCCATTTTTCTGCAAGGACCCGTATATCGCGTCGCCCTGATTTCGCAACTGGGATTCTATACACTCAGCCTGCTTTCGCTCGCTCAGTTCAAGCGCGGGCCCATAGCGAGAATTGCGGACGCTTCATTCACTTTTGTCGTGCTCAACACTGCCGCTTTTATCGCCTTTACGAATTTCATCACCGGGAAGAAGGCGGCCTGGATTCGCTGAAACAAATCGGGTCTGTATCGCATTACCTGTAAGCCTTCGCAGGCCGCCCTCTGACTGGGATCCGTCGAGACGATGAAGATTCTTTGGATCAAGGCCAACAAGCTCCTGCCCCTCCACAGCGGAGGAGACATCCGTTCGTTTCAAATCCTGAAACATTTATCTTCACGCAACGACGTCATATTTCTCTCGTACTACCACGGCGCCGAGGACAAAAGATACGCTGCTGAATTAAGTAATTATTTTTCGTCTTCGATTGCACTGCACACCGGGAAAAGCGCGACCTTCATTTCGCGCGTGTCAGATTACTTGCGCAAGTTGCCGTTGCCGGCTCCCTACGCCGTGAGCAGATTCGCTTCGCCACTCGTGAAAGCAAAAATAAATGCTCTCCTAAAAACCGGCGCCTTCGATGTCGTTATCGTTGATTTCCTCGATGCGGCGATAAATTTGCCGCACAAGATGACAACTCCGGCGGTGCTCTTCCAGCACAACGTGGAAAGCGAGATTTGGCGGCGTCACGCTGCCACCGAAGCCAATCCCACGAAGCGCCTCATGTATAAACTCGAATTCAAAAAAATGTTGCATTACGAGCAAACCGTTGTCCGAAAGTTTCCACTCACTATCGCCGTCTCCGACCATGACCGCGACTTAATGCAACCCTGGACCCGCAATTCCTTCATCACAGTCGTTCCGACAGGTGTTGACGTGAAACAGTATCAGCCTACTTCGGATCATCGGAATACCGCCCCAATAGTGATGTTCGTCGGCGCGATGGATTGGGAGCCGAATATTGACGCCGTGGAATTTTTCGCTGGCGACATCTGGAACTCTGTCGTGGCCGCCGTTCCAGGCGCCCGATTCTGCATCGTAGGCCGCAATCCAGATCGTCGTGTCCGGAAGTTGGCATCCAATTCGATCGAAATCACGGGCCGCGTCGAATCTGTGGCGGACTACCTGCAACGAGCAGCCGTCGTGATTGTCCCATTGCGAATCGGTGGAGGAACACGCTTAAAAATCTATGAAGCCATGGCTGCTGGCAAAGCAGTAATCTCCACCACCGTCGGTGCTGAAGGTTTAGACATCTCTCCGGGCCGCGATATTGTGATTGCAGACGATCCGCGTGTGTTTGCGGATGCAGTCGTGTCCCTTCTCAAAGACCCTGACCTTCGACAGCGTTATGAGCATGCCGCCTCCGAAACCGCCAGCAAATATGATTGGTCTGTCATTGCGAAAAAATTCGGCGAAGTACTGGAATCGGTGAGAAAAATACAGCAGCACAATTAAATACTGCGGACGGAAATAGCTGCCGTCTCAACCGCAAAATCATGCGAGTCCCTCTCCACGCAAACTCGCTGCCACAATTCCAAATTCAACAATCGCCAGATGCGATCATAGTTGTCCCGATGTCTTGTCCGGTGTTCCCGAAACACTCGCTCGATGGCATCTCTCTCAAAAAATCCACGGTTCATGCTGCGCGGTTCCAAAAGCATCTTCTCGATAGCATCTAGCTGCTCTCCCGCGAGCCATCCACTCCATGGCGTTGGAAAACCCAGCTTCGGACGGTAAATAATCGAATGCGGCAGCAAGTCCTCGACAGCTTTTTTCAATATATGTTTCCCCGCCATACCCCGGAGTTGGAATTTCGCAGGAATATTGGCGGCAAATTCCACAAGAACATGATCAAGGAACGGCACTCGGCTCTCGATGGAAGCGGCCATGCTCATGTTGTCCTGCTTCATCAGCAGTTCGACAAGATAAGTTTTGATGTCCGTGTAAAGCAGTCGTTGCAACATGTTGCCCGAAGAAGCTTCCCAATACTTGAGAACGTGTTGATAAGCTGCGCCCTCGGCAAGTTCTGCTGCGAACTCTTCGGTAAGCAACTTCCTCTGTGCCCCGGCGTCAAAAGCTGAATAAAAGTTATCGAAATAAAACGACGGCCACGAGTCTCCATCCAACCCCAGGAAAGTATGCGAAAGTTTCCTCCGGGCCGTAGCGCCGATTAGATCCGAATTCGAAATTGATCTACGAATCTGTTTCCGCAAACTTGCCGGCAGCAGTTTTCGATAAACACGATCAAACGCTGCGTTCCGGCGTGTAAACGCATATCGGGTGTAGCCTCCAAGAGTTTCGTCGCTGCCTTCTCCTGTTAACACAACCTTCACATGCTCGCTTGCCAGCCTCGCCACGAAATAAAGTGCCACACTCGAGGGCCACGTGATGGGTTCATCCTCATGCCATATAAGCTTGGGTAGCGCGCCGAAAAAATCCTCACGGCTTACCGAGACTTCATGGTGATTCGAATTCAAGTGCTTCGCCACGATCCTGGCGTACGGCAGTTCGCTATATGCGTGTTCCGAATACCCAACCGCAAATGTTTCGACAGGCGCGCGCCGTATTTTTGTCATCAGCGCCGCAACGGCGCTCGAGTCGAGTCCTCCACTCAAAAACACTCCTAACGGCACATCGCTCATGAGATGGCTGCTGACGGCCCCCTCCAGCATCTCGCGATATTTCCGGACGCAATCGTCTTCGGAATAAGAATGAGCATCCCCGGTCAGGCGCAAATCCCAATACTGTTGTATGAGGACCTCGCCGTTTTCGCTGAGTTCAAGCGTGTGCCCCGGCATGAGCTTAAGGATCCCGTCGTAGAAAGTCTCCTGCCCTGAGAGATATCCAAAGGCCAGATATTCTGGAAGCGCCGCTCGGTGAAACTTGGCCTCCGCCGCGGGATGCGCGAGAATGACTTTTATTTCGGAGCCAAAGAGAAATGAGTCAGAGGCTAAACGGTAATAAAGCGGCTTGATACCCAACCGGTCACGCGCCACGAATAAACGTCGCTGGTTCGAATCCCAAATCGCGAATGCGAACATCCCCCGCAAGTGTTGCACGCAATCGCGTCCATACTCTTCATAGAGGTGAACAATAGTTTCCGTGTCGCAATGCGTGCGGTACTGGTGTCCTCGCGCCAGCAATTGCTCGCGTAGAACTGCATGGTTGTAAATTTCACCGTTGAAGACAATCCAGATTGTGCCGTCCTCGTTGCTAAGGGGCTGATGACCGGCCGCGACGTCTATAATGCTGAGCCGCCGCATCGCCAGCCCAATCCGGCCCTCGGTGTGAATGCCTTCGTCGTCCGGGCCGCGGTGCGCCATCGCAGCGCACATGCGCCGAAGCACCTGAGGATCAACCTCGGTGCGCCCGCCGAACTCGACTACTCCCGCAATCCCGCACATTCTTGATCCTGACCGAGCTTAGATACAGTTAGCTGGATGGACTGAACGACTCCAGCACTTTCATTGAAATCGAATCCACAGCGGAATCGTCGGATGAGAAAATCTCTCTCGTTTTCCGATTCCACTCGAAATGCTCAATCTTCTCAGAGTGGCTCGCCACCCGGGCCCCATTCAACGTTATGTTCTTCCCTTCACAAAAAATGAACTGCCCAATAACGCCGTCTTCGACGTTGAAGTATAAAAATCTGACATCGCTCGTCCACTCATCCCATGTCCATGTTTCTGTCTGGGCGTCGGCAAAAATCATATAGTGTTTCGCTTCGCGATCCTCGTAACAATAAACCGACAAGGACGGCGCGCCCTTTCCGGAATCTTCTACTCGCGAAAGACTTCCAATTGTTTCCGGTGTCGCGAACGGCAACAACATAGTCGCGTGGTCCGCCGGAAGTCTCAAGCGACTGCTCGAACGCATAGTCAATGCCGAATCTTTCCTCCCATATGCAGGAGACACCGAGTCAGATTCAATCGTATGAGTCCAGCCAGCCCCCTCCACAGGAAGCAACGCGAATCCGTTTTCGCCCGTGAGCGACGCGTGTGTCGCCCTCGCAATAAAACCATGGCCCGCCTTCTCTATCACAACATCCGAAGCAAAATGCCAATTGATTTCGAGTTGATGTTCTTCGCGCCCTTCCACAACATCTCGAATAAGCCAAAATTCGTTGTGTAGATAAAAGATGCAACGCCGATGCACAACAGGATCAGAAAGGCGCATATACCCCGCGTGGTTGCCCTCAAATAACGTGAAAGTCTTCCCCGCGATCCATCGCTCGCAATGAACATCTGGAATTGATTTCCACGCGAAAGGCCCATCTGGAACTGCCTGGTCGAGCCCATCCACGCATAGCGTGTTGTGCGCTGCTGTCCCTCGGAAGCGGTCCCGTTCATCGCACATGTAACAATATGTGCCGGGATCAATTAACCAGCGCCGTCCCTCCATCGCGACGCTGACGCTAAGAGCGTCGGCGTGGCCATGACCACTGCGTCCAGTGCCTTGGGGGCCAGAGTCAATATTCATTTGCAGCGGCTCTTTTTTGTTGCTGGCCATCACGTAGATCCCGCCCGCGTTGAAGGACGTTGCTCCAATTGTCCTGGGACCCTTCGCAGGATTATTTGCAGGCAAATCGAAGTAAGAAAGTCCACTCCTCCCGAAAAGCCAGAGTGCTTCCTCGGTCAGCGAAGTCGCAGATTTTAAGTCTTCGCGTCGAAACAATATCGCTCCCACCGTCAGGGGATCGGTCATATACTCGCTTCGATTTCGGCGCGGATTAAAGACTCGGCCGCCATCATCGTCCCCAAATCCTTCCGGCACTCCGGCCCGCGACACTGCGGAGACAACGTCCAGCATCCGGTTCAAGATCAAATCAAAATCTACGGGAATATCCATCCCATTCCGTTCCGCCACAATTCGGGCATGCAAGGAAAAATCCAGCGCATAAACGTGGTAGTAAAGCGATTGTTCGAAATAGACGCCGTCTGCGCGAACTTGCCGCTGAGTCTCTTCGAGTAAAATGCGCCATCCATTCCTGCGCCAGCGTCCCGCACCTGCAATTTCAGGGCACATAAACCCAATGAAGAAAAGGCCAACGGCCTCCCCCAGCAGATGGGTATTGGGAGAGAAATATGTGGACAAGTTGCGCTCAATGTGGCGTCCATGGATCGCCAAACCACGAATCATGTTTTTCCGGAAGTCCAATCCGACTACCTCTGCCGGAAGCAGCGCCAATATCCACACCCACGACAAGCTTCGAAATGCAGCCTCCAGACTGCTGGCCCAATTCACCCCGATCGGATAAGGATTCGCCCGCTGCCACGAAGTCCACTGACTTCGCAGTTCAGTTAGGTATCGCTTGTCGCCCGTGAGGCACAACGCCTTCGCCAGCGTCACAAGATGCTGATGCCGGTTCAACTCCCAAATAACTTTGTGATCGCCCACGCGATCGAAATCCAAAAAGTCAATCTTGTACCACGGTTTCATCGGCGCGCGTTTCCCGTGCACCGCATCGAGATGCCAATCAATATCAGCTCCGTAATCGAGATCTTCATAGCCCAAGAGATCGAAACGGTGATGGCAAATCTTGTCGGCCCCTCGAATAACGTTTTCTACGTCCGCGCCCGCCCGCTCTTTAAAAAGCGAAACTCGCTCCGCCAACTCAGCGTGTGAGAAGAAGAACTCGCCGCTCGATGGAACAAGATCCTTCACCCCGTTTCGCCACGGCCCTACGCCCACCCGATACAAGCCGAGCTCAACTCTCTTATGGATCTCCTGGACGACCCGGGTTCGTCGCTCATCCCAGCTCATCTGCGCAATGCGCGACCAGGTTTTGGCAAACCTTTTCATTCCAGCTAATCCTAAATGCTAATAGTCCTCGGTCATGCCATTCCGCATATGAATTTTCAGGTTACGCGGGTAATAGCTGTATTGGCCTCATCTTATTGTGCGTGGACTATCTGGGCTAAACTGAATAGAATCCTCAAAAATATAGGCTTCCGCCCGCGTACTCGTAATGTTCAATGAAGTGCAAGACTGTCAATTTCGATGCCGCCAATTGGGAATTGCTGGACAAATTTCACGACCGCACCGTATTCCAGACGCGCGAGTGGATAGACTTCATCAGCCAAACCCAGGTTGCCACTCCTCTCTTGCTTGAATTGCACGAGGGCAAGGACGTCGCTGGATATTTCAACGGATTAGTATTCAACCGGCTGGGCGTGAAAATTCTTGGTAGTTCATTCCCGGGATGGACCACCCCTTACATCGGTTTCAATATGGTTCCGGGCGCCTCTCGCAGGGATGCGCTAGCGGCCCTTGAACAATTCGCGTGGGACGAATTGAAGTGCCTGCACATGGAAGTATCCGATCCCAATTTCACCGTCGAAGACGGCAAAGAGTTGGGTTTCACATGCAGTTCCTACGCGTCTTATCGCACGGATCTCACCAAGTCAGAAGAACAGCTCTTCGATGGAATGGACAGTGCCTGCCGCCGCTGCATCCGCAAAGCAGAAAAAAGCGGTGTTGCAATCGAAGAAGCCCACGACTTGGCATTTGCTGACGAATACTATGAACAGCTGAAAGACGTATTCGCGAAGCAGGAATTGGTCCCCACATATGATGTGGAGCGGGTACGGGCATTAGTTAGGAATCTCGAGCCTACCGGCCGGATTTTATTGCTGCGGGCGCGCGATTCTGAAGGGAAGTGCATCGCCAGCGGCATCTTTCCCGGCTTCAACAAAATCGCTGAATTCTGGGGAAACGCCAGCTTCCGTTCCAGCCAGAATCTTCGCCCGAACGAACTCATCCACTGGTACGCGATGCGCTATTGGAAGCGCCGGGGTATTGAAGTTTACGATTGGGGCGGTGAAGGCGCATACAAAGAAAAATATGGATGCGCGCCGCATCAAGTCCCCTGGTTCACCAAGTCTCGATACGAATTAATTTCGAAACTCCGCGGCGAAGCCAAAAAAATGTTTGACCGAAAACAAAAAGTTCTAGGCTGGTGGGCGAAAGCTACCTAGCAGGGAATACTCCGAGGGTGGCCCGTCCTCGTCCCTCCTGCTTTTGGAGAGACAGGGCGGGGATTTGAATTCGAAGATCCGAAGCTCCATCAAGGTTTGTCGCCTACTTCTTTCCCGACAACCGTCCGCCGCCGCGCAAACTGTCAAACGAAATCGGACCCGCCCCAAAAAAAATCAGCGCAAACGCAATTGCCGCCACAGCCAGCGGAAACTGATATCCATGATCGCCCATGAGGCCGTTCTTCCAATGCACTTTCCAAATCGCGACCACCATATCTAC
>DASYGR010000165.1:0-10877 GCA_035999525.1 Terriglobales bacterium
GCCCGTGTTGCGGATGCTCAGCGTCGTCATTCCCAAATCATCAAACGGGCGCATCCACTGCCGGAAAATATGCGCGACAGCCTCGTTGCCTTGCAGGTAGACGCCGCGGATTTTCCCCGATCCATTGTCGATGTTGTAGTACGCATCGAGCTTCGCCTGCTCCGGCTTCAGCTGCATTGTTTTCGGATCGCCGAAGTGGTCGTTCACGTAGGCGCGCGAGCCAAGCAGTCCCTCTTCCTCGCCCGTCCACAGTCCGATTCGCACCGTGCGCCGCATTTTCAATCCACTCGCCTTCAGAATGCGCAGCGCTTCGAGCATCACCGCAGAGCCCGCGCCGTTGTCGGTCGCGCCCGTTCCTGAGTGCCACGAATCGAAGTGGCCGCCCATCATCACCACTTCATCAGCCTTATCCGTGCCCGGAATTTCACCGACGATATTGAACGAATTCAGATCGTTGTCGTAAAATCTGTTCTCGTCATCGATTTGCAACGTCACGGGAATTTTCTTTTCGAGCAACCGGTAAATTCGTCCGTAGCATTCGCTGGCCATTGCGACAGCCGGCAAGCTGGGAGGGGCATCGGGCTCGTAGGAGCCGCCCGATTGAACATAAACCGTCCCATCGTCGCCGCGCGAAGCCTGGATCCATCCGGCTGCGTGTTCAGCGACCAGGAAGTCCTGCACCTTCTGGTGCAGCGCCCGCAATGCACGGAATTGCGCGAAGCGATCTTCGTTTCGTGCGCCCGGCACTGGCTCGGTCGCAATCTCCGCAAGCTCCGCATCCGTGTACCGGTGACCCTGCGCGTCGAAGTGAGCGGGATCGTCGGGCGGGACCTGCGTCAGGACAAACTTGCCCTTGAGCTGCCCGCGATACTTATCCAGGTCCTGTTCACTCTGAATCATGGCCAACACTGCAGGGGCCGTCACCGCGCCATTCGTTCCCGGCGTCCACGCCAGCGGGTACGCAATCAAGATGTAAGGACGCGGCGAAATCATCATCGCCGAGAACCGCTCGTTCGACCATCCACGGCCAAACTTCCACGGCTCCGTATGGACGTTCGCGATGCCCCATTGCTTCATTTCGTCTTCGGTCCATTGCGCGGCCGCGCGCATGTTCGGCGAATTGGTCAGCCGCGGGCCATAGACATCGCTCAGATAGCTCATAATGTCCATGATCTGCGAATGGTTGAATCCGATGTCTTTGATTGTGTAAATCGCGTTGTAGTCAATTGATTCCGGCGCCTGTGCGGCGACGGGCAGAACCACCGAAAACATAAATAATGCCGCTACCGCAATTCCGATTCTTCGCACAATCGTCCTCCGTCTGGCTTTCTTCATCAAATCTGGTTTAGGGATCGCACCCGCGAACGGTTTATCCCCGTGTGAGACGCCTGGCTTGGAACGCGCGTTTCAAAAGCATATATGGAAATGACTCAGGTGGTGCGCAGCGTGCGGATATCAAAAGCGGAACTTGATTAGGCCGTTTCGGCCGTGACAGGTTCTTTGGGCGCGCGATTATCAGTCGCGGATTTTTGCCGTCGCTTGTACAGCCACGCGCCTACTCTCCACGCAAGCAGCAACGCCACAATCGCCGCGTATTGCAGCGGCTTGCGCTCGTCCGATTTCACCAGCCAGTAATAATGAATCACGCCTGCGATCGCGCTCAGGTAAATCGCGCGATGCAGCAGTTGCCAGCGCTTTCCGCCGAGCCGGCGGATCCATCCTTTCGTGGACGTAATCGCCAGCGGAATCAGCAACACGAATCCCGCGAATCCCACGGTGATGAATCGCCGCTTCACCACGTCCGCCCACATGTCGGAAAGATTAAAAAACCGGTCGATCCCAATCCATGTGGAGAAATGCAGGCACGCGTAGAAGAACGCAAACAGTCCGAGCATGCGGCGAAAGCGAATGAGCTGCGGTGCATGCAGCAATTTGCGAAACGGAGTAACGCAGAGGGTGATAATCAGAAATCGAATCGTCCAGTCGCCTGTCCAGTGTTCGACGAACTGGACCGGATTCGCGCCCAGTTCATTCTGAAATCCTTTCCACACCAGCACCGCGAGCGGCACCAGGCAAAGCGCGAAAACCACAACCTTCGTCCACTTGCTCGTCAGAATCGAATTCACGCCGCCCATTTGCAATCAATAATATTTGCGAAGGTCCATCCCGGAATAGAGACTCGCCACCTTGTCTCCATACCCATTAAATATCTGTGTGGGGATTGGACGCGCGAAAAGTCCCAGGCCCAAGCGGTGTTCTGTCGCCTGGCTCCAGCGCACCGTGTTCACGCTTGGATTCACGTTTGAATAGAATCCATACCACTCCGGAGTCGCAATGTTCCAGGTAGTCGGCGGCTGGTTCTTCACGAAGCGGATTTTCACCAGCGATTTCGCGCTCTTGTAACCGTACTTCCACGGCACCACCAAGCGCACGGGCGCTCCGTCCTGATTCGGCAGCGTCTCACCGTACATGCCCACGCACAGTAACGTCAGCGGATGCATGGCCTCGTCGATTCGCAATCCTTCCAGATACGGAAACGGAATTCCCGCCGACGGTCCTTCCGGCATTTGCCGCGTGTCGTAATAGCTCTCGAACGCCACATACTTCGCTTTCGGCGTCGGCTCAACCAAATTGGCCAAAGCGCTGAACGAATATCCAATCCACGGCACCACGATCGACCACGCCTCCACGCAACGGTGCCGGTAAATCCGCTCTTCGAGCGGCGCAATCTTCATAATGTCGTCCATGCTCAGCTTGCGTGGTCTTTTTACCTCGCCTTCGATCGACACGGTCCACGGCGACGTCCTGAAATTCCTGGCGTTCTGCGACGGATCGCCCTTACCTGTGCCGAATTCATAGAAATTGTTGTAGGTCGTCACGTCCTTTTCCGGAGTGATCGCTTCCGCCGTGCTGAATGGCCCTTTTCTGACGTCGTTCAGTTTCACCGGAACGGAACCTGTCGCCGGTCCCGACGCCCACCGTGAAAAGGACTTCCAACCCTTCACCGCTGCGCCCGTCGCGAGCAGTCCGAAAAGAAAATTTCGGCGGTTCGTGTAAGCGCCTTTTGGCGTTATGTCGGAATAGGTCAATTTCGATGCGGGTTTATCGTCCATCTCTGTCTCTCCATACTAGGTACTCTATCAGTGCTGTCTCCGGATTGTTGGGATGACACCTTAATTTGATGCCAGTGAGTTACCAAACGATTGTTTCCAAGCAGCGAAGTCATTTTGCGCATTTTCTTCGATATCTGCTCCCGAGCAGCGCGCATCAGGATTATAATCGCCGGGCTCGAAAATAGCCTTGACCAAAATCAACCTGGGAGTGTCGCTTTCATGAAACAAGCCGTGGTTGCATTTCGTTCAAATCGGTTCATGCAGTTCGTCCTGGCAGTTCTGACATTCGCGATCCTTCTTCCTGCTCATTCCGCCTTCGCGCAAAGCACCGCGCCACAATACGGCACCGACCCTAAGGCCACGGAGTCTTATCGCAAATCCATGGAATCTGCTGACCAGAAAATTGCCGATGAAATCCAAGCCCGTTCGGAGTTGATGAAAAACGAAGAGTATCTCACTACGCAAATTGGGCCGCGTCTCACCGGTTCTCCGCAAATGCAAGCGGCCAGCCAATGGACGCTCAAGCGCTTCCGCGATTACGGCATCGACGCGCATCTCGAGACCACCACTGTCCCTCACGCTTGGTATCGCGGCGCCGATTCCGCCGAAATCGTCAGTCCCATCTCTCGCCGTGTCCCGATTCGCTCCATGGGTTGGAGCAAAGCCACCAGCGGAGAAGTCAGCGGTCCTGTCATCTTCGTGACTATCAACAGCGTGGCCGATATCGACGCGTATAAAGGCAAATTGAAAGGCGCAGTCGTTATGCATGGCGAACCCGCTGTTCTTGCACCTGCATCCGAAGTTCCGGACAATGCCTACGACGCAGTGATCCCGCCTTCGCGCGGCGTCCCCAAGGAATCGGCCCTCGGCCTCGCCGAGTACCGCAAAAAAGTTGATGCTATGCTCGCCGACTCCGGCGTCGTCGCGATCCTTCGCGACAGCGGCAAGCCCCATAACCTCTTCAACATGACCGGACGTGTTTCCCAGAACGCCTACGAACCTTCGGACATTCCGTCTGCGTTTCTCACGCACGAAGACTACAGCCTGCTCTATCGCCTCTCGCAAGCCGGCCCGGTCACCATGAAAATTGACTTGAAGGGCACTTTCAGTCCCGGACCTGTCCCTGCCTCCATCACTGTCGCCGAAATCAAGGGCAGCGAACATCCCGACGAGCGCGTCATCATAGGCGGCCATCTCGATTCGTGGGATCTTGGCCAGGGTGCGGTCGACAACGGCACGGGAGCAATGGCCGTGCTCGAAGCTGCCCGTACTTTGAAGGCGCTTGGCTGGCAGCCCAAGCGCACCATCACATTTATTCTGTACACGGGAGAGGAAGAGGGCGGCGTGGGCGTGCGTTTGTTTCTCAAAAACCATGCAGCTGAAATTCCGAAGATGGATGCAGTGTTGACTCACGACACGGGAACTGGCCGCGTCTTCAGCATCGCTCTCGAAGGCTTGTATGAAACAGGTCCCTTGATGGCCGAAGTCTACCAGCCCTTGCAGGAAGTCTTCGATCTTCGGCCTGTCAGCACCCGTTATTTCGGCTCCTCCGACCACGTCGCTTTTTTGCGCGCTGGCGTGGCCTCCTATTTCTGTGTGCAAGCCCCGGCCGGGTACCGGGAAGCGCATCACAGCCAGACCGATTCCTTCGATAAGGTGATTCCGGACCAGATCAACGAAGGCGCGGCTCTGCTCGCCGCGTGGGCATGGAACGTTTCGGAATTGCCCCAGGCCTTCCCGCATCACGCGGAACAAAAGGCCCCGGAATTTTAGAACCCATCCGGACCGACAGAGTGCGCAGCTAGCCCCAGCGTCTCGCTCACCCCGAGCCGCAGAGGTGGCCGTTGCCCCCGGTCGCGCGCATGTTTTCTCCTTTCGCGCCTGTTTCTTATCTCGCGTCACTTTTCGCCGTGATGCTTGACACTTTTTTGCTCCAAGCCTAGCCTTAAAGCATAGATAGCAGTGACTTGAGCTCTCTAAATCCCTCTTGTGAGAGAAGCTATGGGCGTTCGCGAATGTCCCTTCTGTGGAAAGAAGATCTCTGACTCATTCAGGGATTGCCCTCTTTGTCATGAGACGCTCCCCGAACTGCGTGTCCTTAAGAGTTCTTCTTCGTCAGGCAGAGGCGGTCCGCTCCGCCGCGGCCTTATCTACATGATGATCGTCGCGTTCATTTATTACTTGCTCTCCGCCAATAGCCCGCTGAAACTTCCGACCGTGCCTTTTGCCCCCCTGCTTACCACGTACTTGCTCCCACTGTTCTTCCTGACCAGCCTCGGTATCACGATGTATGGCATCTTCCTCCAAGTCAAAGGCTAGGCCGGCTCCACGATCCATTGTCGTAGCAATGCGTTTCCGGCGGCTTCAGATTGGTTATGCCTTCACGCAAGTCCATACAAATGGCTTAACATAAGATCGAATCCGAGAAAAACAGGTGTACACTCAGTGCCGCCCGGTTCCCTGACGTCTTGCAGGCATTCACCCTATAGCGTTAAACATTAAATAGTGTTAAGACGTTCTCGGAGGCTGGTATGAAAAAACTGATAAGTATTGCCGCATTCCTCCTCATTTGCTCAACTCCCGCTCTGGCTCAGCAACGGCCCAACAAACAGCAACAAGCTAAGCAGCAACAAGCTCGGCCCGCCACGCGCACTCCGCAAAGAGCTCCTGTTGGCCAGGGGCACATTCCAGCCCGCGGCCCCGCGCCTGTGCGAACGCCCGTTCCGCCCGCTCACGCTCGGAATGGGGGAGACGCTCAACAAAGCAATCAACACCCCAGCTATAAAGACCAAGCTGGACATCCCGCGGCGCCGCATGTTCACGCGACCAATGATCAGTGGGTTGGGCATGACACTGGTCGAGACGACGCGCACTACCACCTCGATCATCCGTTTGAGCATGGGCGTTTCCCGGGTGAAGTCGGCCGCAGCCACGTCTACCGGCTTGCGGGTGGAGACAGGGACCGTTTTAGGTTCGGCAGCTTCTTTTTTAGCATTGCGCCGTACGACGATGACGCTTGCAGCGACTGGCTCTGGGATTCTGACGACATCGTGATTTACGCTGACCCCGACCACGATGGTTGGTATCTGGCGTATAACGTCAGGCTGGGAACATATTGCCACGTGATGTATCTCGGACCTGCTTAGCCATTACCGGCGCGAAAGCGGGGCGATCGTTTCGCCCCGCCTCGCTGCCCCAATCACTTGCTTGTTCTCAACGCTCGAGCTGTTTCGAATCGCCGAATAGTATCCATTTCAAGATTAGTCATCACTCCTACGGCGAGCGACTAGCATCCGCGCGTCGAAATCCGCTAGAATGGTTCTATCGACCTTTTCAAAAAAGCAACGCGCGGGTATTGCGCGTGAAGGATTCCATTGGAAGCGGCAATTTCGCAACGGCACAAAACGGTCGGCGTGAAAGTCGGCAAGATTCAGGTCGGCGGCGGCGCGCCCGTCGTCGTCCAATCAATGACCAATACCGACACAGCCGATGTCGAAGGCACCGTTAAGCAATATCTCGAACTCGCGCAAGCCGGCTCTGAACTCGTTCGCGTCACTGTAAACATTCCCGAAGCCGCCGCAGCCGTCCCCGAAATTAAAAAGCGCGTCCTCGACGCCGGCTGCGACACGCCTCTGATCGGCGATTTTCATTACAACGGCCACGTCCTGCTCACGAAGTATCCCGAATGCGCGAAAGCCCTCGATAAATATCGCATCAATCCCGGCAACGTCGGCAAGGGCACGCGCCGCGACGAGCAATTCTCCACCATCTGCAAAGTGGCCGTCGACAATGGCAAGCCCGTCCGCATCGGCGTCAACGGCGGCTCGCTCAATCAAGAACTCGTCATGCAGAAAATGCAGGAAAACACGGACCGCGATCTCGGCCGCACTTCCGAAGAGATCATCAACGAATGCATGGTTCTCTCCGCTCTCCAGTCGACTGAACTCGCCCTTGCCTGCGGCTTGCGCAAAAACCAAATCATCATTTCCTGCAAGGTTTCTCGCCCGCGCGATTTGATCAGCATTTATCGCGAACTCGCGCAGAAAACCGATCAGCCTTTGCATTTGGGCCTCACCGAAGCCGGCATGGGCGCCAAAGGACTCGTCTGGTCCGCATCCTCCATGGCGATTCTTCTCGGCGAAGGCATCGGCGACACGATTCGCGTTTCGCTCACGCCGCGCCCCGGAGGCGATCGTCGCGACGAAGTCTACGCCGCGTGCGAATTGCTGCAGGCCCTCGGTCTGCGCTCTTTCGCGCCCAGCGTCACCGCATGTCCCGGCTGTGGACGCACCACAAGCTCCACGTTTCAGGAACTCGCCGAAAGCATTCAGCAATACATTCGCGACCGGATGCCTGAATGGAAAACGGAATTCGAAGGTGTCGAGGAACTGAAACTCGCGGTGATGGGCTGCATCGTCAACGGCCCGGGCGAATCCCGCGCCGCAAACATCGGCATCAGCCTCCCCGGCACAGGTGAAGAGCCAAGCTGCCCCGTCTATATTGACGGCGAAAAATTCGTCACCCTCAAGGGCACCTACGACGAGCTCTCCGTCGCCTTCCAAAAGCTCGTCGACGACTACGTTTCCGGCAAGTATCCGCGCCGCGCTCCAGGCTCGCTTCCGCCCGCCATCCGCATGCCCGAGCCTTCCGCCGCCGCGCCCCGCCTCCACGTCATCTCATAAACCTCATTTGTTCGCTGTAGGGTCCGCTCGCCTTTATCGGGCCTTTGCCTGCGCCGCGGGTTGACGTGGCACAGGCTTCAGCCTGTGCGTTCTGCGCTTTGACGTCGTACAGGCCGCGCATCGCGGCGACTCTACGCCGCCTCCCCTTGAATTGTCATCCTGAGTGAAGCGTTCTTTGCTTCGCGAAGAATCTCGCCTCGATCCGCTTGCCTTTCGTCGGGGCGCTGCTTGTTTACTCTGCTTGCCCTGACGAGGGAAGGGAGGAACGAAGGGCAGTGCCCGTCGCGATTCCCCGAATCGCGACGCGGGTTGACGTGGCACAGGCTTTAGCCTGTGCGTTTTTTATGAAGTGCGGCGCCTTTCGCGTCTTGACATAACGTGTCATCCCGAACCCAGTCGCGCTTTTCAGCGAATGGTGGTGAGGGACCTGCTTTTTTCACTCCTTCCAGCCTCCAACTTCCAGAACCGTCCCCACCCAAATACCCCCGCCGCCAGCCCGCCCCCGTCGCATAGTCTCTCGCACTTAGGCCGGCTTCCTTGCAAACTTCTCCGCCCAACGGATTTTCGCCGTAGCCTGCATCGCGATGAACAGCGTCAGTATGGCGCCGATCGTAATGGTCAGGCCCGTGAAGCCTTGGAAAAAGAATGCGTAAGAAAACAGAATCAAATATGCAAACTGCGCGCCGCCAGCCTCCATTGCGAATCGGGTTCCAACGACCAGCCTCAAATAGCTCCAAACTAGGAACAACGACACTATTGAACAAATCCCAAATGCCCATTGGATGGAAATGCGATCCACAAGGTAGGCAAGCAGCAAATGAAACGCAAAGAATGCGCAGGCAAGGAAGAAATAATTCATCGGGTGGAATTCAATCCCACGAAGCATCGTCAGAATGAATACGACGAAAAAAAAGAATAGAAGGGAAATGGGAGCAAAGTAACTGATTCTTCCCGCCAGCGGACCCGGCTGAACTTTCTCCGGCATCGTCATCCCGATTTGAAATCCAGACAACAGGCTGCGGTAATTCCACTTCAACTCCCAGCCGTCCCCTGACTTCTTTTCCTCGGTCGGAGATAAAGCATTTTCTGGAAAATCGAATCCTCCGAAGTGAGTCCTTATCGTCAGAGAAAAATTATTGACCTCAGCTACCTCATCCCCGAGCTTGTACTGCCAGGTATCGAGTCCTTGGGAGCGGTAGCTGACCTGCAGCACAACTTTATTCCCGGCGGCAACAGTCGTCCTTCCGCTCAGGATGCCGTTCGTCGTCGTTAGCTGCAAGGGCTGTTCGTTCGCTGCCATCCTCACATCGTCGTAAATGGCCTGTTTCGCGGGAAGCGGGAAGCAAAAGGTAACGACCTGGCTTACGTCTGTCGGGTTTTGGAATGTATAGCTTCCCGAAAAACCCACTCTGTATGTGCTGTACCAAAGTAGACCCTTTTGACGGTAATCGACGGCCACGTCAACGTTGACCATGCTCGCTTGGATGGGCAATTGAATATCGGTTTGCTTTTCATCCGCACTCCTGATGGTCACGCCATCAACGACTAACCCGCTAGCCTTCCCACTGCGTGTGATGTACGTCGCACTCGGAGGAGACTGAACCTGTGCCGCGCCCCAGATCGACTGGACTTGGCCGTTCAGAACATCGCTCGCAGTATTCGTTCTCACGTATATCGCACTGCCGAGGATGGTCCACGCAATTGCCGAGCAGATGAAGATGAAAACGGTCGCAACGATTCTGTTGGTCATGGCTGCTTCTCCACTCACAAGAATGTCGCCGCGATCCCAAGCTAGCAGATGCACTTTGAAATGTAAAGTACTTTGTGAAATAATCTTACGCCCTGGTGGCTGCCTTCTTAGGGGCCCGGCCCTCCGCACGACAAACAGTAGTCATTGCGAAATGCCAGTCGTTTTGGCCGCCAGCGATAAAGACCGTGGGTTACAAACATTTCAAATCATCGCTCAGATCCGCCTGTCACGGCGCAACCATTCAATGTGCCAATAGACGAAGCCCGGCGGTCTCGATAAAGGATTGAAAATCGCGATCCCGCGTAATCAAAGGTATGCCTTCATCGACGCAGGTTTGGGCGATCAGCGCATCGCCCAAGCGCGCTTTGCGGCCCTTTGCTAGCACTTTCGCTCGCAATTTTCCAGCCCGCTCCCAATAGCCCGGCCCAATCTCAATCAAAGGCACTTCGACTAGTGTGTTGGTAACGCTCGAAGAGATTTGAGGGTCGCTTAAGAGTTCGGTGAGCACAACGGGAACCATCACAACCTGCCTGTCTTCTAGCGCCTTGTCGAGCAGCCTTACGTCCTCTCCAGCCTCGCCTCTGAAAAACGCAACCCACGTGCTCGTATCAGCAGCGATCATCGGTCGAACTTCAACTCTTCAACCGTTCGGCTGAATCGAACTTTGCCCCGCAGCTTGCGCAAGCGAGCGTATGTGTGCGACGCCGCCACCAGCCGCAGCCCGGCGCGTACCGTTTGCGTGATTCCTTCGCCGCTGGCCTTCTGCGCCTTATCGAGTAAGTCCTCGGGCACCTCTATGGTGATTTTTCGCGCTGTTTTCATAGCGCCAGTATACCATATCGAATACCAGCATGATATATGGTACGTTCACGGTTCGTACGCTCCGGACTCCTCGGCCTTCGATATCGATTTCCCTTGCCTTTTTAGTTAACCTATGGTATAAGTATCCTGTTAGTTATAGTACCGATGCTCATCTCCGCCTCAGCTTTTTCCAAAATGGGAGCTCTCCGGTGGCGTTTCCTCGCCGCCTAGACCTTCCTTTCACCCTTCCACGTAACTTTTCTACCCAAATCTATGATTTTTTTAATCGGTACACAAAACACAAATGGTTTTTGATTAACTGTCTTAAAACAAATGGTTTAAGTTTTTCTAATCGGGACTGGAATGCGGCTTTTTCTGCACCTCTTTTTCAGGGCAATTCCATTTCTCATAACCGACGAACTGCTATTCGTCGGCGTCATCTACATCCGGTAAATGCACAGCCCGCTGAGCAGCTTGGGATAAAAATCCGTGGATTTTTGCGGCATCACGTCGCCAGCCAGCGCAATTTCC
>DASYGR010000276.1:0-11269 GCA_035999525.1 Terriglobales bacterium
ATGAGTATGGCGTCTTCGGTTGAGGTTCGGGTTCCGTTTCTTGATCGCGAGCTGGTCGAATTTGTGGCGTGGAATGTACCGCCGACACTCAAGCTCAAGGGAAATTTGCGTCACACGACGAAATACATTTTTCGCAAGGCAATGAATGGAATTCTGCCGGAAGAAGTATTGCGCCAACCGAAGGCTGGGTTTGGCGCTCCTGCAGACTATTGGCTGGCAAATGATTTGAAGGAAATGGTGGATGATTTGCTTTCCGAAACGCGAGTTCGCCAGCGTGGATTGTTCCGTCCTGAGACGATTCGCAAATTTGTGGAAGAGCAGCGTCGAGGAACGCAAGATTGGTCTATGCAGATTTGGCAGTTTCTTACTCTCGAACTATGGACGCAGACATTTCTTGATGGCGCAATAAAACAAGCGGGTTCTTTTAACGAATTTCCTCAAGCGGCTACCGCATGAAGCAAGTCCTTCAGGGTGCGAAAACCGGAGAAATTGAAGTCGCTGAGGTTCCAGAACCAACGCTGCTTCCGGGATGCGTTCTGGTTCGCGTAGCAGCGTCGCTGGTTTCTGCTGGAACGGAGCGGGCGTCCGCCGAGTTCGCCAGCAAGAATCTGTTTCAAAAGGCGAAGGCTCGTCCCGACCTTGTTCGCGAGGTTATAGGCAAAGTTCGCCGCGACGGAATTGCTTCCGCGGTGAGTGCGGTTCGATCCCGGCTCGACATTCCATCCGCTCTCGGATATAGCAGTGCCGGAACTGTGATCGCGGTAGCACCGGACATCGCTGACATCAATGTCGGCGACCGTGTTGCCTGCGCCGGTGCCGGATATGCCGTCCATGCTGAATTTGCCTGTGTCCCCAGATTATTGGTGGCGAGAATAACTTCAGATTCAACGACGTTCGAAGAGGCCGCCTTCACGACTGTCGGTGCGGTTGCGCTTCACGGAATCAGGACGGCGGAGGTTAATCTCGGCGATACCGTTGCCGTAATTGGATTGGGACTGTTGGGGCAGCTAACCGTTCAATTACTTAAAGCGGCGGGGTGCAATGTGCTTGGGATGGATATTCTGGCCGGGCGAACTGAACTTGCCATGCAGCTTGGCGCTGATGGTTCGTCGGCTTCCGCTCCAGATTTCGCGCGCCTTTGCTCCGAACGCACTCACGGTAGCGGAGTGGATGCGGTTTTGATCGCCGCCGAAACGCCGAGCAGTGATCCCGTAAATCTCGCAGGAGAAATCGCGCGAGATCGCGGTGTGGTGGTAGCCGTCGGAACCGTTGGCATGAACATCAAGCGCAAACTCTATTACGAGAAAGAGCTGGATTTCCGCATTTCGCGTTCGTACGGGCCTGGCCGCTACGACTCTGCCTATGAGCAAGAGGGGCGCGATTACCCGATCGGCTACGTCCGTTGGACTGAGACGCGCAACATGGAAGCGTTCGTGCGCTTGCTGGCAGAAGGGAAGCTGGATTTGCGATCGTTGATTAGTCATCGCTTCTCTATTCATCAAGCACAGAGTGCTTATCGGCTCATATCAGGTGAGTCGGCCACGCCGTCCCTTGCGGTTGTGATCACTTACGATGAAACGGCGGAACGGATTCAGAAACTTGAATTGGTGCACCGGGAAAGCTCTGTTCCGTCTTCGAAGGGAAAATCCGTGAATGTCGGATTGCTAGGTACGGGCAATTTTGCGATCGCGACATTATTGCCGGCAATGAAGGCCGAGGGAATAAATCTGATTGGAGTCTGTGCAGCAAATGGATCGCATTCCAGGCACGCGGGGGAAAAATTCGGCTTTCGATACTGCGCTACCAGTGGCGATCAAATTATTAATGATACGAATATCAACACAGTGGTTATTGCCACACGGCATAATCTGCATGCTCCGCAAATAATGTCCTCGATCGGGGCAGGGAAGAACGTTTTTTGTGAAAAGCCGTTGTGCCTGACTGAAGAAGAACTGGCCGGTATTGTTCGAACCTGTTTGCGCCTGCGCCAAAAACCTTTACTGATGGTCGGTTTCAATCGGCGCTTTGCTCCGATGGCTGTGCGCTTGAAAACGTTTGTGGATGGAATCGGCGGACCTTTGGCCATCCACTACAGAGTGAATGCGGGATACATCCCGCGTGACCACTGGGTGAATAATCCGGGAATAGGTGGGGGGAGGATTATCGGTGAGGTCTGCCACTTCATTGATTTTCTTGTCTTCCTCACAGGCGCGGCACCTGTGGAAGTTCTTACGCGGTCTTTGCCGAACAGCGGCGAATATTCAAACGATAATGTTGTGATCTCGCTTCAGTTTGCGAATGGCTCTCAGGGGACTATTAGTTATCTCGCAAATGGAGATCGTGCTTATTCCAAAGAGCGAGTGGAAGTTTTCGGAGGTAAATCGGCGGCTGTGCTGGAGGATTTTCGCCGGATGGAGCTCGTGCGACACGGTAAGAAGCAAGTCGTCCGGTCGCGGTTCCGCCAGGATAAAGGGCATCGCGCGGAGTGGAAGGCGTTTGTACATGCATTGCTAGCGGGCAGTGAATCTCCAATCCCATTCGAGGAGATCGTTACCAACACTCTTGTCACGTTCGCGGCAGTTTCTTCTCAGTCAACCGGCAAAGCGGTTTCCGTTGATACGAAAGAGTTCATAGCTGCTTCTGTTAGTTCGGACGATCGCTCGCTTCGTTCAGAATTATGATCCTGTTATTTCGATTAACTCCCCATGTCCATACTGACCGTTCTATGTTGATCGTTCTATGTTGACGCTGGGCTTAAACATGTTTCACGCGGATGCGTCCGCCGCCATTGTGCGGGATGGCGAGGTCGTGTTTGCCATCGCTGAGGAACGACTAAATCGTATCAAGCATTTTGGCGGGTTCCCGTCGCTCGCAATCGAAGCGTGCCTGCGCGCTGTGGGCGCCAGCATTCAGGATATTGATCACGTTGCGGTGGGCCAGGATAGCGACGCCAATCTGTTAAAAAAAGTTCAATACACGGCCGCGAACCCCGCAAAAATCCTGAATTTGATACGGCTCCGGCAGCGCAAGCAACGCAGCCGCGACGTCCGTTCACTCATTGCCCAGGCGCTGCATACTGATCCCAAACAATTGCGCTTTCAAGAACATCACCTCGAGCACCATATTGCCCACATCGCAAGCGCTTATTACTGCTCTCCATGGGAGAACTCCGCGGGATTCAGTTATGACGGTTCGGGAGATTTTGTCTCGACCATGATGGCCCGCTGTGAAGGGAATGACATTGACGTTCTCGATCGCGTTTTTTTGCCTCACTCCCTGGGGACGTTCTACACCATGATTTGCGATTTCATTGGATACAACAAGTACGGAGACGAAGGCAAGGTGATGGGCCTCGCGCCTTACGGCAAGGATACTTACTGTAAGAGGATCAGCGAAATTGTTCGCTTGGTGCAAAACGGCTTCCAACTGGAGCTGAAGTATTTTCAGCCACTAGGAAGCAATCAAGGGATGGAGATTCGCGACGACGGCACGGTCAGCCTGGCGCGCCATTACTCAGAACAAATGGTCAAACTCTTCGGTGAACCCCGAGCAGCGGATTCAGAAATCTCTCAACGCGATATGGATCTGGCCTTTGCCATGCAGCAGCGCTTCGAAGAAGTCTGTTTCCACTTGCTCAACGAATTGCATCAAAAAGTTCAGGTTGGCAATCTTGCTATGGCGGGTGGTTGTGCGCTGAATAGCGTGGCCAATGGCAACCTATTTTCAAACACGCCTTTTAAGCAGACGTGGATTCAACCCGCCGCGGGTGATGAAGGCCTTGCCATTGGCGCGGCGCTTCATACCCACCATTCGGTTCTGAAGCGTCCGCGTGCTTATGTAATGAAACATTCGTATCTTGGCCCAGAATTTTCCGAGGCGGAGATCGAAGCTGCCTTGAATCAGGCGGGCTTGCAATATCGAAAAATGGAGCGCGAACCGCTGCTCGAGTCTGTCGCCAGCCAAATCAAAAGCGGAAATGTTGTCGGCTGGTTTCAGGGAAGGATGGAATGGGGGCCGCGTGCTCTGGGGAATCGTTCGATCCTCGCACATCCCGGCCTGCCCAACATGAAGGATGTACTTAATGCGCGGATTAAGCGCCGGGAATGGTTTCGTCCGTTCGCTCCCTCAATCCTGGTCGAGCGGCAGAGCGAATATTTTGAGCATGACCATCCTTCGCCGTTTATGCTTCACGTTTATAAGATCCGCCCGGAAAAACGCTTTGAGCTGTGCGCAGTAAATCACGTTGACAATACGGGACGACTCCAGACTGTCAGCCGTGACGAGAACCCTCTGTACTACGATCTGATCAGCGCTTTTGCGCGGGTGACTGGCATTCCAGTGTTGCTGAATACCAGCTTCAATGAGAATGAACCTATCGTCTGCAAGCCCGAAGAAGCCATAGATTGCTTCAAGAGGACGAGGATGGACGTATTGGCAATAGGGCCGTATCTCGTTTCTAAAGACGACAACAGGCGCGAAGCGACCGACGGATAAACATGGCTGGTCACAAAGGTCCTGGCTTGTCGCCAGACGCAGAATTGCCCTGGACGCTTTCGCGTATTGCCAAGTTCCCGCGTTTGCGGGCGCTGTTCTGGGACAACAATTATCTCTACGCGTCGCGGTGCTACGATCTACTTCGGGCCAAGATGGATGAGAATTCTATCGAATGGAATCGTATTGCCCGCTATAACCCGCCTCTGTGGCGCGGCGCATCGTCGTCATTTCGGCTCGCTTCGCGTCTTTTTCGCGACGGCTTCCATGCGCTCGCGAAATTACCTTCGGGGCATTTAGTGGCTGCCGTTCCTGGGGCTGTCATTGCGTTGAAGCCTGGCGATCTTGAATTTCGTGTCTCGTATCAAATTTCCCGCGGCACTCGCCCCTTGCATATAGCTACCACTCCCGAGGGCCATCTTTACTGGGGTGAATATTTCGATAATCCCGAACGCGCTGAAGTGCATGTCTACGCTTCAACAGATTGCGGAGACAGCTGGCAGGTCGCATATACCTTTCCAAAGGGGGCGATCCGCCACGTTCACAATATTGTTTATGATCCCTGGCAAAACTGTTTATGGATTCTCACCGGCGACAATGGCAACGAGTGCCGAATCCTTCGCGCTTCGTGCGAATTTGCGGATGTTGAGACAGTTTTGTCAGGAAACCAGCAGGCGCGGGCAGTTGCGGCGGTTCCATCTGAACAGGGGCTTTACTTTTCTTCGGATACCCCGCTGGAAAAAAACTTTATCTATCGCTTAAATCGCGACTGCAGTCTCGCCACGCTTGCCGAATTGAACAGCTCCTCAATTTACGGATGCCGGGCAGGGAATACGATCTTTTTTTCGACCATGGTGGAACCCAGTACCGTAAATCTCGATCGGGTCGCTAGTGTCTACGGAAGTCATGATCGCAACGACTGGCCCCGCAAACTGGAATGGAAGAAAGATCGGTGGCCGATGCGCTTTTTTCAGTACGGAAATGCGGTTTTGCCCGACGGCAGGAATACCACGGATATGCTCGCTGTCAGCACGATTGCTGTACAGCCGGGAGATGGTGAGACTTCAATCTGGAGAATCGTCATCGGGTAATAATTCAGCGAGACAGGAACTTTACGAGCATCTTGCATACGATAGTCCGCGCACGTCTTTAACATCGGGAAGGCATGTCAATCTCTCAACGGCTGCAATATTACAACCGAATTGCCTCAGCGTATCTTACGTCGGGCGACAGCCATCTCACGTTCTGGCACGACACGCCGCAGGAGAATCCTCGAGCGCCTATCGGCGAGTTGGGCGAATACTACATGGGATTCCCTCAGAAGGCCGGCTATACCGCAAACCTTGATGCAGCCGGGATTCCGATGCTGGATTATCGAGGCAAGATTGGCCTGCAATATAACCCGATCGCGATCGCGCAATGGGGTCTCGGAAACTACAATTTGTTTCGAGAGAGCCGGCCGCAAGACCAAAATCCCGAGAATCAAAGTCGCAAGCACAGGCGAAAAGTTCTCGCGGCCAGTGATTGGCTTTGCTCTCATTTAGAGCAAAATCCTCAGGGTGTCTGGGTATGGAATCACAATTTTGACTGGGAATATCGTTCTTCGCTGAGAGCTCCCTGGTATTCAGGACTGGCTCAGGGGCAAGGGATTTCGCTGCTTGTGCGCGCCCATGCCGAGACGGGCGAATCCAAATACCTTGACACCGCACAGCGAGCATTTAGCAGCTTTCTAATATCCGTGACTGAGGGCGGCGTCGTTTTTGTGGATGAACAACAGAACATTTGGTTCGAGGAGTATATTGTGTCTCCACCAACCCATATACTAAACGGCTTCATATGGGCTTCGTGGGGAGTTCGAGATTATTTCCTCGCCACGAAAGACGTGGCCGCAGGAAAGCTGTTCGAGCAGGCCACTGAGACCTTACGGGCCAACCTTCACAGGTATGATCTTGGTTTCTGGTCTCTTTATGAGCAATCTGGGACTCGCCTACGGATGATTGCCAGCCTTTTTTATCATCAGCTGCACGTCGTGCAATTGGGAATAATGAACCGTCTGACGGGCGACAAGCTATTCGCGGACTACGCAGACCGATGGCATGCATACGCACGGCATTGGTCCAACAGGGCGCGGGCATTGTGTTACAAGAGTGTGTTCAAGATTTTCTATTATTAGGACATCGTGAAGATTCTTTACATCTCGCAATATTTTCCTCCGGAGATGGGAGCCCCCTCGGCTCGCGTCGCGGAATTGTCGCGCCACTGGGTGAAGGACGGCCACGAGGTCACGGTTCTGACTGGATTCCCCAATCACCCCACCGGAAAAGTGCCCGCGAGTTACCGCAAGAAACTTCGGCGCGTGGTGGTGAAGGAAAACGCGGATGGAGTGAACGTCATCCGAACCTGGTTGCTGCCTTTTCCAAATCGAAAGGCGTTTGAACGCATCCTGAATCACACTTCTTTTTGCGTGTCGGCAGCGATTACCGGACTCTTTTTAAAACGTCCCGACGTTGTGATTGCCACTTCACCGCAATTGCTGGTGGGACTGTCCGGATGGTGGATCGCGCGCCTAAAGCGGGTTCCGTTTGTTTTTGAAGTGCGGGATTTGTGGCCCGAATCCCTGGTAGCGGTTGGCATGGGAGATCGAAATTCGCTACTTTATTGCACCCTGGCTGAGGTTGCGAGCTTCCTTTACAAGAGATCCGATCGAATCGTAGTAGTATCGCCGGCCTTCCAAGATTATTTGATCGAACATTTGCAGATTGCCGCGGATAAGATTTCTGTCGTGCAAAATGGCGTTGAAACCGCTTTGTTCGACCCCAACCGGACGGATCGCAATCTCAAAAAAGCTCTGGGATTGGAAGGTAAATTCGTCGTCTCTTACATTGGAACCATGGGCATGGCTCATGGATTGGAAAAAATACTTGACGCTGCCGAGTCCCTTCAGCAGAGGCGGCCGGAAATTACATTTGTGTTTGTGGGGGAAGGTTCGGATAAGGAACATATCGTTTCGGCTGCAACATCCAGGAAACTGAATAACATTCGGTTTGTGGATGAGCAACCTCGAGAAAGAATCCCCGATTACATTTGCGCTTCGGATCTTTGCCTTGTGGTTCTAAAGAAAAGTGAAGTTTTCAAGACGGTCATCCCGACGAAAATGCTGGAATTCATGTCTTGCGGGCGCCCCGTGCTGTTGGGCGTAGAGGGCCAGGCGAGAAAAATCATAGAAGACGCCCATGCGGGAGTATTCATTCGTCCAGAAAGTGCCGATGACTTGGCTGACGCTGTGGTTCGACTCGCGAAAGATCCACAGCTGCGTTACGAACTCGGCCGCAATGGCCGAAAATATGTTCTGCGACATTTCTCCCGTCCACAAACCGCCCGGGCGTATCTCGGATTTTTAGAATCTTTAAAGGAACAAGAAATCCCAACCTCAGTTGCTGCTTGAGACTAGATAACTACGGATGGGCGGCTACGACACTGACGGCAGTTGCGGCTTGCAGTGCGGCTCCGAGCGTTTGTGCCATGGCAACTTTGGCAGCACTGCTCGGGACGAATAGAATATCTTCAGCTTGCAAAGGTTGATCAGAAGCTTTGGCTTGGAGAATTTTCTTGAGTTGGATTGTGGTCTCGGTTATGCCGCCTGATCCGCGATGGATGAGCTTTACCCCGCTGAGCTTAGCGGTCTTGTTAGTTCCGCCGGCCAGTGCGATCGCCTGAAGCACGGTCAAACGTCCATTGTCCATGAGAAACCCGCTGGGACGTCCAACATCTCCCACAACGTAGACTATGTCCGCCTTCCTGACGATTATGGTGTCTCCCGGAAAGACCAGAATATTGCTTTCTGGATCGTCGGACAGGTTGCGAGACACTGGCACGACTACAGGTTTATCGGGCTGGTCGCGATGAGTGATGCTAATACTTCGCCCCGCGCTCGAAGTAAATCCCCCAGCAGCCGAAATTAAATCGAAGAGCCGTTGTTGCCCCAGCATGGGATAAATGCCCGGCCTGGCAACTTCTCCCAGAAGACTGGCGCCCTTCATGGCGTGTTCATCCACAAAAACATTTACATGCGGATTTCGAACAAATCCGCCATCCGCGAGTTTCTTCTGAATCAAGTTCTGCGCTTCTTCCGGCGTTAATCCAGCAATATGGATGTAATCAACGAGCGGCAGGTAAATATCGCCGTTGCTGCCGATTCTAGCTTTCGTTGCAAGTTCGGGAACATTGTAAACGCCAATATCAACAAGGTCGCCAGGTCCAAGAAGCAGTCCCGACCCTGCATCCGGTGAGTTCACATTGGCGGTGCCCATTGATGAAGGTGAATTTCCGGGTATCTGTTGAACCGCTTTTGAAGGATTTTGGCTCGAGGAGGCAGGTTGCTGCGCGACCAGAACGCTGAAGGAAAACATGGGAATAATGAGAAAAAGGTAACCCCACCTTTCCAGAATCCGCATGAAACAATCCTTCTGAATGATCGCTGACTTCGTCACCAAAGTCTAGCATACGGCATCGGCAATGGAAATTTTACCCACTTCCCATGAAGCCAGCCTTGGATGTCAGGTTGGACCATTACCCATTTGGTTCGTTCGATGAAAAGTCAACTACTTAGGGGCCCTAAAAATAATTAAAAACCAAAAGTTTTCCACAGCTAAAAAACAATCGTGGCTGTACCATGAACGGCGGTACATCGCAATCAAAATTTATAGATAAGTAACGATCAGCGAAGTTATCAAGTTCCAATTTGGGTCATTCCAATTTGGGTCGGAGGGGGCGCGAGTTGACACTGTTTTGCTTGGGGGCTTTTGCGGGCTCGCTGTTGCTTTCATTTGTCCTTACCAGGGTCGTGCGCAACTTCGCAACCGCGCGGGGCTGGGTGTCGGTGCCTGCTCTTGAGCGGCATCTACACAGTTCACCCCTGCCAAGACTGGGTGGCGTCGCAATTTTCCTTTCGTTTTTCGCGACACTTATATTCGCGATCACCATTGGTCATTTCGCACACACCTTGAGCTTTGAAATTTCCTCCAAACTATTATTCACAATCCTGATTCCGGGCTTTTTAGTTTTTGCGCTGGGCGTTTACGATGACATTTATTCCCTAGGCCCATATGTTAAGTTCGCCGTTCAAGCTATCGCCGGGGCGATGGTTTACGCGGGTGGTTTACGGATTCTGAACCTTCCGGTGTTGTTTGGACACCATCATTTTTCAAATTTTATTGGGTTTCCGCTCACCATCTTGTGGATTCTCGCGATCACCAATGCCTTCAATCTTATTGATGGGCTGGATGGCCTCGCGGCTGGTTCGGCACTATTCTCAACGTTAGTTGTGTTTGTGGTAGCGCTGCTGAGTCATTCGTCCGCAGTGTCCTTGACGAGCCTCATACTCGCCGGCGCCATTCTGGGTTTTCTTCGCTTCAACTTCAATCCAGCGACAATTTTCCTGGGCGATTGCGGCAGTTTATTCATTGGCTTCATGCTCAGCGTGCTCGCTCTTTATGGAACGCAGAAATCGCCGACGATCATTGCTGTCGCCATTCCTGTGGTTTCCTTTGGCCTGCCAATCCTCGAGACCGTTCTTTCCATGGTGCGGCGCTTCATCAGCGGTCGGCCAGTTTTTACCGCGGATCGTGAGCACATCCACCATAAACTTCTTCAACTCGGTCTGAGCCATCGGCAAGTCGTCATTACTCTCTATGCGGTCTCGGCGCTCTTCGCTCTTCTCAGTTTGTTCCTGTTATGGCCGACAGGGAGCACGTTGGGTCTGGTGCTGGCCGTGCTAGGTTGCGGCATTTGGATTGGAGTCCAGCATCTCGGATATTTGGAGTTTGGAGAACTTCGGCGCGTGGCCCACAGGACCATGGAGCAACGGCAAATTTTTATTAACAACATGTCCATCCGTCGCGCTATTGAGGAAGTTCGGGTGGCTCGAGATTACAGTCAGCTTTGCCGGATTCTTGCAGCTGCGTTCAGCGCCAACGATTTCGATGGATTCGAGTTGCGGTCGATTTCTGGGCTTCAATCAATACAGGACAGGGAGCCAGAAGCTTGCTTTCGATGGAAGAAGCCAGGCAGCCCTTCCATGAAGCGTCCCGTGAATGCCTGGACAATTAACCTCGAACTGGTGACTACAAATCGTTCACGAGTCGGCTCGATGACCGTGTATCGGCTATATTCCGAACGAAATCTGCAACTCGATGTCAATCTACTAACTGCGAAGTTCCCGGTTGTGCTGGCAGATGCTTTAGAACGAATTTCACTGCAAAGTGTCCAATTCCCAACGTCAGTAGAGGGGACCGCGGAAATAGCGATAGCGCAAGCGGGATAGAATTTTTCGCGCATACTTCGACGCCTGACTTTATTTATTCGAAGTGGTTATCCACAGCCTGAACCAGCGCTAACACTTTCTGATCGTCGCGCTCTCCATTTATTTTCATATCTCTTCTATTAACCATAAGGATCTCATTTTAAAAATGACTGATCGTTTGACTGGGCAGGATATTCATTTTGTCTCTTTAAGAACCGCGATTTTTTGTGTTGAGTGCGAGCTGATAAGCGAGAACAATAGCGCCCGATGTTTTTGCTGCGGAAGCCAGTCCGTACTCAGCTTGTCGCGGTTGCTCGGGGGATCATTGCAAGGGGAGCGACTCGCGCACGTAATCGAAGATGCCGAGTTGGACCGGCTGGTCCGAGATTTGTTACGCACGGTTCCGGCCCATGTCGAGAGTCGTGTGCCGCCCTCGTTCGCGACTCTTGCGCCATCGCGCCACCATGCGCGGTCTAT
>DASYGR010000168.1:0-8612 GCA_035999525.1 Terriglobales bacterium
GAAGATTCCGGCGCAGCGCGGTCTTTAACAACTTGGTTTTCAGAGTGAATTTCTGATGAGGCGCCAGCTCCACCTCAGTTTCAAAAGTTTGATACCCGGGAAGACTGATCGTGATCTTTCGTTTTCCCGGAGCGACCAGCAAGCTCTTTCCAATTCCGCCCAATTCGCCGGCGTGTCCAGCGAGAAAGCCATCCACAAAAACGGCGGCGCGGTCAGGATCAACCGACACCTTAGTCTCGGCGGTCACCGCCGGCATTTGAAACCGCACATCTTTTTCTAATGTGACTTGAACGGACTGCTTTTCCGCGGGCTGCAAATTTATTTGCTGCGTGAAGTCTTTGTATCCATCATGGCGCACCGTGATCTGGTGCGGTCCTGGCAAAAGCAATACCTTCTTCGATCCCTTGAGTTCTTTCAGACCTTTCTTGGAGTGCGCACAAGTTCTGATTAAGGGGCAAAAGCGGAAGTAGCGGTTGCAATCAGGCGATTTACACTCATTGAGAATTGCCCGACCGGGTTCAATGAGGGTAATGGCGATGTTACGACAACTGACCAAGCGGAGCGTCGGGGTCTGATACGCTTCTAGTCATTATGTCCTCGAAACACGGGACCGTAGCGCTATGGGTCACAATGGTCCTACTTTTCCTGGCGTTCTTGTGGACCCTGAATCTGACTGCGTTCAAGCTTGCAGCACGCGATCGGGCCGAAGCTGAAAAAGAGAATACCCTTCGAGAACTCAAGGGAGCTATCGCGAACATCCGGACTTTGGAGGGACTGCTGCCAATCTGTTTGTCCAGCAAAAAGATCCAAGATCAAAAGGGCAATTGGCAGCCCTTCGAGTATTTCGTGAGAGCGCACTCGGAAGCGAAAGTCACCCACAAAATCTGCCCTGATTGTTCCAAAGCGATCTCGGCGTGAATGCGGCGTCCAAGGCGCAAGCGAGAGAGATGGGTGTACAATCGCTGCCGCTTTCGATGGCGAGAAGGAAATCCGCGTTGAAATCGCCCTTCTCCAAAGGAGGCCCCACAGAATAGACTGGCGGTCGAATCTGTCGGGTCCTCGTAGTTCGCAAAAAAGGGTCAGTTCCCCAGGAGGCCAATATGCGCTCTCTACTCGTACTTTTCCTGCTGTGGTTGATAAGCCCAACATTGCTGGCGCAATCCACGAGCCAAACATCCCAGCCTGAACCATCCATCCAAAGTTTGCTAGACCGTATCCAGCAAATGGAGAAGCGGATCAGCGAACTCGAAGAACACGAACGCAAAGAGACAGCGACCCAGACCAGCAATCCGATGTTGCCGGCCCCCGTTGATCAACAAACGGCGCAGGCTACCTCAAGCTCCAGCCAGGCGATGCACTCCGAGCACGGAACCAGCCCAACGGGAGCCAGTGAGGCGGAGATCCACTACCCGTCCTTACAGATCCGGGGATTCGGCGATGTGGATTTTCAGGCGACCGACCAGAAAGAATCCACCAGCGGCTTCTCTCTGGGGCAACTGGATCTGCATTTTGCTTCGCCGCTTTCGCGGAAGGTCAGCTACTTCGGCGAGGTAACCTTCACGGCACAGCCGAACACCTACGACCTGAATGTAGAACGTTCATTTGTCCGTTTCGACTATAACGACTACTTCAAAATCTCGTTTGGCAAGTTTCATACCCCGATCGGCTATTGGAACACGGCTTACCACCATGGTGCATGGTTGCAGACGACAATCGCCCGGCCGCAGATGATCAAGTTTGGCGGAACGTTCACTCCTGTCCATATCGCAGGCGTGCAAGCTGAAGGAAGCATCCCTTCAGGTGGCTTGGGCCTGGGCTATAGCCTGGCGCTGGGCAATGGCCGCGGTTCGAACTTCAGCAAGGCAGGTGACAGCGGCGATGTCAACAACAACCGCGCGTGGCTGGCTAAGCTGTCGGCCCAGCCGTCCCGCCTGTATGGCTTGGAGTTGGGAGGCTCCTATTATCACGATGAACTCACCCCGCAGCGCGGAGTAAACTTCCGGGAATGGATCGCCGGAGGATACGTGGCCTCGACAAAAGGGCGCCCGGAATTGCTGGCGGAATACGAGAATGTTCACCACACGAGTTTGGCAACTTCGCAGACCTTCAACACCACGGGGTACTATGCGCAAGTGGCGTACCGGCTCCCCTGGCAGGAAGACAAGTGGAAGCCTTACTATCGGTTCGAGTATATTCATAGGCCGACCCAGGAGCCGGTGTGGGATATCACGGGGACGCCTTCGGTGGAAGACTTGGTCGGTTCGCTGGTCGGCGTGAGATGGGACATTACGAACTTCGCGTGCTTCAAGGGTGAGTATCGAAAGTTCCGTCAAGCGCCAGGTACACCTAGTGTGAACGGGGCCTTCTTCCAGTCTGCATTTACCTTCTGAGCGCGCTATATGAGGGCATATTGGAAAACCGCGTGTGGAGTTTTGGTGTTGGGGTGGCTCTGCCTTTGCTGCACGGTCTCGGCGGTGGCTCAAGGCCACGATGTTGACGTGGCGTTGGTGGCTGATCCCAACATTCCGGTGAGCAATCTGACCCTGGCAGAAGTGCGCAAAGTGTTCCGGGGCGAACGGCAATACTGGAATACCAACTTGGCCGTAGTGTTGCTGATCCGCGCGCCCGTGGCGCGAGAGCGGGACGTGGTTCTCAAGATCATCTATCAAATGTCGGAATCCCAGTTTAAACAGTTCTGGATCGCCAAGATCTTTCGCGCGGAATCGGCTTCAGCGCCTAAAGTGGTGTACTCCAACGACATGGCCAATGAGCTGGTGACCGCCATCCCGGGCGCGATAGCGTTCGTGGATGCACGGGATGTTCGGCCGGGAACCAGGGTGATTCGAGTCGATGGGCACCTGCCGGGAGAAGCGGGCTATCCGTTGCGATGACGGCGCAGGCCTAAGATTACTGTGGCATGGCCAGGTGCTGCAGCAACTGCTGGAAGCGCGGATCGGAGCGGATCTGGTCGAAGGCCGGCTCTACCTTCATGTACGTCAGTTGGGTATCGCGCTCTCTAAAAGCCTGCTCCAGCCACGCTAGTGTTTGTTGTTTGTCCTCAAGCCGGGCGTAGATCTGCGCGATATTATAAGGAGGAACGTAGCGTTCTTTGGAGACTTCCTTCAGCCCTTCCAGTGAACCTTGCAGCACTCCCGCGTAGCCGGATTTGCGGTAGTCTTCGCCGATTGCCACCGCCAAGTCCGGATTTCCAGAAAGAGTCAAAAGCCTTTGCCGCTCGGCAATCGCCTCGCTATACATCCCAGATTGAGCATAGGCCGCCTCCAACGCGCGCTGTGCGAGTACAAAATTTGGATCCAGCTCAAGCGTCTTTTTCAATTGTTGGATCGCGGGTTCGTATTGCCGAGCAAAATACAATTGCTGCCCGACGGCGGCATTGATAGGCAGGGAAAGTGGATCGAGTTCTAGTGCCTTCTTCAGTTCAGCCCTAGCTTCCTCAAGACGCCCCAACCTGATCAGGAAGTTTCCGTACCACTGGTGGGCGGTGGCAGAATTGGGGTCAAGTTCGAGAGCCCGTTTGAATTCACTTTCCGCGCCGGACCAATCCCAGTCGTATGCTTCGCGAACCAGAGCGAGGGAAATGTGCGCCTCAGGCAACGTATCGTCGATCTTGAGCGCCTGTGTGGCCGCCAACTTGGCCTCTTGGCGAACCTGCTTGGGGGAAACGTACCCAGAATCACCCAGGAAATTGTAGGCATCCGCTAGGCCCGCATATGCCAAAGCGTAATTAGGATCTCTCTGGGCTGCCTGCTTGAAATAATCAATGGCCTTGCCGAATCCATCTTCCGTCCATTTGTTCCTATAGTAAAGGCCCTGAAGATAAAGCTGATAAGCCTCGGGGTTGTCGGTGTAATGCTTGGTTAACTGTGGTGTCGCCTGGCCGGTGAGTCTGGGACGCAGATTGTCGTAGATCTCTTTGGAGATGTCCTCCTGAACGTTCAACAGATCAGCCACTTTGCGATTGTACTGCTGGCCCCACAGCTCCGATCCGTCCGCCACGCTAACCAAATCGGTCTGAATGGTCAAGGTATCGCCTCGCTGGGCGACACGTCCCGTAAGCACAGCATCGACATTGAGTTCCTGGCCCACCTTCTGGGCATTCGTTTCTTTACCTTTGTAGCTGAATACTGTGCTGCGGGCCATGACTCGCAGCTCGGGGACGCGAGAGAGGCTGCTAATGATTCCATCGGTCACGCCATCAGCCAGATACTCAATATTGGGATCGGCGCCAGTGTTTGCGAACGGCAGCACCGCTACGGAATGAATCCGGGCGGAGGCATAACTGCCCCCCCGCAACTGCCGCCAAACTCGTGGGCCCAAAGCGAGAAGCGTCACCAGCAATACGGAACCGGCAGTTGCCAGAATTGCCGGCAAACGCCAGCGAGCCGTGGCGGGTTGGGGCATGTCCGCGGCGGATACACGGGCCGATTCCGTGTCGCGCTTGACCCGACCCAGATCGGCACGCAGCTCCGCGGCGGACTGGTAGCGCAAGCGCCGGTCTTTTTCCAATAGTTTGGTAATGATCCAGCCCAGATCGGGGAGCAGGTCGACATTTAGACGGGTCGCCGGGACGGGAGTGCGATTGAGGATGGCCTCGAAGACTACAGCCGTGGTCCCGACGCCGGAAGCCAGCCGGCCAGTGGCCATTTCATACAACACAGCGCCCAGGGAATAAAGGTCGGTACGCAAGTCAAGCTCTTCGCCGCGGGCCTGCTCGGGAGACATGTAGGCCACGGTTCCGAGTGCGGCGCCCGTGCTCGTCAAGTGTCCTTCTGTGGTCTCGGTAGGGAGAGCCGAAACACCTACTCCTTCGGTCACTCGTCGCGGATTAGCGATCAATTTTGCTAACCCGAAGTCGAGCACTTTGGCTTGGTCACGGTTGGTGAGAAAAATGTTAGCGGGCTTGAGATCCCGATGAATGATCCCACATTCGTGGGCCGCGTCGAGGGCGTCCGCAATTTGAATGGTGATTTCGACGATGCGATTGTTGGGGAGCGGCTTACCAGTGATGAGGTGCTTGAGAGTTTGGCCAGCGAGGCACTCCATCACGATGAAGTGGTGGCCGTCGGCCTCGTCAATCTCGTGAATAGTGCAGATGTTAGGGTGGTTGAGAGCGGAAGCGGCGCGAGCCTCTCGCTGGAATCGCTCGAGGGCCTGATTGTCCTGCATCAGCTCGGGTGGGAGAAACTTGATAGCAACATTCCTGCCCAAGCGGAGATCAACGGCGCGGTAGACCACTCCCATGCCACCGCTGCCGAGATGTTCCTCGACGCGGTAATGGGAGACGACTTTGCCAACCATAAGAGACCGGCCCGCGGAGTTCTGGTAGAGTGCCATGTTAGGCCGCACGGACAGAGCAAGTCAATGGGACGGTGTGGCGGTTCTAACGCCGCGAGGGTCTTCATAATTCAAAATCGTGCGTACTACGCCTTCATCGCCTATCGATGGATCATACCGCTTGCTCTGCCACAACCCTCCGTGAGTGTAATGGCGATGTTGCAACAGTTACGCTTATCGCGACTGTAAGCTGTCTGCGTGAGAATGCCCGAACTGAAGCACCTCGTTCAGCGATTTCTCTTCTCCTCAGTTGCGGCCGACTGGCAGCTTTGTGCCGTCTCCGTTGATTGGCACGGAGAGGCTCTCGTCCTTTTTCAAGAAGGCAAACCGTCACGTCCCAACCGCGATGCTGACATGGATGCGCGGCTTCGTTGGCTAAATGCGCCACCCAAAAGGCATCACCTCATCTACTGGCGCAACGGTTCCCTTGGACAGGTAACCTTTGACAATCCGACGGGTTTACTCTCGACAGCTCATGTGCAACCAATGGACGAAGGTTGGCTGGTTGCAGAGTCGAATGGTGGTCTCGCAAGAGTCTTCGACAGCCAAGGTAACCTTGATCGCAAACTGGATTTGGGAGATGCCATTGAACACATCAATACCACACCGGACGGCAACATTTGGGTGGGCTATTTCGACGAGGGAGTCTACGGCAGGGGGATCGGAAGTGAAGGACTCGTTTGTTTCGATCCTCGCGGGACTCCGATGTTCAGGTACATGGAATTTGCGAAGCAACATGGTTTGCCTTTCATCAGCGACTGTTACACACTTAACGTTGTCGGACCATCTGTATATGTGTCGTACTACACGGACTTCCCATTGGTCTGGATTAGAGATTTTCAGCTCCAGCGCGTTTGGAATGATTTTGGAGCAAATAGAGCGGTAGCTATCCGACCGGAGCAGTTCATCACATTTCCTGTCTACGACAAACCTTTCCTGACAGTGCGATCCTTTGAATCCTCGGACTCGACGGTGTGGGAACTGGTCGCTCCTGACGGGCGGCATCTCTCAGCACTGACAGGAGAGCCCGAAACGGCTTCGACTGGCTCGCACGTTCCATTCCAGTGCGTTGCTCGGAATAGTCGGCTTTACGTCTACGACAACATTGGCTTATATGAATTACCCTAGAGATGTGCTCTTACCATTGTGGATTCGACAATGCATATAGTCTGAACTGGGGTGGTTGGCGAAATCAGGCCATTACGCTCAGAACCCTGTCAATGAGTGATATGGCGATGTTTCGCCAACTAAACGCACGAACGATTCCGCCACTTGATTGTGAGCACCGCACCGCTCGTAGTCGTCACAGACTTCTTGTGAGTCTCGACGCTCCACATCTCGTCCACGTCGAGATTCGCGTATCTATCGTTTTTTACCAGCGTAAGGCCTGAAACCGCTATCAAGCCCAATAGGTCATCTCGGTCTCTGTCGCCTCGTTCCAAGGGTGGCGCGAGTCGGTCCAGAAGTGCGTTGATTTTGTCCATATCAATGCCAGTCCGCAGGTCGACAATATCTTTGTCAAAGTGCGTTTGCTCGACTCGCATCTCGCAGACCAAACCACTTGACGCAAACTTCGCCGACATCACGACGCCTGGTTCCACTTCGTAGACTTCGTGTTCAATTGGAAATTGGCATTTGACCAGTGCTGATTTAATCTCCCACATGTGACCATCCTGGAAGAACTGAAGTGGCGCGGCCTCGTCGTCGATTGCACCGACGTGCAGGAATTAACCGAACGTATCGGAACGCCCATCACGCTTTACTGCGGCTTCGATCCTACGGCCGACAGTTTACATGTTGGCAATCTGGTTCCGTTGATTGCACTGCGACGTTTTCAACTGTTCGGCCATCATCCGATTGCGATGGCAGGTGGCGCGACTGGCTCAATTGGTGATCCAAGCGGCAAGACGCAGGAACGACAGTTGCTCACGAAGGAAGTTCTCGAGCGCAACAATACGAGCGTGAAGCTTCAACTCACGAAATTGCTCGATTTCGACACGAAGACAAATCCCGCGCGGCTTTTGGACAACGCTTCGTGGACGGCGGGGATTTCGTACCTCGATTTTCTACGCGACATCGGAAAGCTTTTTTCCGTCAACCAGATGGTCGCCAAGGAGAGCGTCCGTGCGCGCATGGAGGACCGCGACGCCGGCATCAGCTACGCCGAATTCAGTTACATGCTATTGCAGGCGTTTGATTTTTATGTGCTGCGCCGCGACCGGAATTGCGACCTGCAAATCGGCGGTAGCGACCAGTGGGGCAGCATTACCCTCGGTATCGAACTCACGCGCAAGAAACTTGGCAAAACCGTTTATGGCCTAACGCTGCCACTGATCACTAACGCCAACGGCACCAAATTCGGCAAGACCGAGGCTGGTGCCATCTGGCTCGACCCGAAAAAAACCAGTGTTTACCGTTTCTACCAGTTCTGGATCAACACCGATGACCGCGATGTGATCCGTTACCTGAGATTTTTCACTCTCCGTCGTCAGGAGGAAATTGATGCGCTCGCGCAGAAGCACGAGAAGAATCCGGAGGCAAGAGAAGCACATCGCGCGCTGGCGGCAGAAATGACTGGGTTGCTGCACGGCGAAAACGAATTGCGCAAAGCCCAAATCGCCAGCGCCGTTCTGTTCGGAGAAGGCGGTGACATCCTTGACTCGGACGTCAATTTCTTTGAGAACATTGATGGCGAAGTTCCCACAAAGGAAATTGAGAAATCAAAATTCGCCGGTGCCGGTGTACCGCTTATTGAATTGCTCGTCCAAGTAGATCTCTGCCAGTCAAAAGGCCAAGCGCGAAAAGAGGTTGAAGCCGGTGGCATTTATTTGAACAACGTCCGCGAATGGGAATTGCGCCGCTCCGTCACCACAAAGGACTTGATCCACGACCATGTCCTGTTGCGCAGAGGCAAGAAAAACTACGTCTCTGTGACGGCCAAGTGATTTCTTTAAGTTGCAGCATACAAGACTGTGCCCGCAATTAAAGGTTGCCCCCGGCTGCAAGCGTTCCATACCCCCCGACTGGCCCAGGGCCGTTTCCGAATATCCAATCTGAGTCACTCAACTCTTTCCCATCAATCACGAGTTTCCAAGATTCGGGCGCCGTACTTTGGGCGGTTTCTAAGTCGTTCAACAAAATGCGACCATCACACTGGGTTCGCTGTAACCCGGCGTCAATTGAGCTGTAATGCCTGCATGAAGACCTGTGCAGTTGCCTTGGGATTTGGACTCTTGCGCCCCGGTGACGTGCCACGC
>DASYGR010000289.1:0-3980 GCA_035999525.1 Terriglobales bacterium
GAGGGAAGATCGAACTCCTGGATGGCGAGCTCTCGGAAGGAACACGAGTGCAGGTTCGGATCAAGAAGTAACTGGTGAGCAGTGACACTACCTGCCGGGGTAGGGGTGCTTCGACTATCTGAGCTTCCGCGAGCGGAAGCTCAGGCTCAGCATGACAATAAAAATATCTCAGCATGACAATAAAAATTTGTCAGCATGAATAAAGATAATGAAATTTGTCGTCCTGAGCGCCTGTTCTTCCTTCGCGCTCGAGAAGAAGAACTAAGTCGAAGGACCCCTATTCCCACTATGCAGGGTTGAGGTAGCGTCGGCCACGACGCTTCTCAAGATTCCCACTCCTTCCACCGTGACTTCGACCACATCTCCCGCCACAACAGGCCCCACTCCGCTGGGCGTTCCTGTCGAAATCAAATCGCCGCGAAACAGCGTCATGACTTGCGAGATGTATCGAATTACAACATCCAAGGCGAAGATGAAGTCCCGCGTATTGCCTTGCTGGCGGATTTCTTCGTTCACACGAGTCTCGACCCCCACTCCGGCCCACGGATCAATTTCGTCGGTCACGAGAGGGCCGACCGGACAAAACGTATCGAAGCCCTTGGCGCGGGTCCACTGGCTGTCCTTATTTTGCAGATCGCGTGCGGTTACGTCGTTTGCACAGGTATATCCGAGAATATACGGTTCCACGTCTTCATCTGCTGCAAGCTGATGACACTTCTTACCGATCACCACTGCAAGCTCGCCTTCGTAGTCCACCCGTTGCGACATCTTCGGTCGAACAATACTTCCGCCTGGCGGCAATAAAGACGATGGTGGTTTCAGAAAAATCAGGGGCTCGGTGGGAACCTCGTGGCCGAGTTCAGCGGCATGTTCGCGGTAATTGCGACCCACGCAGACGATTTTCGAGGGGCGCACCGGCACTAGCAACACGGCCTCCGCTAACGACAGCCGATCCATGCGCTTCGTGGGTAAATCTTCGATTTCACCACCGCTGTCTTCGGGCGCGGTCAATAACAGGCGGGTAATTTCGTCGCGTCCGGCCACAGATTCCACCAAGCCGCAGTGGGACTTCCCATCGAGATCAAAGCAGCAATATTTCATAGCGATATCTAAACACAAAGATTCGAACTTTTCGGAAGGAAAAAAAAGGATTGTTTACGGCACAATCTCATTCGCTTCTTCGGACCGGGCGCTTTCGTTTCCGCGAACGTCCACGGCGGAAACGGAGTAATAATATTTTTTCCCAGAGGACACATTCAGATCCCGGAAAGCCGGCAGCTTTACTAATTCGGAATTGATCTTGATAGACGAACCACCCTCCTCGTGCCGGAAAATGTTGTAGCCCGCCAAATCACTTTCCGTATTCGGATTCCATATCAAGTCAACGAAGAGTTTTTCGTTTTCGCTGGAAAACACGGCTTGCAGGCCGGAGGGCACCGCCGGCGGAAAGATATCGTGCGTAAAGACTGCCGCTTCGGGCGTATCGTCTCCTTCGACCTTAGTTTCACTCCCCGGTTTCCCGGCAACCAGAGTGACCACATCAGCGTGGTACAAGTATTTCTTTTCCCACTCGAGGTTGTGATCTACAAAACCCGGATTGGGTGTTGAGTCCAATTGCAACTCGCCCGCCACGGTTTCTGTTTTGCTATTTTCTTCGCGGCGGTAGATGCGATAGAGATAATGCAATCCCGAAATTTCACCCGGATTTGAAACTGGCACCCAACTTAAGACGACACCATCTGCCGTGACCTCAGCGGCAAAATTCGCTGGCGGCGCGAGAGTGGGCGCGGCAGGGACTTGCACTTTGTTGGAGAGGCCAGCGCTTCGTCCGCGATCATTCATAACTTCAACCGCATAAGTGAGATTCGCAGACGGATTCATCAGGGCGGATTGCGGAAGAGTATCCGTATAACTTTGCGGCTGCGGTGTTGGGTTCTTGGCGGGAATCTTCGGGGGGACAGTTGGCACTTCTGTGATCGCGGCGCCGCACGTTTCAAGAAGGCCGGCACGGCGGCAAATGCGAGTGGGCCCGAAGTGACGGATTGGCTGGCGGTCTGTGGTTCGGGCGGGCGCGGTCCAGGTCAAATAGACTTTGTCGCCCTTTCGCTTTGCATGCAGGTCAGCGACTGGCTTCGGCAGTTCAAGAGACGGGGGTAGCGGGATTCCGGGCGTCCCGCAACTGGTGAGCAGACTTGCGCCAAGCAGAGAAACTAGCGAAATTGTTCTGATGAGGCGCAGAGACAAAAGCCTATCAGAACATCCCGTCGAGGCGTATGTGGGGAGGACACTCTTGTCCGCCGCTGTTGCTTTTGATTTAATTCTCTCTCTCTTAAAGATAGAACCAAAGCCGGCGGACAAGAGTGTGCGCCCTACATATCCCCGATCTTCGCTAACGCCACCGCCACGAACTCATCCTGCTCGGGAAAAACCGTTCTCAAGTCCAGCAGAACTCGATCTTCTTGCACGCGAGAAATGATCGGCGGATCGGACTTGCGAAGGCGCGCGGCAAGGTCATCAGCACTAAAATCCGAAGAAGCAACCGCAAGCAGACATGTCGGCAGAACCGCCGATGGCGCCGCGCCTCCGCCGATTACCGAGTCTCCATCCATGAGATCCACGGCAATCTTTGGGGAGCGTATTTTGCCCGCCAGTTTTTCTGCCCGCACCTGAATTTCATCTTTCGACAGGCGCATCATTCGCAATGCGGGAATCGCATCGTAATCCTGCTTTACGTAAGCCTGTAGGGTCGCTTCCAAGGCCGCATAAGTCAGCTTGTCTACGCGCAAAGCGCGAAACAGGGAATTTGCGCGCATCTTCGATATCAGCTGTCGCGACCCGCTCAGGATTCCCGCCTGAGGGCCGCCGAGCAATTTATCTCCGCTATAGGTAACAACATCCACACCCGCGTGAAGGCTGTCCAAAACGCCCGGTTCATCGCGCAAGCCAATGGAGTGCAGATCGAAGAGAGATCCGCTGCCCAAATCTTCCATCAGGGGTATATTCCGCCGGCGAGCCAATGTGACCAACTCTTCGAGGCGGGGTCGCTGAGTGAATCCAGTGATTTCGAAATTTGAACGATGAACTCGCAGCAGCAATTTCGTTTTGTCGTTGATTGCGGATTCATAATCGGCAAGCGAGGTGCGATTGGTGGTGCCGACCTCGCGCAGGATGGCATGGGATTTCGCCATTACGTCGGGAATACGAAATGATCCGCCAATTTCAACGAGTTCCCCGCGGGAAACGATGACTTCGGCGCCATCGGCCAGCGAATTCAGCGAAAGCAGTACAGCGGCGGCGTTGTTGTTGACGACTATTGTTGAGATTTCTGGCGAGCTTTGCTCTGGTGGATAGCCGGGGGCGGCTGTCCCTACGCGGGCGTTTAAAAGCTTGCGGAATAAGCGATCTACGTGGACGTCGCGCTTGCCGCGCTCTCCTGATTCGATATCGAACTCTAGATTCGAATAAACGCCTGCCGTGTTGAGAATATGATTCAGCGCGCTGGGGGAAACAGGCGATCTTCCGAGGTTCGTGTGCAAGATCACGCCGGTAGCGTTGATTACGGTGCGCAAAGAATATTTCGACGCCTGCTGGACTTCCTTCACCACGTTGGCCGCTAATTCTGAGAGGGCGTGCGCAATGCTCTCGTCATCGAACTGTCCATCGGCGATTTCGTCGCGGAAACGCTTGAGAACGGTTCGAGCCGCTGCGGTGACTACAACCGGACCGTCACGCACGATCAATTGAGACAGCCGCGCTTCGCGGAGCAATTCGTCCACGGAAGGGATTCTGCGGTAGAGATCCGATTTGGAGTCAATTTTCACAGAGTGATTATGCCATCGAAAAAACGCATGGACACACTATCCCACTTCGACGAGTCCGTAACTTTTTTGCCAGCGGGTTCTCATGTAAAGCTGGGCGCGAATAACTTCGTCGGAAGGTATTGCTGAATCATCCAGCACAGCGGAGGCTTCGCGCCGGGC
>DASYGR010000302.1:0-6812 GCA_035999525.1 Terriglobales bacterium
GGATCGTTGCCGCCGGGGTCGGGTGGAATCATTACGTAGGCGGAATCCGCCCCCTGGAAGGCTTTGGTCAGGGCCGATGCGTCAGCGAGGTCGCCGACAAATACCTCTGCGCCTTGTGCTGCTAAGGGCTGCAAATGAGCCGCATGTCGACCGACGACGCGAACCTTTTTCTGTTGGGCAAGAAGTTGGTTGGCTACGATGTGTCCGGTGTTTCCGCTTGCTCCAAGAATAACGTACATATGAACCTCCTAGAGGGGTTGGATGCAGCGGATTGCGGTGGGACTTTTTTTGTGACGTTCTTTCAACAAGACAAATTTCTTCCATCGCATCTGAAGGGACCTGTTATCACTGTTTCGCTATTGGCAACATGATCGATTGTGTCCCGAGTGCGCGGGCAAACCATGGAGTGAAAATTCCCAGAGGCCAAAGACGAAATCGAAGGCCCGGACAGGCTGCTGGTCCCGTTTTAGAACCGGGAAGCGTTGGTCGTCGAGGAGGGAATTTCGCCGCGTCGGCTGGCGGCGACGCTTCGCTAGCTGACCCGTCGCTTACGCGCGGCTGCAATATTTAGCACCTTTCTCGGGCTTGAACGGGCCACCCGTCGTATATTATTGCCCCAACAATCTATGAATCTTCGAGGGAGACGGTAGTGCGTTCGTCAGGAAACGACCGTGTGCTGGTAATTATGGCGAAAGCGCCGAGGCCGGGCGCGGTGAAGACTCGCTTGGCGAACAGCCTTTCTCCTGAGGCTGTCACTGATTTCTATTGTTGTCTTCTCGACGACACGCTGGCGCTGGCGCGGTCTTTGAAATTGACATCGAACGGTGTGCAGGTTGCCATCATGTGTCCAGAATCGGATGTAAACGAGCTGGCGCGGTTGGCAGGCAGTGAAGCAAACGTAGTTGCGCAGAAAGGTGAGGGTCTTGCCGCGGGCCTCACGTCGGTGTTTGCGCACTTCGCGACTGATCATCACAAAGGCGACCATCGACGGCGCGTGATTGCTTTCAACAGTGACAGCCCACATCTGCCGCGTTCTGTTCTCGAAGACGCGTTCGAAACGCTGGCCGCGCATGACGTAGTCGTTGGACCCACGCACGACGGAGGCTACTACCTCGTCGGGGCGAAGGCTTCTCATCCTACGCTTTTCGCAGGTGACGGGATGGGCACCAGCAGCGCGCTGGAGAGACTCCTATCGCGCGCAAGAGCGCTTGAGCTGTCCGTAGGCTTCGCAGATCGTTTTTATGACATCGACGTCGCAGACGATTTGAATCGAATCGCGGCGGAGTTGCGTCAGGCTCCGGAGAAAGCGCCACGGACCGCGGCGTGGCTGAAAGAGTGGGATTCAACCGCTCATTGATCGGGCGGACGGGTGGCCAATTCTCAATGAGCGCTATGGCCTGTTTGCGACAGTTATCCGAAGGAATCGAGCCTCTGCCGCTCTCTGCCGTACCTTACTATGGATGCCTGGGCTGGACCCCGGGCCGTCTTTAACAGCCGAAACAGGTGTTCCGCAATGGGAAAGATAATCTAGAATCCAACTGGACGCTCAGGAGTTTCCCGTGTATTGCCAGTCCTGTGGAACTAATTCCGACGCGGTGACCTGTCCTAGTTGCGGGAGAGATGCCCCGCCTTCCTCAACCGAGGTGTCGCGACCCGCGACTTCCAAGCACGAGAGCGGCCCACAAGGAGTCGGGGGTTGGTTACTGTTACTGTGCGTCTCGCTCACGATAATCGCTCCACTGTTCGAGTTGAAAATCGGAATCAAAGCCCTCACCAACATGGTTGCATCACGGTCGCTCACTCTTTTTACCGCATCCCGCTTAGCATCCGTGGCAGCTGTATACACGGGCCTTGCGCTGTACAGTTCTATGGCGGGACTTCGGCTGTGGCTGTTGAAACCGAATGCCCCTCATTTTGCAAAGACCTTCCTGATTATTTCGACCACAACAGTAATAACCCTACAACTCATCGTGTACGCAGCCGGTGTGCATGTCGACATTCTCAGGATTGCATTTAGCCGTTCTGTCGGCTTGGTTGTGTGGTACTCCTATTTGCAGACTTCTCGGAGAGTAAAAGCCACATACCCACAGCCTGGATACTAAGAGGCAATCTTAATGAGGGACTGGCTCTAGCTCTGTTCGTCAACTGTTGTAACATCGCCATTACAGTCATCATTGTGGCCGCCACCCCCCGGCCTACTCCGCTTAAAATAGGCGTATGTACGAGCTTGCCCAGATGTTTCCAACTCCGGATACGCTCCTGGCTCTCGAGCCCGATACGCTCGGAACCAAGATCCTGGCTTTACTTTGCAAGAGACCACCAAACCAAAACCAGGGGATGTTCCACCTCAACAACCTCATTGGGGAGCTGTGGCCTTTCGCGATGATGCCGGGCCAGCAATCTCCATTCCCCCAGAACAAACGGCAGGAGATCGATCTTGCTATCGGCGAAGCGTGGGCGTGGCTCGAGAGAGAGGGACTGCTAATACCTGCGCCCGACACTAACGGGCACAATGGCTGGCGCGTGTTGGGCCGCCGCGCCCGTAGTTATGCACAAGGTGTGGACGCCAGTCGGCGCGCGGCGCCCATCACGTTCCCCAAAGAATTGCTGCACCCTCGCATACTAGAAAAAGCGTGGCCAGCATACATGCGCACCGATTTCGATAACGCAGCGTTCGAGGCCATGAAGGCTGTCGAAATTGCAGTGCGTGACGCCGCTAGTTATGGCCCCGAGAAAATCGGCGTTAATCTAATTCAGGATGCCTTCTCGCAAGGTAAGGGCCCCCTGGCTGACACTACTGCGCCCCCCGCCGAGCAAGGCTCCCGGATGAACTTATTTTGGGGCGCAATCGGCTCCTACAAGAATCCACAGTCGCATCGAGAGGTGAATCTCGATGATCCGGTGGAAGCTCTGGAGATCATTTTGCTTGCAAATCACCTACTGCGGATAGTCGATACTCGTGCAAACGCATCTTCGTCCCCGTCCATTGGGGGCAATGTAGAGCCATGAATCTCCGGTACTGTCACGGCATCCGGAGAATCAGCGGAGAGCACGATTACCGACTGGCACGGGAACTGTGAAGATCACCCCCGAGCGGAGAGTGTACATACTCGGCGCCACGTTGTGCGTGGCGCTAACGATCTGCTCACGCAACTTCGGCGACAGGGGGGGGCCGTGCTTCATGGCCTCGCTGACACTTGCGAGCATCGCATATCTTTTGGCAATCCGTGAGTTTTTCGCTACGCCGATTATTTCCCGGCGCGTTGCTGTTATCGGGCTCGTCCTGGCGGCCGTGTGGAACATTACATTTCTTCGGCTGCCTGCGGGCGCGGATGATGATATTCATCGCTATGTTTGGGATGGCCGCCTGCAAAGGCTCGGCTACAACCCTTATATTGTCGTCCCCAGCGATCCTGCCGTTAAAGGGCTGCATATCCCCGAAACCCGCAACTTGAACAACCCGGATCTACCGAGCCCATATCCAGCAGGAGCGCAGCTTTTTTTCCGCGCCGTAACCGCCATTCATGAATCTACATTCGCGCTGAAAGTAGCGTTTGTAGTTTGCGAGTTCGCAATTGTTTTCGTGTTACTCGATGTCTTGCGTTGGACTCGGAAGCCAGCGCACCTGGTTCTGGCGTTCGCCTGGAACCCATTGTTGGCCATTGAGGTGGCGGGAAGCGGTCACATTGATGTTGTTGGCGCGCTATTGTTGGTGGTGTCCGCCGCTGCGCTGTTGCGCCGATGGCGGGCGATTGCGGCCGTCACACTCGGACTAGCGATCGCAGTGAAATTTCTGCCGATCGTACTCTTGCCGCTTTACTGGAAGCGGGTTCGCATTCGCGACGCGGTGTTGGCGGTCGCCGTGATCGGACTCCTGTACGTGCCATTTCTTAACCATGGCCATATTCCGCTCGGCTCGCTTGCTACTTATGTGAACAGTTTCCGCTTTAATGGTCCCGTGTTCGCGGCGCTCGCTCGAGTGGTGTCTCCGCAATTGCTGGTGGGGCTGGCAGTGCTCGCCGGACTAGTGACTGCAACCTGGCTAAGAATAAGGAACGCTGCGTTAGAGTCGTCTCCGGGCCAACCCGACTGGTCCCAATTTGCCTGGCCCATGGCAGCATCTCTCTTGTGCGCACCAGTCGTGTTCCCCTGGTATCTTCTCTGGCTGCTGCCATTCCTGACGTCGTCCTCGACCTTGCTGATCATCGTCTGGACCGTAAGCATCATCCCAACTTACGTCATGTGGCACTTGCGCACACTTGTGCGTCCGTGGGGGTCGCTTCCTGGTTGGGTGATGCTGCTGGAATATGGGTGCGTCGCGATAGCTGGTGCAATAATCGGGTTTCGGCGTTTCCGAGGACCCGGGGTAACTCGAGGTTCAAGTAACTAGGATTATTTGACAACTTCACATATTGTGAAGTATTATTAATCAGTGTTCATCGTTACTCGGAGGCACCTCAGCGAGGCAATGAAACGCTATCCGGATGCGGCAAACGAAATCAAAGTGTGGGTGGGTATCGTCGAGGCGGTTCGCTGGCACAATTTTGCCGAAGTTCGCGGCATGTTTAAGGATGCAGATAATGTGGATGGCTACGTGATCTTTGATATCAGACGGAACCGTTACAGGCTGATCACCGTTATCCACTACGCAAAGACGACGAAAGAAATGCAGACCAGAGGACACGTTTACGTCAGGTCTTTTGTGACGCACAAGGAATACAACAACCGCAGTAACTGGGATAGAAGGTTTGGGACACAATGAGCACAGTTCTCGCGAACCCGGCAAAGATGATAGAACGCGGCGCTCCCCGCGTCATACACAATGAGGCGGAACTTGAAGCATATACCGACGCCCTCTTTCAACTAACGGCGCTGGAAAGCCCCTCTCGCTCTGAATTGGAAGCAATCGAGCTGCTAACCTTGCTTGTAGAACGCTACGAGCAAGAGCAATATCCTATTCCGGCGGCTGACCCGGCTTCGGTGGTGCGGTTTCTGATTGAACAGCAGGATCTCACGCAACGCGACCTGATTCCTCAATTTGGTTCGGAAAGCGCGGTTTCGATGTTTCTGGCAGGACATCGCAATCTCACCATTGAACAGGTGCGGAAATTGAGCGCGCGGTTCAAACTTCCCGCTGATGTTTTCATCTCGAAGAAGGCGTAAGAGCAAGGCGCTAATTCCAATGGAAGGGGCACACGGCCGCCCACACCCAACGGTCAGCAGAGTGGCTAGGGTGAAGCACAATGGATCGAAATTAATGTAGCCGGAAGTCCCGCATCGTCATCCGACAAGCATCCGTTTAATTCACCGAGGAGGGGAATCCATGAAAAATGCCTGCCGTTTAGTCGTGATGGGTCTTCTGCTTTGCGGAATGCTGGCCCTAGCTCCAAACTCCTGGGCACAGCAACGCCCGCCAATTCTCGAACAAATCGCCAAGACCTACGGGATCGATTCATGGGATAAAGTCGAAGCGATCCGCTACAACTGGAACGGAGAAATTACCGGACTCTTCAAAGCTGCTCACAAGTGGGAGTGGGAGCCTAAGACCGGCAAAATCACGTTCGAAACTACGGATAAAGATGGCAAGCCGGTTAAGGTTACATACGACAGCTCTCAGCTAAGCAGCCAACCTGACCAGGTAAAGAACGAAGTTGAACCGGCTTTCGTCAATGATAACTATTGGCTTCTGTTCCCGTTCCATGCTTATTGGGACACCAGCGCCAACGTGACCGACGAAGGTATGAAGAAACTGCCGGTTGGCGCAGGCTCGGCCACCCTGGTGTCGGTGAAGTATCCCGCGGAAGCCGGCGGTTATACGCCCGGCGACACCTGGAACCTCTACGTTGGCAAAGATAACCGCGTCGAGTACCTTGTTTTCCGCCACGGCGGGACGGAGAAGCCCAGCCTCGTCAACGCCTCCTGGGTAGGCTACAAAAAGGCAGGTCCTCTTTTGATCTCAACCGAGCACCGCGGCACTGCCGACGGCAAGCCCCTGCACATCTTTATTACTGGTGTGTCAGTTAAGCTGACGGGATCAGACAAGTGGGTGGACGCGAAGTAAGTTCCACTGCCGCGAAATTTTAATATGGCAAAAACGTACACATTCCCGAGTATTGATGAATACTTGCGTCAGCGCTTGATGCCGGTGGAAGGTGCGATTCCGCACGTTCCCGGCATCGAGATGTTTGGGAATTCAATTCCTGCTGGAACCGTAGGTGGCGATCTTTTTGAGTACCTCAATTTTCGGCAACGTTACGACGTTGATGCACGCATTCAGCGGGCTCTACGTCTATCAAGGGAGTTCCTCGAACCGCTTCCTTCAGGGGGCCCGGTACGCAATTCCGTCGACGATCACGTGCAATGGCTGAAAGGGACCCCTGGCTACAGGCCGGAGATGGAAACCGAATACAGATTCGCAAGAAGTTCCGAGCAGGTGCGAGTTGCGGAAGACCTTGGCGAACTCTGTTCGACGGCGGGTGTTCTGGTGGTAGATGCTCAGGGACACGGGTTAATCTCGGCAAAGATTGCGTCTACGGTTCATGACACATTCCATGCGTTGATGCTGACGGAATTGGACCGCTACGGAAAAACCACGCCCGAGCTGTTCGACAATCTCAATCTCCGGCTGGCGCAATCGGTCACCGCTCGCAACGCGCTGGGGATAAGTGAGAAAGAAGGTGCCCGGGAAATCGCGACCATGTTATACGGCGAAGTGCGTCCGGGCGGCCTTTTCCGGTTCGTTAATTTCGGACACCCTCCGCCGCTGGTGTACTCCGCCGAGTTTCGCAAGTTCATGAAGATAGATGCCGGAC
>DASYGR010000324.1:0-5616 GCA_035999525.1 Terriglobales bacterium
TGCCGGTTCCCCGATTCAGGTCACTCCGATCTCATGGGAGGCCGCGCTGGAGGAAACATTGTTTTTGGGATTGCGCCTTAATCGTGGCGTTGATATGGACGAGGTTGAACGTAAGTTTGGAACTGGACCTGTGTCTCAGATGCAACGTGTGGTTGATGAATGTATCAGCGACGGATTAATCAAGCGGCAAGAGTCTAGAATCAACCTCTCTTCGCGTGGCCGACTGCTATCGAATGAGGTGTTTGAGCGATTCATTTCAGTTGGAAAAGACCGCGTTTTATCGGAAAAGCTCTAAGCGATATAGGGGTCATGAAGGAATGTGCGATGTTTTCAACCAACCGGTCGGTCTATCCTCTTCGCCTTCTTTCCCTCGCATGGTCTAATTAAGGGACTGCACGAAATTGGGTGCAGCCCGGTACGGGAGGGATTGTGGATTTTCAACTGAACGAAGAGCAACTCCAACTAAAAAAGACAGTCGCTGAATTTGCCTCGCGTGAAATCGCTCCGCATGTCATGAAGTGGGATGAGGCCGGCGAGTTTCCCCTATCCACGGTCAAGGAATTGGGAAAGCTGGGATTGCTGGGAATCATTTTCCCGACAGAGTACGGCGGGGCGGGCATGGGATATGTCGAATACGTTACTGCGATCGAAGAGTTATCGCGCGTAGATGGATCGGTGGGAATTATTGTTGCCGCACACACGTCGCTTTGCTCGAATCATATTTTTGTCGCCGGAAATGAATCTCAGAAGAAGAAATATGTAAGCAGGCTTGCGACGGGAGAATTCATCGGCGCCTGGGGATTGACGGAACCATCCTCGGGGTCGGACGCGGGCAGTGCGAGGATGACTGCGGTGCGCAAGGGCAATAGCTGGGTTTTGAACGGGACAAAGACTTTTTGCACCAACGGCCACTATGCGGACGTGCTGGTAGTTGTCGCAGTCACCGATCGTGCGGCGCATACGCATGGACTTTCGGCCTTTCTGGTTGACAAAGATACAAAGGGCTTCCGTCCCGGAAAAAAAGAAAACAAACTCGGCTTGCGTGCCAGCGATACAGCTGAACTCATTTTCGAAGATTGCGTTCTTCCCGCAGAGAACCTGCTTGGAACCGAAGGCCAGGGATTTGTGGACGCGATGCGCGTACTGGACGGTGGAAGGATCTCCATTGCCGCATTGTCGCTGGGCATGGCGGAGGGCGCATACGATGCAGCGCTGAATTATTCCAAACAGCGGAAACAGTTCGGTAAAGCGATCAGCGATTTTCAGGCGATCCAATGGAAGTTGGCAGACATGGCGACCGAAATCGAAGCGGCGAAATTGCTGACGTTGCGGGCCGCGTCCATGAAAGACGCGGGGATGAAGACGACGCTGGAATCTTCGATGGCGAAACTGTATGCGAGCGAAGTCGCAGTGCGATGCGCGAATGAAGGCGTGCAGATTCATGGCGGGTATGGGTTCATCAAAGACTATCCGGCGGAAAAGTATTATCGGGATGTGAAACTGTGCACGATTGGCGAGGGGACCAGCGAAATACAGAGGCTGGTGATAGCCAGGCAGTTGCTGAAGGATTAGAGGCCCGATATACACCTGCGCCTCTTTGTAAGCAGGCTGTCAGCGCGGCGTACACCAGAAGTATATAAACTCACCAGCCCTGCCTTCCGACTTTATTGAGAAATAAGAGGCGAGCCGCTGTCTAGCGAACGTCGGATTCGTTGCGTCGTCCACGACCAAGACCCGACTGTATGGGGAGAAAAAACTCTCCATTCGGCCATCTTGCTTTTCAACTTCAGAGAGAAGAGGTAGCAAGTCCGTTTGAATTGAAGCCTTCGCCTCTTCCCACCCGTTCTTGTCACTGGAACCAGTTTGGTTGGTAAACGCTAGCCTTTCTTGCTCTGCGCTGGAATCGGTTGCTGCTAGCTCAATCTGCCGCACGTCTTTTCCGGCGAAGTAGAGGTAGAAGGCCTGCCGCGGTCTGTACACTTTGCGCCTTTCGTCAAGTGATAGCTCGTATTGGGCGCTCCGGCAAAACAGCACTTTTGCTGGGGTCAGGAGGGGCACCCATGCACACAGATCATCCACACTCTCAGCACGAGTAATTACCAAATCGTCCTTTGTTATATGGAATGATTGGATTGTCGTCGCGAACTCGTTTGTCAACCTGTTCTCCGCCAGGGAGTTTCGATTGGAAGCAAGAGCAAGAAGCAGGCCATTCGTAATCGTTAGCACAATGACTGCAAGGCAGACTACCTTCAACCGCGCCGTTTCGCTTCCGAATCGAACGAAGGCAGCGGATACTAAATAGCAAATTTGCAACGAGATAGTTGTGTGAATAAAATAGCCCGCGTGATTGGAAACCAGCAGTGCTGGTGAAAACACAGTGTCTCCCAGCATCAACAGGCAGTTTGCGAAACCAAGACCAGCGATGGTCCACTTGACACTCCGCGACCCCACTGGCGGGAGCAGCGCAGTAGCGGCTGTAACCAAAGCGAGCAAGAGGAACCCACCGCCCACCAAGCCCAAGACCCGTTCCGGGTGCAGTGCGATTACTGTCTGCCCGGAGTGTCTTGCTCCTCCAAATAACCGGGGGAACAAAAACAATATGTCAGCGATCGCGCAAGCAGCGGCGTACAACCCAACCATGCCCAGGCGTTCCCGCCGCATGGGCAGAGTGAGAGTGGCTAGTACCGCGACCAACGTGATTCCCGCCATTAGCAAGGTTTCGTACGGGAACGTCTCAAATGCGGCTGCCTGAAGAAGACACATTCCCGCCCAATCGAGCCAATGCCACCGATCAATCGCTCGGACCTGAAGTGCTAGGTAGGGGAACAACAGGGCAAGTGGAACCTGCGGAAAGACGGTGCGGATGTTCGGAAGAGTTAATCCATCAAACCCGATCAGCGACGGCAGGCGAAGCCACGCCAAGAGCTCTGATTTGACGACTCCGAAGTTGAAAAAGAAAAGCAGAGTCATTGCGAGGCACAAAAACAGGCCTCCAGATTGGGGCAAAGCAGTCCGGAGGAACCAGAGCGCGCCGATACACATTGCTGTCCACCAGAACAGATTCCAAATGAATACTGCAAACCATAGATTGTTGCCCGCAATCTTCACGAAACCGCCAAGCAGTTTGAACGCGATATCAAAAGTCACGTATCCCATTTCGCCGGATTGAAGAGGAGAGCCGAAATAGGGATTAGCGTGAGACGAACCAATCATGCTCAGGTTCAGATATAGGCTCAGGTCAGGCGCAAACGCGAATGGCACCTGGTGAGATTTCAAGGTCAGAGATGTAGCCAAATAGGGGAAGCTGTAAAGACTCAAAACTGCTATAACGATGGCCAGATTCAACCGGCGCATGTTACTCGCTGAAACCTCAACTTTCATCAAACATCTCCAATGCCTTGTGGTTGACGGGCGAAATGAAAATATCACAGCCACGACAATCCTTGTGGTAACGTGATTACGAATCGCGTGGCAACGGTGCTTCTTAAGCGAAAAAAGGATCTGATTTTCCAAGAAAAAGAAACTAACGCGCCGTCTGTTGAGGATATTCACGAGACGGGCGGCTATGACCCGGCATTTTTCGACCAACTCGCTCGGATCGAAAACCAGCACTTCTGGTTCCGTGCAAGAAACGACTTAATTCTCGCATTGGTCCGCCGAATTTCATCCTCCCTAAACCCATGCAACTTGATGTTGGAAGTTGGCTGTGGGACGGGGAACGTATTAAGGGCTTTGGAGGCGGCGTGTCCGAATTGCAATTTGATTGGTTTGGAACTGTGGTTCGAGGGGTTAAAGCATGCCCGGGGCAAGTCGCATGCTTTACTCATCCAGGCCGACATCAGGCACTTACCTTTTGGTAAACAGTTTGACCTGGTTGGAATGTTCGATGTTCTCGAACATATTAACGAAGACCGCGAGACGCTTAACGCAATCCACTCGGCGCTGCGCCCCGGCGGAAAAGTGTTGCTGACGGTTCCGGCCCATCGGGCATTGTGGAGCTATTTTGATGAGGCGGCCAGCCACTGCCGACGCTACTCAGCGGACGGAATTCGTCGGAAACTCGAAGATTCGGGATTTGAGGTGGAACTCCTCACCCAGTTTATGGCCTCTATCTTTCCGGTCGTATGGGCGTATCGCAAACTGAATTTGCCACGAAACGCGGTTCAATCCGCCCATGACCGGGCGCGGGACGAGTTCCGGCTGGTCCCTATTGTTAATGGCTTCTTGACAGGACTGTTACGTTTGGAGGCTAAGTGGGTTGGCCGTGGGCATTCTTTGCCGATTGGGACTTCCCTGGTGGTTGTGGCTCGAAAAATCGCGTAAACTCCGGTACTTGGACATAAATGGAGAAGCCAGGACAAACATTTCAGGGAAGCGACACGCTTACGAACCACAAGGAAGTCGCATTTCGATTGTCATTCCGGTTTATCGCAGCGAAGCGATTCTTCCTGAGTTAGTTCGCAGGCTGGAGCCTGTGCTGGTTGCCATCGCGGATGATTTTGAACTTGTGATCGTGAACGATTGCAGTCCTGACCGTAGCTGGGATGTAATCTGCGATTTGTCGCGGCAATATTCCTGGATTCGTCCGATCAACCTGATGCGGAATTACGGGCAGCACAATGCGTTGCTGTGCGGCATTCGGGCGGCACGCTACGATGTCATCGTCACCTTGGATGACGATTTGCAACATCCTCCGGAAGAGATTCCGAAACTGCTGGAGAAACTGGCGAGTGGATATGACGTCGTTTATGGAACTCCTGAGCAGGAACAACATGGCATGGGACGAGACTTTGCCTCATGGGTGACAAAGCTGGCGTTGCAAAATGTCATGGGCGCTGAAGTCGCCCGAAAAGTGAGCGCGTTTCGCGCTTTCAATTCCCAGTTGGCAAAGGCCTTCGCCCACTATGAGGGATCTTTCGTATCTATAGATGTGCTGCTGACGTGGGGCACCAACCGCTTTGCTTCCACACCTGTGAAGCATAGCCCGCGAGCGCAAGGGGCGTCCGGGTACACCTTCCGTAAGTTGCTGACGCACACTATGAATATGATGACCGGTTTCAGTACCATACCATTGCAAATCGCCAGCTTGATCGGTTTCGTTTTTACGCTATTTGGAATCGTTGTCCTGGCGTACGTGCTGATTCGGTATTTTGTCCATGGTGGTTCTGTGCCGGGCTTTCCGTTTCTCGCGTCCATCGTCGCATTATTTTCGGGCGCCCAGTTGTTCGCCTTGGGCATTATCGGGGAATATTTGGCGCGTATGCACTTTCGCAGCATGCAGAAGCCTCCTTACGTGATCCGCAACCCTGAAATTGTGACGGCCTTAGAGAGCCACGATACAGAGCGTGTTAAATGACGACCCGATTAAATCAAGGCGAAGTATTTGAATATTGGACGCAGCAGGCGCGCGAGCACGGTTCGTCTTCCTCGGCTTCATGGTCCGACCATCGTGTGATCGAGATGGAAATCGCCGAGATCGCCAAGCATCTGGCCGACGGGGACAAAGTTCTCGACGTTGGATGTGCCAATGGGTATTCGTCCATCCAGTTAAGTCGCGCGCGTCGCATACACTTGCGCGGTCTGGATTATGTTCCGGAAATGATCGAGCAGGCGAAG
>DASYGR010000329.1:0-6583 GCA_035999525.1 Terriglobales bacterium
TCAGCATAAAAGAATACCCGGGGATCAAGAGGGACTAATATGGCACCCGGCGACCGCAAAAATAAGCCATATTATGGCACTGTTTTGCCGAATCAAACACTTGGCCAATCGCCATTCAAATTGCAGTTTCCTCTTCGGCAAGGGGTGCATGCAATCCCTAAGATGCAGAAAACACTATTCCCTTTGGTTGATCTCAAATCGTTTCTTGTAAAGGGAGTAGTACCTCGCGCACCCAAAAACGAAGGACTCTGGTCACACTCAAAAATGTGAAAAACAACCAACTATGCAGCCTGCGTCATCCATCTCAGAATACGAATCTGTGAAGAGCGGTTCAATGAAGCGCTTAAGACCCTGCCTCCTTCTTCTCGTGCTGCCAATTCTCGCAATCGGACTGATCGGATGTGGTAGCAATCGCCAGTTGCAATCGGTGATGTTGAATCCGGCAGTGGCGGACGCCCAGAACTTTTCCGGCGGCCAGGTTTTGTTCACGGCGACAGGCGCTTTCAACAAGCCACCGTCCCCCATACCCCTCGCGAGCAAGGACGTGTCATGGTGCGTCGGATCAAACAGCGGCATGTGCGTAGGAAACATAAACCCAGGTGTCACCGTGGACCAGAACGGGATGGCCCAATGCATATCGGGATTCACCGGCACAGCCACGATTCTTGCGGGAGTGGCATCGTCCTCCGTAATGAACCCGGATACCGGAATGCAACTCAAGATTTTCGGAGCCGCACAGTTGACGTGCCCTTAGTTAACGCTTTTTTCGCGCACAATCATAGTCCCATAACAGGCTTGACTGTCTCGCCTTCCCGCCAGTGTCCTTAAGCGGCGCTTAACTTCCCTACCAGAATTTTCTTCAATCGCGGGATAGTAAGTTATTTCTGCTTTTACTTAAAAATTGTCGCTTGGCTTCTTGACAAAATAAGTTTGTCGGAGCAATATCTATAGGCGAATAAAAAGCGAATATCGCAATCCTTTCGAAACGGCGCCTTTCATGTCTTTATCCTCTACGTGTATACCATTTGAGTTGAATCCATATTCAACTATTACTGCTAAACAACCACCGAAACTCGATTATCGGCTGGATTTACAGAAACTTATTGGAGTTCTCCCCGCTTCCAGCCTTTGCGTACGTCCCACGCAGGAAATAGTTTCCAGCGGGATTGAGGAAGTGGATTTACTTACCGGAGGAATTCCCCGTGGGGGCATCACAGAAGTTTGCGGGCCGCCAACATCGGGCCGCACCAGCATGCTTCTGGCAGTATTAGCGGCGGCTACACAACGAAACGAAGTCTGCGCGCTGGTGGATGTGAGCGATGCGTTCGATCCTGTTTCAGCCCAATCCGCAGGCGTAAATTTTGCAAATTTATTGTGGGTGCGATGCGGAAGTTCACCCGGAAAGAAGCCTTCTTCTACGTCCAATTATGAGGGGAAACAACAATATTTTAGGCACCACGCGGAAGGTCCTGTCGAGCAGGCGGTGCGAGTCACGGATTTGCTCTTGCAAAGTGGCGGCTTCGGGCTAGTAATCATAGATCTGGGCGATGTTTCAGTGAAACTTGCCCGCCGCATTCCTCTCACTTCATGGTTTCGCTTTCAGCGCGCTGTCGAAAATACTCCCACAATTCTTTTTTTGATCACATCGGTTCCCTGCGCGCAGACTTGTGCATCTTTGCAGCTTAAGTTGCGGGCATCAGGAAAGAAGTTGTCAGTTATCAACTGCCAGCCATCAGCGGGATCTCGCGATCAGAAGCAATCTATCCCTTCTCATTCTCTGCTATTGGACGGCCTTCAGGTCGAGGGCGAACTCTTGCGTTCGCGCGTGCAGCGTAAGCCAGTGCAATCGGTCACCAGATTCGTCACCAAAGCAGTGCGTGCCGGATAACAAAAGCCAGCTTTTGGCTATTAGCTCTGGGCTCTTGGCTCTTGGTTTTTTTCAATTCCAAAATTAAGGCGTTCCAATTTTAGCTAAGAGCCAAAAGCTAATAGCTAACAGCTGATCCCATGTTTTTTGCCTGCATCTTCGTTCCCGATTTTCCCGTGGAAGCGATACTACGCTCCGAGCCTGAGCTACGATCACAGGCGGTCGCGGTTCTGGATGGCAAAGCTCCGTTACAAAAAGTTTTTGCTCAGAATGAAAATGCCCGTCGCGCTGGCGTAGAACCTGGGATAGCCAAACTCGAAGTGGAAGCATGCGGCAATATTGTGCTGCGCAGCCGCTCCCAATTGCAGGAAGATTTGGCACACGCCGCGTTACTGGATTGTGCGCAGTCATTTTCGCCGCGGGTGGAAGATATTAGTTGCGACACGATCCTTATTGATCTAACCGGCTTGGAGCCGCTTTTTGGTCCGCTGCCGAAAATTGCCCGCGACTTGGGACGGCGCGCATCGGATCTCGGGCTGGAAGCAAATGTGGCCGTGGCTTCGAATCCAGACACGGCAATCATCGCGGCTCGAGGATTTTCCAGCGTCACTTTGATTCCGCATGGAAAAGAAGCAGAACAATTGGGGAGATTACCGATTGAAGTTCTATTCGCCGCAGGACAGAGTCTTCAAACTGATCGCCATTCACAACAAGCCGAACAAATTTTGGACACGCTGAATCGCTGGGGAATACGCAATCTGCGTTCGTTGGCGGCTCTTCCGGAAGTGGCTTTAAGCGAGCGTTTAGGGCAGCAGGGCGTGCATTTACAAAAGCTCGCTCTCGGCGAAACCTTCCGCACATTCACCCCGGTTGAGTCAGTTTTAATTTTTAATGAAGCCATTGAATTGGAGCATCCGCTGGTGCTGCTTGAGCCGCTGGCATTTTTGCTGGGACGCTTATTGGAACAGTTATGCGCTCGTTTAAATGCGCGCGCATTGGCCACGCAGGAACTGCGATTGAAATTGGAATTAGACAGCAGTTGCCGTGACGAGGAAACGGAACAGAGATTCAGTGGGGTAGGTGAAGCCTCACGCATTTTCGAACGAACGCTTCATCTGCCGGTCCCGCTACTGGATGCCAGGATTTTCCTTAAGTTAATTCAGCTTGACTTAAACGCGCATCCTCCGGGAGCTCCCATCCTCAAAATTTATCTGCGCGCCGAACCGGTGCGGCCGCGCGCGGCGCAAGGCGGCCTCTTTCTCCCTCCTTCGCCGGAGCCTGAGAAACTTGAACTCACATTAGCCCGGATCGCGGGAATTGTAGGCGAGGACAAATTCGGATCGCTGGCATTGCTGGACACATATCGAACGAATGGTTTTCGCATGCAGCGATTCGTTCCCAATTCTTTTGAAAACTCGCCAGACAAATCCCGTGGCGAAAACAATGCCGCAGTAACCGCGCTCCGCATCTTCCGGCCCCCTATACCGGTAACAATGACATTGCGCAATGGCCGCCCCGCGCATGTTGCTTGTCACAAGCGCTCCGAAATTCAAGGAGAGATTTTGTGGTCCGCCGGCCCATGGCGTTCTTCCGGAGATTGGTGGGAACAGGAATCGTGGTCCAGAGATGAATGGGATATTGCCGTGCAAGCCGAAACAGAAATCACGTTATATCGCCTGGTCCACGATTTGCTCGCTGGGCGGTGGTTTGTAGAAGGAACCTACGACTGAAAATGCAGGTTTGAGAATTGAAGATTGAAGATTTTCGGATTTTAGAATTGACGGATTGAACGAACCAATCCTGCCTGAACAATCCGGCAATTCTAAAATTCGACAATCCGTAAATCTAACCAACAATCTCAAATCTGCAATCTAAAATGTACGTCGAACTCCACTCTCGCTCCGCTTTTAGTTTCCTGGAAGGCTCTTCCCTGCCCGAAAATCTGATTGCGGCTTGCGCCAGATTACATATGCCCGCAATGGCGCTGCTCGATCGCGATGGAGTTTACGGTTCCGCGCGCTTCCATGGCGCCGCGAAAAAAGCAGGAATCAAAGCCCACGTGGGAGCGGACATCACTTGTGAGAATTTCGGATTGAAGGATTTTCGAATTGCCGAATTGGACAGGCGTCCAAATTTTCGGCACTTAAATTATTCAATTCTAAAATCCGGCAATCCTGCAATCAATTCTTTTCGCCTTCCCCTTCTCGTATCTTCCCGCGCCGGCTATCAGAATCTCTGCCGCCTCATTACCCGAATGAAGTTGCGCTCGAAGAAAGGTGAGGGCGTGGTTCGCGAGAATGAACTCCATGAACATGCGGAAGGCATCATCTGCCTCACTGGCGGCGATGATGGTCCTCTTGCGGCTGCACTTTCCCGAGGCGGTTCGGAAGAAGGCCGGCGATGCCTCGAGCTATTAACCGCCATTTTTGGGCAGAAGAATGTTTACGTAGAGTTGCAACGTCATTTCCATCGCGGACAGGAAGCCCGCAATCACATCGCAATTGATCTAGCCCGCTCGTTTAAACTTCCGCTTCTCGCGACGAATGATGTTCGTTATGCGCGGGAGCAGGAACGCGAACTGTGTGATGTGTTCACCGCAATCGGAAATCATTGCACACTGGCCAATGCCGGGCGGCTATTGTCACGCAACTCCGAACGGCATTTGAAGTCTCCGCAAGAAATGCAGAACCTCTTTGCCGATTTGCCAGAAGCCATCGCCAACACCATGGAATTGTCGTCGCGACTGGAATTTACGCTGAAAGATTTGGGATATCAATTTCCGAAATATCCAGTTCCCGAAGGCGAAACCATGATGTCATTTTTGCGCGAGCGCACCCGGGAAGGCTTTCAGCAAAGATATGGGCGGGCTGCAAGTGATCTTAAAAATCGCGCGCGCCGCCAGGTTGAGCGGGAATTGATGTTGATCGAGAAGCTCGACCTTGCTGGTTACTTCCTGATCGTTTGGGATTTAGTCCGGTTCTGCCGGGAACAAAACATCCTGGTTCAGGGGCGCGGATCGGCGGCGAACAGCGCGGCATGTTACTCGCTCGGCATTACCGCGGTTGATCCCGTTGGCATGGATCTTCTCTTCGAGCGCTTTCTTTCGGAAGAGCGTGGCGAGTGGCCGGACATTGACCTTGATCTTCCGAGCGGTAACCAGCGCGAGCGCGTCATCCAATATTTATACAAATGCTATGGCGAACGTGGCGCAGCCATGACCGCGAACGTAATTACTTATCGCAGCCGGATGGCATCGCGCGAAATGGGAAAGGCGCTGGGCTTCGATCCCGAAACTCTTAACAAAGTTTCCGCCGCTGTCGCCAATTGGGAATATCGCGATGAAAATGACACGTTCGATCACCGTTTTCGCGATGCTGGTTTGGATCTGAACCATCCGCGATTGCGAAAGTATTTCGAACTTTGTGTTTCCGTGCAAGATTTGCCGCGGCATCTCGGCCAGCATTCCGGCGGCATGGTCATCTGCCAGGGACAGCTTGATTCCGTGGTTCCGCTCGAGCCTGCGTCCATGCCCGGTCGCGTCGTGGTGCAATGGGACAAAGACGACTGCCATGATTTGGGAATCATTAAAGTGGATCTGCTCGGGCTTGGAATGATGGCAGCTCTGGAAGATTCTCTTCAACTCATTCGCGATCATTACAAAGAAGAAGTAGATCTCGCGCATCTTCCGGCAGATGCTCCCGAAGTGTATTCTACGCTGCGCAAAGCTGACACCATCGGCATGTTTCAAATTGAAAGCCGCGCGCAGATGGCATGTCTTCCTCGCCTGCAACCACAAACGTTTTATGACATTGTGGTGCAGGTTGCGATCATTCGTCCGGGACCGATTGTCGGCCAGATGGTGAACCCATATTTGCAGCGGCGGCAAGGACGCGAAACCGTCGCCTATCCGCATCCTTCGCTGGAACCCGTGCTGGCACGCACCCTAGGAGTTCCACTTTTTCAGGAACAGCTTCTGCGAATGGCGATGATTGCCGCCAACTTTACCGGAGGCGAAGCCGAAGAACTGCGGCGGGCCATGGGGTTCAAGCGATCCCGAATGCGCATGATCGAGATCGAGGCAAAGCTTCGAGCTGGGATGGAACGCAACGGAATTTCACGTGAAGCTCAGGAACAGATTGTTCTCTCCATCACTTCGTTCGCTCTCTATGGATTCCCCGAATCTCACGCAGCAAGCTTTGCGCTGATCGCCTATGCCAGTGCTTACTTGAAATGCCATTATCTGGCCGCTTTCACCGCAGCACTGCTCAACAATCAGCCCATGGGATTTTATCGTCCCGCGACCATCGTAAAAGATGCGCAGCGGCACGGACTGAAAGTCTTTCCAATAGATGTCATGAAATCGGATTGGTTATGCACGCTCCTTAAGCATCAAGATACAATCGCCCTCCGCATTGGTCTTCGCTACGTCCGCGGCTTGCGCGAAGAAGCCGCCCATGCGCTGGTGCGGCAACGCAGCGTCGCGCCATTCAACTCGATTCGCGACTTGATTCATCGTGTGCCTCAACTCCGAAAAGACGAACTGAATACTTTGGCGGATATTGGAGCATTAAATTCAGTTTCCCTAAACTCGAAACTGAGAACTGAGAACTGTCCAGTTCCCAGCGATTCGGAACTTAAGACTGAAAATCTGAAACTTCACCGCCGCGACGCTCTATGGCAAGTGGAACGCGCAGTTCGCCATTCCGGTCCACTCCT
>DASYGR010000359.1:0-4383 GCA_035999525.1 Terriglobales bacterium
GACCACCCACACAGTGCTGGTTTTGACGGGACCGAACATGGGCGGCAAGTCAACCTATCTGCGGCAGTCGGCGCTCATCGTAATTCTGGCGCAGATGGGATCGTTTGTGCCCGCAAAATCGGCGCGCATGGGCTTGGTGGATCGGGTCTTCACCCGTATCGGGGCCAGCGACAACCTAGCTCGCGGTCGTTCCACTTTCATGGTCGAAATGACGGAGACGGCGGCGATCTTGCATACGGCTACGGCGCGATCACTCATTCTGCTCGACGAAATCGGGCGCGGTACTGCAACGTATGACGGGCTGGCGATTGCATGGGCGGCGATTGAATACATTCATGCCAGAACGCGGGCGAAAACCCTCTTCGCAACTCACTATTTCGAGTTGACTGAACTGGCGGAACGGCTCTCTGGGGTGAAGAACTATCACGTTTCCGTGAAAGAGACCGGCGGCGGGATCGTATTTTTACGCACCGTGGAACCCGGCGCCGCGGATCGCAGTTACGGAATCGAAGTGGCGAAGCTGGCCGGTCTGCCCAATGAAGTCATCGAGCGCGCCCGGGAAGTCCTGGCGGAGCATGAGGACGCGGAACAACGCGTAGCCGCTCAATTGGCAAGTGATGACTCGCGGCCCGCGCCTGCTGCACAATTAACGATCTTTACTGCACTTTCGCAACCAGTATTGGAGCGCCTGCGCGGACTGGATTTGAATCACCTGACACCGCTGGAAGCGCTGAATATTCTGTCGGAATTAAAGAAAGAAATAGATTGAGATCACGCTAAGCTTCATCTGACCTTTACCGATTATCTGGACTCGACCGGATTGCCGAAAAAGCAAATCAGCAATGACGCTCTCCCCGCTCAAGTTGGCGCGCTTTTCGTTATTGGTTTTGACGGCGTCGAAATTTCGCCACGGCTTGCTTCTTTGCTCGCGCGGATTCAGCCGGCAGGAGTTATTCTTTTCGCCCGCAACATCACTTCGACAGAGCAAACACACAAACTCTTGAAAGACTGCCAGGCTTGCGTTTCAACGCAACTCTTCACTTGCGTGGACATGGAGGGCGGCAGAGTGGACCGCTTTCGCAATTTGAACGGTGGCAGTCCGTCGGCTGCGGATGTCTTCGCCACCGAAGATCGCAAGCTCTTTCGCCAGCACGGCAGTGTTATCGGAGGATTCTGCCGCGCTCTCGGATTCAACACCGACTTCGCTCCAGTTCTCGATCTGGCATTTGAAGCCTCACGAAGTGTCATGAGTTCGCGCGCGGCTTCGTCTGATCCGCGGGTGACAGCAATTTATGCCAAAGAGTTTCTGGCGGGATTGAGAGATGCCGGAGTCTTAGGCTGCGGGAAGCACTTTCCCGGCCTTGGCGAGGGAAATCTCGATTCCCATCACGAGCTTCCAGTGATTGAGAAATCGTTAAGTAAACTTTGGGCTGAGGACATCCTTCCCTACCGACTTCTGCGTCGTCAGATGCCGTTTGTGCTCATTTCGCACGCAGGCTATCCCGCCGCGACGCGGGATAACACGCCGGCTTCGCTCTCTAAAAAGTGGATCACCGATATTCTGCGGAAGCGCTTAGGCTATAACGGGCTGGTTGTCTCTGATGATTTGGAAATGGGAGCGGTGTTGCAGACTACTTCAATCGAGGATGCGGCCATCGCGCACATTCGGGCGGGCGGCGATTTGTGCCTGATCTGCCATACCGAAGATTTAATTGTTCAAGCCTATGAAGCCGTCATTCAAGAAGCACAGAGGAACAAGCGCTTTGCGTTGCAAGTAGCCAACGCGGCAAAACGCGTAGAAAGAAGTAAAAAGAAATTTTTAGCTTCGATTGACTGGAGGTTCCCTAAGGCTCCATCTCAAAACAAAATTGACCGGCTCTCTCGCCAGTTATGGAATTTTAGCGAGATCGTGCGGCTCAACAAGATTGTTCGCGAACAGGATCAACCGTGATCGTTGGCGGCGTGATGAGCGGGACTTCGTGCGATGGAATCAATGTCGCGCTGGTAAATATCGCTCAGGCGCGTCGGGGGCATCCAAACCTGAAACTTATTGCCCATGCGGAGTTTGCCTATCCTAAGGCTGTACGGAAAGCCATCCTGGCAGCCATGAATTCGGATCACGCAAAAGTATCCGATCTGGCACGGCTGAACTTTCTTTTAGCGGAATTGTACGCAGAAGCGCTAATGGTTACCCAGCGGCGCTTTCGAGTGAAAATTCAACTGGTGGGTTGTCACGGGCAAACTCTTTATCACCAGGGAGAAGCTGAAAACTTCCTGGGGCGGAAGATCGCAACCACCTGGCAAGTGGGCGACGGTTCTATCATTGCCGCCCGAACCGGTGTCCCCGTAGTGTCGGATTTCCGGCCCGCTGATATGGCGGCAGGCGGAAAAGGTGCTCCCTTGGTTCCCTTCCTCGACTATTACTTATTTCGCGATCGCCGGGTTGGCCGCATCGTGCAAAATCTTGGCGGGATAGCAAACCTCACGGCGGTTCCACCTGGAGCGCCTGCGAAGGATGTGATCGCCTTCGATACGGGTCCTGGCAATATGGTTATGGACGCCTTAACCGAGCGTCTATTTCATAAGGCATTCGACCGCGATGGCATGATTGCCGCTTCAGGCAGGGTTTTAGACCGTGTAGTCTCAAGTCTCATGCGTTCGCCTTACTTCCGGCGCAAGCCGCCGAAGGCAGCGGGGCGGGAAGAATTCGGGCGAGAGTTCGTTCAATTATTTCTTCGCGAATGCGGGCGATCGGACAAGCGTGATGTGATCGCCACGGCCACGGCGTTGACCGCATACTCAATCGCTAATGCCATACGGAAGTTCGTGCCGAATAGACGCGCCTACAAAGAATTCATTGTCTCTGGGGGTGGAGCGAATAATCCCGCGCTTCTGGCGATGCTGGCAAATTTGCTCGCTCCCCTCGGCCTGCAAGTCCGATTATCCGACGAATTCGGAATACCGTCCGAGGCGAAGGAAGCGGTTGCGTTCGCCTTGCTGGCCCACCAGACATGGAACCAAAAGTCATCGAATATTCCTGCGGCAACCGGAGCAAAACGGCCCGCGATTCTGGGCAAGGTTTCATATGTCTGAGGATGATTTCTCTTGCCCATCTGGGTCAAACGCACAGCCGAGGGCGATTGTTCCCACGCGGTTCTTGGGCGCGCGGACGGTTGGCCTCTTTCTCCTGAGTGTTTGTCTTGTTGGGTGCGCGAAGAAGCCCGATGCGAACACGCTGGTCATGATCATTGAGAGCAGTCCCACAAACCTCGATCCCAGAGTCGGATTGGACGCGCAATCGGAGCGAATTGATGGCCTATTGTTCGACGATTTATTTACCCGCGACGAGCATTTGAACGTGCAGCCCGGTTTGGTCGAGCGATGGGAGATGCCCGATCCTCTAACCTACGTTTTCCATTTGCGATCAGGAGTTAGATTTCATAACGGCCAGTTTCTCACTTCCCGTGATGTGAAATGGACTTTTGATTCGCTGCTGCAAGGGAAAATTCTCAGCACCAAGGCGGCGGCATACCGCTTCGTGGATCACATCGAAGCGATGGATCCGTCTACCATAATCTTCCACCTCAAGGAACCAGACGCGCCCCTGCTGTGGAATCTTTCCGACGGCGCCATCGGCATTGTGCCGTACGGCAGCGGCAATGAGATCAGCAGCCATCCCATCGGCTCAGGGCCATTTCGCTTCGTAAGCGCCGAGCAGGACAAGAATGTAATCATTGAACGCAATGACGATTATTGGGCGCAAAAAGCGAGGTTACAACGTGTGCGATTCGACGTTGTGCCCGACGCGACCACCCGTGCGCTCGAACTACGTAAAGGCAGTGCCGACATAGCCTTCAATGCACTGACAGGGGATATGGTAGTGACTTTGGAGAAGGAGCCGCGCCTGAAAATTATGCACACAAGTGGAACGCGGGTTGCATATATAGGATTCAATCTGCGCGACCCAATACTAAAAGATCGGCGGGTAAGGCAGGCAGTCGCGAAGGCAATTGACCGGAAGGCTATTATTCATTATTTATTGCGGGATTTCGCTCGACCTGCCAGCAACCTCCTACCAACGGAGAGTTGGGCCTTCAGCGAGGTTCCGGCTTATAGTTTCGACCCTCATGCCGCTCGTCAACTGCTGGATGCCGCCGGATACTCTCTAAGCAACGGTATCCGCTTTCATCTCACGATGAAGACTTCAACCGAGGAGAGCACGCGACTCTTGGCGGCAGTCCTACAACAACAATTGCGCGACGTCGGAATAGCCCTAGACATCCGCACATTCGAATCCGCCACATTTTTCTCCGACGTTACTCGGGGAGCGTTTCAGTTCTATTCGATGACTTGGGCTGGTGGGACCGAAGATCCTGACATCTT
>DASYGR010000015.1:0-11263 GCA_035999525.1 Terriglobales bacterium
GCCCGATTGCATCTTCTGCAAAATCGTTCGCGGTGAAATTCCTTCGAAAAAAGTTTACGAAGACGAGCACACATTCGCCTTTGAAGATTTGAATCCTCAGGGCCCAACCCATGTTTTGGTGATTCCCAAGAAACATATCGCTGGATTAAAGGAAGCGTCCGTGGAGGATGCAGAGATCATCGGACAATGTCATCTCGCGGCAGCCCAAATAGCCCGGGATCGCAACATCGAAAATGGATACCGCACCGTTCTCAATGTTGGCCCGAATGCGGGTCAATCTGTCTTTCATCTGCATGTCCATTTAATCGGCGGTCGCCAGCTAAACTGGCCCCCCGGATAAATGTTTGAGCCTCCACCGACGGGCTTAGCTTCCCCAGGAGCCGCTGCTGTAGCCCGTTAGTGCCCCTTGAACACAGTGCTAGAATTGACTTGTTTATGGGTATGAATGACACGATCCGGCGTACGGCAATGTTTCAACAACTGCCGGGCGCCCAACAGCGAACCTCCCTATGGTTGTCGCTGGCATTGCACGGTGTTCTGTTGTACGTCGTTATTTCTGCCGGACCGCGATTTATCCAGCCGTCCTCGATTGCGTTTGGCAACGCTGGCTCGGGGACATCGGCGGAGGTCATTTATTTAGGACCATCGTCTATTCCGCACCAAACCCCGCTTAGCGCGCCGCGACCCAAGACAAAGCACAAGACCGCCCCCAAATTAACCGCCCCTAAAACCACGGAAGAACCTTCCCTTAACGCCCCAGTAGAGTCGGCGCGTGCCGGCTCGATTTTAGGATCTTCGTCAACCGGTCCGTCAACAGGATATGAATCGCGCCCCGCACTGCCGGTAGTTTTCCCGAATCCCGCAGTGGACCGTTCCGACATACCTTCGGGAGTCGCCGGAGATGTAGTCGTCGAAGTCACCATTGACGAAAAAGGTAATGTTGCAGGTGCGAAGGTGTTGGAATCCCTGGGCTACGGACTGGAAGACAAAGTTCTAGAGGCACTAAAAAACTGGCGCTTTACTCCCGCAACAATGAACGGGGTCGCGATTGCTTCGCGGCAGGACGTACACTTCCACTTCCCCAGCTAACTCAAATCTCAACCAGCCTGGTTAATCGGCAGCAGTTTCTTCCGGCGCGCCATGGCGGCGCAACAGTTGAGGAAGGTTCTGCGAAAACGCCGATCGCGGAAGCACCATGTCACATCCGACTTCGTGCGCTTTTTGCTTGAGATCGCCTTGAACATGCGACAGGAAGCCAATTACCGAGGTCTTTTTTAATTTCGCCTTCAGCTTGGGAATCAGAGTCAACGGCTTGGCGTTGGCATTGTTCATATCGAAGATGATCAGCGAGGGTTTTTCCTCACCATTCAGCTTGATACGCTCTAACAAATCTTTTTCTGCCTTACAGAATTCGACCTTTACGTTGAGCTTGCGCGCGGTTTCCTGAATCTTCGCCTGGAAGAATAGATCGTCCACGAAAGCAAAGATGCGCGAACTTGCATCCTCGCGAAAGGGCAACGGGTCGGGATCGGCGGGCGCGTAGGCAGCCGCAAAGCCCGGTCGAGGGCGTCCCTGCCGGGAACCATTTCCGCCGCCGCCCATGTTGGCGCGGTAACTGTGGTCCATGGGAGCGCTGTAAATACTGTTTTGTTGATTGCGATCGCGGCCTGAGGGCTGACCGCTGCGATTTGACGGGCGCCGACTGCGTCTCCGCCTATTTCTGCCTCCTCCGTTGGAGGGGCGTCCTGGACCAGCATTCATATTTTTCTCGTTTTATACTCTGCGCTTATGTCCGTCCCAAAGACGAACATTTGTTCGATTACTCTTATGACGCGATTATCGAAAGCGCTTCGCTACGCGACCGCACCTGCGTGGAACTCTCAAATGCGGTTGGAATCTCGCGTAAAAAAACTCATCCGTTGAACCGTTTTCGTGTGAATCGTTTTGCTCTGGATCAATTGTTCCGTCTGGAATCTGTGTCCGTTTGGATCCTGTCCATTTGGCGCCAGGAGCTACAGGGCGCGGAGGGCCAGCTAGAAAGCATGGCCGCTGGGAACACTTGAATGGTACCGTTCTTCGCGCATGGAACGCAAGTCCAAAGTCACTTTAGTTTTGCACAGAAGTAACTGCATGGGTTTATACGGAAATGTTGTGTCGAATCCCGGCCAGGGGCGTAAAGTCTTCCGAATCGGCTTTTATGTCTTTCCCTCGACCCAAGAAAACTGATTCCGAGGCGGAACTCTACGCCTATGCTGTAGGCGCGTTGGGACGCCGCATGCGATCCGTTGCGGAATTAAAACGTTTGCTGCGTCCGCGAGTCGAGGCCGACACCGAATACGGCCAAACCCTCGTTGAGCTGGTAATTCGCAAGCTCAAAGATCAGGGCTATCTCAACGATTCCAGATACGCGGCGGCCTATTCTTCCTTTCGACGTGACAATGAGAAATTCGGCCGGATGCGTGTAATCACTGATCTGAAAATAAAAGGGGTTCACGGCGAGGTAATCGAGAAAGCAGTTGCTTCCATTTACGACGAAGTCAGCGACGAGAAGCAAGCGCGTGAATATATGCGCCGTAAACGCCTCGTAAAACCTGCCAACCAAAAACAGGCGGCCCGCATTTTCCGTCAGCTCACGCGCGCGGGCTTCTCCTCCAAAACGATTTTCAAAATCCTAAAGAAGTGGGATGTGGACGATGAAACCCTGACGGCCCTGGAGGGCGAGATTGAGGCGTGAGTGGAAGCTACGCTCCCACACTTTGTCATTCCGAAGCGCAGCGCGAGGAATCTGCTTTTCTGTCTGACTTACTCGCCGAAAACCGAATGTTAGAATGAGTTCTCATTGATGCTGACCGGCTCTGAAATTCGCCGCAAATTCCTGGATTACTTTGTCCAGCACGGACACAAAGAGGTCCACTCGTCTTCGCTCGTGCCCGCAAATGATCCCACGCTGTTGTTTACGAACGCGGGGATGAATCAATTCAAAGATGTATTTTTGGGCCTTGAAAAACGAGGCTATTCTCGGGCCACCACTTCGCAAAAATGCGTTCGCGCCGGCGGTAAACACAACGACCTTGAAAACGTCGGGTTCACCAATCGCCATCACACCTTTTTTGAAATGCTGGGCAATTTCAGCTTCGGCGACTACTTCAAGAAAGACGCAATCGCTTACGCATGGAAGCTGATTACATCACCCGAATGGTTCGGGATTCCTAAAGAAAAGCTGTACGTGACGATCTTCGACGGCGAAGGCGGCATGTCGCGGGATGCTGAAGCCTACGACTTATGGCTCGCGCAAGGCGTCGCGAGAGAGCGCATTTTCGAGTTCGGTCTGAAAGACAATTTCTGGCAGATGGGCGACACGGGCCCCTGCGGCCCGTGCAGCGAGATTCATTACGACATGGGTCCAGCCGCGTCCGATCAAAGCCACGCAGACTGCGCCTTCGGCTGCGATTGCGGACGCTACGTCGAAATCTGGAATTTGGTTTTCATGCAATTCGACCGCGATGCGTCAGGCAAGTTGAACCCGCTGCCGAAGCCGTCCATTGATACAGGAATGGGATTGGAGCGCCTGACAGCGGTGCTGCAAGGAGTGATCTCGAATTACGACACCGATTTATTCGTGCCGCTGATTAAGCGTGCAGCCGAATTGACCACAGGCAATGGAGGGACGGGCGTCTCGCCCGTCCGAGCTGAGCAAGGCTCGGCAGGACACCCGGGGGCGGGTGTCCCTACGCATGCAGGGTCATCGGCAGCATCATTGCGCGTTATCGCCGATCATTCCCGGGCGGCGACGTTTCTGATCTCCGATGGCGTACTGCCTTCAAACGAGGGTCGCGGATACGTGCTGCGCAAAATCATTCGCCGAGCCATCACGCATGGTCGACTGCTGGGACAGACGAAACCGTTTCTCAATCAGATGACCCTAGCAGTCCAGGATTTGATGCGAGATGCATACCCCGAGCTAAACATGACCTCCGACCAGACCCGCAAAGTTGTACTGGCTGAGGAAATTCGTTTCGCACGCACTTTGGATCTCGGACTGAAGCGTCTAGAGATGCTTTTTCTTCGTATCACTACAAAACATAGCTCGCGGATTGGTTCGCGTGCGCTTGATCTAGCTAGAACCTATCCAGACTACTCACTCGCAATCCATAACGAAGATAACTCTTCGGCAGAGTTAATTTATGGCGAGGCATATAAACAGGTAAGCAAGAGCGTTGGAACAGTCGCGTTGCCGGGTGACGAAGCATTCGTGCTCTATGACACCTTCGGGCTTCCTCTCGATTTCATGCAGGACGCGGCGCGAGATCAAGGAATTCTATTCGACCCGGCGGGTTTTGACCGCGCGATGGCGGAGCAGCGCGAGCGCGCCCGCGCTTCCTGGAAAGGCGCCCCCAAACAAACAGCCAATCCGGCATATCAGCAGCTTCCGAAATCTGAATTCGAAGGGTATCGCCAGACTCGATCTGAGAACTGCGAACTGCTCGCTGTTATTCGCAATGGACAGGGCGTCCAGGAACTCGGCCCAGGCGAGGAGGGCGAGGTCATCCTCGATCACACTCCTTTTTATGCGGAGTCTGGAGGGCAGGTTGGAGATCGCGGATGGCTCTACTCTGACGACCACAATACAATCATCGCCGAGGTCAAGGGATGCTACTACCCGATTCAAGGCGTGCGCGCGCATCAGGTTGTCATGAAAGCCCCACCCAACGAAAACCGCCCTTCGACAGGCTCAGGGCAGGCCGTCGGGTGGGCCACCCCAGGCGCGGAAGGACGGCGCACCCTCAGAGTTGGCGACAGGGTGGACGCCGTGGTCAACACCGACATTCGTCAATCCACCATGCGCAACCACACCGCGACTCACCTGCTCCAAGCTGGACTCCGCGAAGTCCTTGGCAAGCACGTGAAGCAGGCGGGATCGTTAGTGGCGCCGAATCACTTGCGCTTTGACTTCTCCCACTTCACTGGCGTCGCCGACGAAGAATTACAGGACATCGAAGACCTCATCAACAAAGAAGTCTTGCGCAATCAAAAGGTCGAAGTCATTCCGGACGTTCCGATTGATGTCGCGATCAACGAATACAAAGCCATGGCGCTCTTCGGAGAAAAATATGGCGACCGGGTTCGCGTGATCAAGATCGGCGATTTCTCCACCGAACTTTGCGGCGGCACGCATACGGAAGCCACCGGAGAGATCGGGCTCATAAAAGTTCTGAAAGAAGGAAGCGTGTCGTCGGGAATCCGCCGCATCGAAGCGGTCACTGGCGAAGGCTCATTGCGTCACTTTCAGCAAGATCACCAGTTGGAAAATGTGGTCGCGAGCTTTGTTAGTCCCACCCTTTCGCAAAAGACGCGAAGGGATGGGGCACCCTCAGGGCAGGAGGCGGCTGCATCTCCAGCGGAGGCTCTCAAAGTCGAACTGGACAAAAAAGATTCCGAGATCAAGCGGTTGCAACGCGAACTGGATCAGGCGCGGATGAAGTCTGCATCGTCCACCGTCGCTTCCGCAAGCGAAAACGTCAAAGAAGTACGCGGGGTAAAAGTTCTCGCACATCGTGTTGACAACCTTGAACGCCAGCAGATGCGCACTCTAGTGGACCAACTCCGCGACAAGCTTGGCTCCGGCGTGGTGGTTCTTGGATCGGCAACCAATGGAAACGTCGCCCTGATCGTAAGCGTGACTAAAGACCTCACCAACAAATTGCAGGCGGGCAAAATTATTGGGGCGGTGGCGCAAAAAGTTGGTGGCAAGGGCGGAGGCCGCCCCGATATGGCCGAAGCGGGAGGCAATAATCCGCAAGAACTGAACGCGGCACTGGGAGAGAGTTACGCAGTTGTGGAATCGCTGCTAAAATGAGCGCACTTCCGGCGGAGGACACGACTTCCGATGGACGAGCGCATCCGATTTATCGAACACCGGGGCAAGTCAATCATGATGGTTGATTTGAGCCATTGCAGTCCTAACCAGATCCTCGCTCTTCTCGAGGAATTCCGTGACAAAGTCACGAGCCAATCTCCGAACTCACTGCTAATTCTGGCCGACTTCACCGGCGCCAACTTCGACAAATCGGTAATCACCCGGATGAAGGAGCTTCTCGTGTTGGATCGTCCCTACGTGAAACACGCCGCATGGGTAGGAACGAAAAGTCTGCCGCACGTGTACTACGAAAATTTTAAGAGCTTTTCCAAGAGAGAACTCCCATCATTCGATACCCGCGAAGAAGCGCTGGAATGGCTAGCTAAAGATTAGGCGTGTAGGAATGGCGATTCGCGGGCGAGGGCTCCCGCGCCACACACAATTCACTTCAGCTTCTCCACTTCAATGTCACTGGCCCCGCCATCGGGTGCTTGATCTCCGCGCCGTTTCGGAGTGCCTCCAGATGCGCGGCTTTCAGCTGGAAATACCATTTCGCGGGACGGTCGGCGTCATCAATTAACATCAGGTGCGGATTATGCTTCAGGCCCTCAGATTGATCTTCCATCGTCTTGCGATCCTGCTCCACAAATTTCGCAAATACGAATTTCAGTAATCCCGCGCTAAATGGAATCCATCGAAAAAGATTCCACGCGGCGACCACGTCAATGCGGCAATGGCTGCGAGTGATGGGCGTAACAGTGGTCAGTGAAGAGAACCAATACTTCCCTGCCCGGATGGTTTCAAGCCGCAGATTGGGTAAAACGAAATCAATGGTCGTCATGATGGAATCGGCGTCGGCATACAGGCGCAACAATTTATAAGGCGCGCTATTGGAGCTCGGCGTGTGCGCGCTCATCCGAAACCCGTTGGGAATCGGCTCAAAGTTCTTTTGTTTTTCATGGATGCTATGGCGACTGCGCCACCACCATGCCTGATGGACGAATGGCCCGTGGGCTGGGTCCATCAAGCCGATGATGCCGTGGTCCACGGTGCACGGAAGCTCGGCGGACAAGTACGCCGTCTTATACGGCTCGGAAAAGATTGGGACTCGCGGTGCGTCGAAGGTCGTGTCATCCGCTTTACTAAAACCGGCACCGACTGGCGGCGGCTCGGGAATAAAAACCCAAATGAAATTATCGTGCTCTTCGCAGGCATAGCTTCCGGCGTAGATACGCTCGATCTTCAGCTTTTGATCTGCCGTAAGCGATGGTATGAGCTGGCATTGCCCGGTGTGCGCGTCGAATCTCCAGCCGTGGTAACTGCACTCTACCTGGCTTCCGTCGAATCGGCCGCAGGAAAGCGGCATTCCACGATGTGGGCATGCGTCGCGTAGAGCGAACGGGAGTCCTTTTACATCTCGCCCAATGACCAGAGGAATTTCCAGCAGCATGGCTTTGCGCACGCCATTCGGGGGAATTTGATTGCTGGCGGCGGCTCGATACCAGAATCCGAATAGCACTGTGGAATCGGGCGCTGTGCGCTGTGGCGTGTCCATTGCACTCATGGGAATGTCGCCAGCCTACCATAGCGACAAGGTGTGTTTTAGTCACATCTCTGCGAGTTTGAGTTCTATGCGCTAACGGGCAGGGCCCGACTTACAGTCGGGCCGATTTTCTGCTTCTGCACGTCACGGTCCGACTGAAGTCGGGACCTACCCACTCAGTTGATTTTTCGAATTTTCGGCCGAGTACGACCGTTCGCCCACAAGATTTCTATTGCGGAAATATCACTTTTATATTGTGATGATCCTTCTTTCATCGAAGTCAACTTCAGAATTGTGGGAGATGTTTTCTTGAAGGCTGCGGGTTTCCTATTGCTGCTGGCGGGCTGGGGACTGGTACTGGCGACGCTTGTCCTCTTGGGGTCCGCTCCAGCAAGAACAGCTTTTGTGCTCGCAGGCATCGGCGTGGAAATTGTCGGCATGGTCCTTGTAGCTCGTGCGCATTTGCCGGTGCAGGAGGATCGAGGGTGACCGTTCCCCCGGCTGCACTCATTAGTCCCGCGCTTTCAGAAGTGACTGCTGGAGTCTGCTTTCTTCTGATTCTGCTCGTCCCATTGGCCTCGGCGGGCATCGCGCTGATCAACACCGGCCTCGGCAGATCGCGAAGCGCGGCGCATTCCATGATGGCTTCTCTAATGGCAATCGCCGTGGCAGTCCTTGTTTATTTTATTTTTGGATTCTCCTGGCAGGGACTCGCCGGCGGGCCCTCGCATGTATTCGTGGTTGGGGGCAAAGCGTGGAATTGGATTGCCGCCCAACCATTCTTCATGCGCGGAGTAGAGTTCAATGGCTCGTATTCTTCGCTCGTAGCTTTGCTTCAGTTATTTACTGTTAGCCTGGCGGCTTTGATTCCACTCGGTGCTGGCGTTGATCGCTGGCGGCTGGGCGCAATTTGTGGTTCAACCGCTCTTCTTGCGGGCCTGACTTATCCGATATTCACCCATTGGATTTGGAGCGATGGATGGCTTGCTCAACTCGGCACGAATTATGGTCTGGGCCACGGTTTCGTGGACGCGGGAGGTTCGAGTTCTATTCATGTCGTCGGTGGCCTCACTGCGCTTTCGCTGGCATGGATTCTGGGCCCGCGTCGCGGAAAATATTCGGCCGAAGGAATGCCCGCTGCCGTTCCTGGGCACAACGCTGTTCTAGTAATTCTCGGATGTCTGCTCGCAACCGTAGGATGGTGCGGTCTCAATTCGGCGGGCGCGATCTTGTTCATTCACGCCGAAACTGCAAGATGTGCCCTCGTCACGATCAATACGATACTGGCAGCGGCATCGGCGGGCCTTACCGCTGCCGCCATCACGCAGGTTCGATTTCGCAAACCGGACGCCTCGCTTACCGCAAATGGATGGATCGGAGGACTGGTTGCGAGCAGCGCGGCCTGTGTTTTCGTCAAACCAGCGGCAGCCGTTGTAATCGGAATCATTGCCGGAGCTCTCGTCACTTTTGCCGTGGAGTGGTTTGAGTTTGAATTGAAGGTGGACGATCCCGGTGGCGCAATTTCTGTACACGCCATAGCAGGCATCTGGGGAATTTTGGCAGTCGGGCTTCTGGCGCGTTTCCCGATTGAATCTACATTTTCAGGAAACCTTCCGGGAGCGGATTCCGGACAGTGGCTCGCCCAATTCATCGGAATTGCGACTCTGATCGGATTTGTGTTGCCGCTAACCTACGGGTTGAACTGGCTGCTGAATCGTTTCTATCCGCAGCGCGTGAGTATTGACGGCGAGAGGCAGGGCATGGATTTACATGAACTTGGTGCGGATGCGTATCCCGACTTCGTCACCCATGCCGATGAATTCATGCAGAGATAGGCTTGGAACCTGCTGTTATGTGTATCGCAGCTGCGGGCACCAGTGGGCGTTCAGGTCCTGATTCCCCTTGCCCAATTGGGCGCTCGATGAAGGCGACACATTTCCCCTGATCGGCATCCAATCCTGCGTTTAATTGACCTTTAATCCAGGGTTGAGGCACTATCTCATGGAAATACGTCGGATGGCCGCGGTTTTGCTTTTCATCGCCCTCACCGCTGGACCGCTTCTATCAGAAACTAAGCCCTGGACAGAGATTCGCAGCCCGCATTTTCGTTTGCTAACAAACGGTGACCAGGCTTACGCGCGCAAGGTTCTGCTGAACTGCGAGCTGATGCGTGCGGTTTTTGCGAACCAGTTTCCTCATTTAAAACTGGACTCGCCCGCACCTCTTACGATCTTCGCCGCTCAGGATCAGGCCACCGCCAGGATGCTATTGCCAGAACTGTGGGGCCGTTCCGGGCCCAAGCCTGGCGGCCTATACCACTACGGTTGGGAAAGAGAGTACGCCTTCGTAGATATGGACATAATGAGCTCTGATCCCGAGGAGGTCTTCCGCATGATCTACGGGGGCTATGTGGGCAGCCTATTGCACGCCAATTTTGATTGGCTGCCTTCCTGGCTTGACGAGGGCTTGGCCGAGTTTTACGAATATACGATGTTTGACACGAAGAAGATGTATATCGGCGTCTCTCCTGACATGGTTCTCGTGCGGGTTTTAAATAGCCAGAAGCCGGTCCCGCTTGCCGAGTTCATCAGATCCCCCGTGTTCTCGCGCGATGAACTGAAGACGCGAATTTCATATATACAAGCGTGGGCCTTTACCCATTTTTTATATTTCGGTCCGGGGATGGAAGACGGTGAACGTCTGTTACGTTTTATTGCCCAGCTTCAGAGCGGAGTCGAGCAGAAAAAAGCTTTCGTCGAGACGATCGGAAACTTAGTTGACGTTCAGGAGCAATATGAAAAATACATTCATCAGTTGACACTTCCGGCTCGCGCGCTTCCTGTTCCGCCGCAACTGAACGCAAAAGACTTCGCCATGCGCGAGATGTCCAAGGCGGAGACTGATGCGGAACTCGCGGCCTGGTTTATCCATTTTCATCGATGGGATGAGATGCGTGCGCACGCGCAAGCGGCATTAAACGCTGATCCCAACTTATCTCTGGCACAGGAGGACATGGGATTCCTGGATTTTAACGAAGGGCGGGATGCGCAGGCGCTGAAAGAGTTCACCGCCGCTTTTCAATTGGACAACAAGAACTACATCGCGTTGTTCGCCTCGATCATGGCATCGCCGATGGCGAAGTCTGGCTCTGCGAAGGATCGCCCAGTCCTGTATGACAAGTTGAATCAGGTTATTGATATTAAGCCGGATTTCGCGCCGGCCTATATCGAGCTGGCGAAATTGGATATCGCGCAAGGTAATTTTCCGCTTGCATTAGCGCTGAGCCGAAAGGCTACGCAACTGGAACCGTTCCGGTCTGGCTATCGCGTGCTTACCGGAAAGATTCTCTTGCTTATGGGGCGCCCGAGTGAAGCAGCGGCTGAGGCCGCGTATGTGGCCCAAAGGTGGTCTGGTCCGGATCGGGATGAAGCAATGGAGTTGTGGGATCAAATTCCAGCCGCCCAACGACAGACAGACGCGCCAAACTTGCCAGAAGCCCAGAATGAGGCGCCCTCAGTGGCGGGGATCGTAAAGCAGGTTACCTGTAACGGGTCTGATTTTTCGATCACGCTGGATGTGGACGGCAAGAGCGAGCTATTCAAATCGAAGGGTTTTCCGGTCGGCTTTTCCGACACTCTCTGGGTGGGGCGCGATCACTTTACTCCTTGCTTCCATGTAGAGGGTTTGCGGGCAATGTTGCGATACCATCCTGCGAAAGACTCAACGTACGCAGGCGACCTTCTGTATGTGGGGTTCAGAGATGAGTTGCCATCACCGACAAGCTCCGGAGCCACACAAACTGCGGTCCACTAGGATGTCGAGGCTAAGTCGCGATTCACGGAACAGCGCGCGTAGAGCTCTCA
>DASYGR010000020.1:0-6387 GCA_035999525.1 Terriglobales bacterium
AGACTTGACGATGGTGTCAATCACAGAAGCGGAGAACTTCTCGTTTTTTCCACCCAGAGTTTCGGATTGAGAAATCGCGCTCTCCACCATCCGCGCCTGTTCGACTACGTCCGCATGCTTTTCGCGATAAGCATCTGAGATCGAAGTCAGCACGCGCTTGAAACTGGGACGCCCGTAATGATCTTCTGGAGGAAAATAAGTGCCGCCGTAAAACGGGATTCCATCGGGAGTTAGAAATGCGGTCAGAGGCCATCCGCCTTGCCCGGAAACGACGCTCACGGCGGCCTGGTAGCGAATATCAATATCAGGCCGCTCATCGCGGTCAACCTTGATGGCGACAAAACGCTCATTGACCAGCTGCGCGATCTCGGGATTGTCATACGATTCGCGATCCATGACGTGACACCAATGACACCACACCGCGCCGATATCGAGAAGAATAGGTTTGTTCTCCACCTTAGCTTTAGCAAAAGCTTCGGCATTCCACTCATGCCATTGAATGGGCTGATTCATGGCGGAACGTAGGTAGGCGGAGGATGCGTGCGACAGGGAGTTGGGGCTCTGCGTGGACATCTCTAGAGTTTATTACGGAAGATCACCTGAGGGTGGTGGCGCTAAGCTGGGCACCTGTACTTTTACTTTTCGGACGACGGCGCTAGATTCTGAGGGGCAACTGTCATCGCGACTAAATTTCCTTTATCCCGTGTGAACTCGCAACTTCTAGCCTACCAGCGGATTTACTACCTTGACGTCTCCATACTTCTGCGATGTGGCCAAATCTTCGGAATAGAGAATCGCGGCGCCTGACTGCTCCGCAGCTTGCAGAATAAGAGCATCCCAGAAGGAGATCTTGTAGCGCACTTCGATTTCCAGCGCGCGAAGCACTGACTCAGGAGAGTTTGTGACAACCTCCCAAGTCAAATAATCCTGAACCAGCTGGCGGACCTCCTCCACTGGTAACGGGCGTGCAATCTTGCGCCGAAGATTGATGCAGAGCTCTTGTAGGACTTGCGTGCTCAATACGCCGCGCGCGGAGTCCCATAATTGTTCCAGCAGAGCACGGGCACGCTCATGTTTCAAGCCCGTCGAGTGATCGTGGGCATAGATCAGAATGTTAGTGTCAACGAAGCATTTATCCGTCATCGCTCATCGTTCATGAAGCTCGTCCCGCGAACTGGGAGGCGTCCACTGCAAATCCATGCCTTCGCGCAGTCGAGCTAGTGCACGCTTGCGAGCGCGATTGTAGCTCTTGCGCTCACGGACGATTTGTTCCAAACGCGCTGCCAATAAAGCGCTGATCGATGTGTCCTCCTCGGCCGCAAGAATCTTGGCTTCACGGATCAAGCTCGCATCCAATTTAAGCGTAATATTAGCCTTCATCGTAGCACCGGAAAACGTGCAGCACTATTTTACGTGCTGCCGGGACCTCGGGTCAATCTCGAACTTAAAAGCGCCGGGTTAAGACACTCACGACACTAGTTTTTTCGCGATCTTGCAGTACAACTCCACAGCCTCGGTCAACTGCTTCTTCTCGACGTACTCGCCTTCGGTGTGTGCCACGTGAATGGATCCTGGGCCCACCAACAGCGGTTGCCCCCAGTTGCTGAGAGATGGGATGTCGGTGGTAAATGCGGCGATCATTGTGGGAAAGTCGTTCAAATTACGCAAACGAGTAAAGGGTATTTCCAAAGTGAAATCGGCGTTGGCCAGGCCTTTGACTGTGTCCACAATATCGGCGCGGAGTTTTTCTGAAGATCCGATCAGGCGATAAAGCAACTGAGCCCGAGCTTTATCTGGAATGACGTTAGGGGCGCGCCCGCCCTCGATGGTTCCGATATTTAACGTGCAATCGCCAATTTCATCATCTGTGGGAAGTTTCATCGCCCGCAGCCGCTGGAGAGCTTCGAGAAGTTTGTCAATCGCTGACTCTCCGAGTTCCGGATAAGCAGAATGCGCCATGCGCCCGTGTGCGGTCAGTTCAACACGCAGTGCTCCTTTCGATGCCAGCGCGATCCGGTTGTCAGTGGGCTCACCGTTGATCAGAAACTTGCAACCGGGCGAATGATGATTGGCAACCTTTGCTCCAAGGCTATCGCGCTCTTCCCCTACCAGAAACAGAAGTCCGACGGCAACACCGTCAGTGCGCAGGCGCTCGGCGGCAATGATCTGCGAAGCGATAATTCCCTTGGCGTCGCAGGACCCGCGTCCGTAGATGCGAGTCGCGTCCTCGGAAGACGCGATGAACGGGGGAACCGTATCCATGTGGGTTGAAAAAACTATGGTGGGACGCGGTGATTTCGGCGGCGTTGCGTAAATATTGCAGCGATTGCGTTCGGCGACTATTTTTTTGCTCTCGTAACCTCGCCGCGATAATTCTTTGTGGAGAAACTCGCCTATCTCGGGTTCGTTGCCAGAGATAGATTCGATGTCCACAAGCTGCCGAGTGAGGGAGACGACATCCATGCACGAAAAGGATACATCACCGCATCGTTGAATTCCGCTTAAGGTATGCTGCTAAGCGAGTGTGATGAAGACTCCAGCAAGCTCCATAGAATCGCTATTTCTCGAAGGACCCGCCGGCAGGCTCGAAGCGTTACTGAACCGGGGAACAGAGGACGCTACCCATGCGGCTCTTGTCTGCCATCCTCATCCCATTTTCGGAGGCACCCTTCACAATAAAGTCGTATTTCATATTATGAAAGCTTTGAACAGTTTTGGATTTCCGGTGTTGCGCTTTAATTTTCGCGGCGCCGGATTGAGCCAGGGGCGCCATGACAATGGAGAAGGCGAGGTGGATGACGTACGCGCGGCATTCGAATGGTTGGATCGCGAATTCCATTTGCCGATGATATTTGCTGGATTTTCGTTTGGCGCCGCTGTGGGATCGCGAGCGGCATGTCCCGATTCGAGGATCAAAGCCTTGATAAGCGCTGGAACTCCCGTCTCGCCAGTGGAGAGCCGGAGCTACGACCTTGGATTTTTTCAGGACTGCATCAAACCCAAGCTGTTTGTGAGCGGTGAGCATGATGTTTATGGACCAAGGGGTGAACTAGAGAGGCTTGTGGAGTCCGTTCCGGTCCCGAAGAAGCTGGTAATTGTTGCAGGGGCCGATCATTTCTTCGATGGTCATTTGCTGGAGCTGAGAGAATCCATCGAGGTTTGGGTAAAAGAAAGAGTCATCAACGCCGATGCCTAGCGTTGGCGAGCTCGACCTCTCATAATTCCATCACGGGACTACCGCTTTTATTTCGCTGGAATATTTGCTCTCGCCCTTGTCATCCACTGCCGTCACGACGTAGAAGTATGTCGCCCCGCTGGGTACGGGCGCGTCTTTGTAGTTCGGCGTGGGATTGGTTCCGATTTTCTGATACCCCGACCCGCTCACCGTGCTTCGATAAATGCAGTAATATTTTGCGCCTGGCGATGCCTTCCAGGTCAGCATCACCGAGTGTTTCGAAGTCAGCGTCTCTGATTGTCCAGACCGTTTTGCAGTCGGGCAGGCAAGCGTGAGCAGCGCGACCCCTGCGACCGCGACGGAGCTGGCAAACCGGAGCATCATCTTGGAATTTCGCATTTGTAGTCTCATTTTCCAGGGCGAACATGACGCTGAGAATGGCAAAACGTCCCACCTGTCTGTTTTGTCATGCCGTCGCTATAATTCTGCCATGCCGGACGCTTCAGCGGGAAGTCGCGACATCGTGACCGGAGAAATGAGAGCCACCGCGCAGAATCTGTTTCTCCATGCGCTTGCCGAAAGCAGTATAGATCAAGGCTTCCAACGAAATGTTAGCTGCGCCCGGGGGGTGCTGAGGATTTGTGAGGATCTTTACGACCTGAATTCCTATGCCCGGGTGTTGGTCATTTCGATCGGAAAAGCGGCGCATTCGATGGTGGGCGCGCTGAAAACGCAGGCGGGTGAAAGGTTTGAAGGCATCATTGCGGGACCGAAGAATTCTGGACCACAGCTTCGCGGCTTTCGGTATTTTCACGGCGGACATCCCTTTCCCAACACAGAATCAATTCATGCCGCCAGTGCAATTTTGAAATCTTTGGAATCCCTTGATTCCACGGCGCTCGTCATTTACCTGCTTAGTGGGGGCGGTTCTTCCATGATGGAGAAACCAATTGACGATGAAATTTTAATTGAAGACTTGGTTTCGACTTATCAGGTTCTCGTGAACTGTGGGGCTCCGATCGCTGAGATCAATGCCGTCCGCAAACATTTATCCGCAGTGAAAGGAGGACAGCTCGCACGCGCCGCACATTCAGCGCAACAGGTTTCACTCCTGGTGTCCGACGTTCCAGATAGTACACCCGACGCTTTGGCATCCGGCCCGACCATGCCTGACACTACTTCCACCGAAGATTGCTATGCAATTGCGGCACGATACAACCTGCTTAAACAATTTCCGGCGGCCGTTCGCCAGTTATTCGAGCGGCGCGCTTTGGATGAAACTCCCAAGTCGGGAGATCCCGAATTCAATCGCTGCCGCTGGTGGACTGTCTTATCAAACGCGTCTTTACTTGAACATGTCAGAACTGAAGCCGAGAAGCTGGGATTTCATGCCGAGATTGATAACAGCTGCGACGATTGGGACTATCTGCGCGCCCGCGATTATCTTCTTTCCCGTCTCCGTAAGTTAAAAGACAAATTCGACAGGGTCTGTTTGATCAGCGGCGGAGAAGTTACGGTCAAGGTCGTGAATGGCGGCATCGGCGGCCGCAATCAGCAATTTTCGCTCTCCTGCGCCGCAGAGATCGCAGGGGATTGCATCACAGTCCTGAGCGCCGGTACGGACGGGATTGACGGCAATAGTGCAGCCGCTGGCGCCGTTGTGGACGGAACTACCATGGAACGAAGCAAGAAGAGCGAGCTCGACGTTGAAACCTATCTAGGCAACTTCGACACCTATACATTTTTCAATCGGATCGGAGACGCCGTTGTGACGGGCCAAACCGGAAATAACCTACGAGACCTGCGAATTCTGCTGGCCTATTGAATCACCGGAATCTTCGAAATGGCATCGTAGAGACTGCCCTTGCTGCGTCTTTACCTTCGCTTAACGCAGCGGGATCCAGGCGCCTTTAACTGTCCTGAGGAGTTTCTTGTACCGGTAGTCGCATACACTCTAATTGATTGTTTTTAACCGATAAGCTAAAACCTGAGGGTTAATCTGAACGCGTCGTCTTTACGGAGGATCCCATGTCCGAGGGCGAAAAAAGCGCGGAAACACTGGAAGGCCTGTGCAGACAAGCATAGCAGGAAGTGGATTCACGAAAGTTGAATCTCCTCATATGAAGAGATTGACCGGATGCTGGACGAATAACATAAAGCTCAAAGACTTCGAAAGTCCGCCTAATTCTTCTCGGTATCTCCGAACAACCGCGTAACGCCCTCTTCAAGCACCAACAGGCGGTCCTCAACGCCGGCGGCTTTTGCCTCCGCTCGCAAAAATTCTAAAGGCTCTTCCATTGGCTCACGGGAAAGACGAAACGTTCCGTAATGCATAGGGACCATCCATCGCGATTTGAGATCGAGAAAAGCGCGAACGGCGTCAGCGGGACTGGTGTGTACATTGCGGAATGAAGCCGGGCTGTATGCGCCAATGGGAAGCAATGCCACTTCCGGCTTCAGCTTCTGTTCAATTTCGCGGAATCCAGAAAAATACGCCGTGTCGCCAGCGTGATAAACAGAATGGCGAGCATCTTCGACAACGTAGCCGCCGTAGCCTCGGTAGGAATCCCTGAGAATTCGGGCGCCCCAGTGGCGCGAGGGAACATGGGTGATCGTCAGATCGGCTTCGCGATGACTGTGCCACCAGTTTAGTTCGATCACTTCCTTGAACCCCAGGTCTGCTACAAGATCCCGTACGTGGTGCGGAACAATAATTTTTGGAGCCTCCCCACCGCGCCTGCAAGCCTGCTGAGCAATCGCCCGCAATGACGGACGGTGTAAATGATCAAAGTGTGCGTGTGTAACCAGAACAAGATCAATGGGCGGAAGGTCGCGAAGCCGAACTCCCGGTTGCCGCAGGCGTTTGAGAACGAACAGCCAGCGAGCGAAGTTGGGATCAATTACGACGTTCTGTCCGCCGATTTGTATGAAAAAACTGGAGTGGCCGATAAACGTGACTCCAAGCTCTTCTGCGGAGACTAATTTCGGTAAGTGCGTTTGGCCGGTCCGCGGAGTCATCGCCGAGTGACGTACCAGTTGACCGAAATGGCCGGCACGCCTGCGTAGGGGTGAACGCTTTGGGGGAGCTTTTTGCATTAAGTATTGTTATGTTATTTCCACTGATGTTACTTACCGACTACTTGACCCCACGTCGGCGGTCAGTTCTAATCTTTATTCTTCGTTTTTAGTCATTCAATTGATTCGTCTTTAGA
>DASYGR010000026.1:0-6203 GCA_035999525.1 Terriglobales bacterium
TGTGCCCGGTGACGGATAGTGTTCGTCGTAGTTCATGAGAACCACACCGTCGGCTGCTGCGGCGACAGCGGGATAATTCCACTCATCATTTTTCGACGGCGCACTGACGTAAAGCTTCATCCCTTTGGAATGCAGGTCGGAAGATAGTTCGCTGAGAAGCGCGAGAAATCCTGGCTGGCCTTTTTTCGGAAAGGTCTCGAAATCCACCATCAGGCCACGGTATTTGTCGCTTGCCAGAAATGTGTCAACCTGCTGGCGGAAGTGGCCGCGAGCCTGCGGATCATTGAGGAACCCGCTTATATCCACCCAATCAATGCCATCGAAGTTGTTCACGAGGGGGTAAACCTCCGTTCCCGTGTCTTCCGACTTCAGGAACGACATAACTTTCGTGTCAACCGGATGGATAGCAGAGCCTTGTATTAGATTGAAGAACTTGTTGGTTTGAGGGTCCACTCCCTGCAAATGACCGTCGGGAGTGAGAACGTGCAGCCATTCGGGATAGAGAATGTCTATTTGTCGTGCATACTCGCGCAGGGACGAATAACTCGCAGCATCCCACGAGACGTAAAACGCGGCGCGAATACTTTGGCCGGCATTGAGCTCGATCTGCGAGGCGCGAGTTCCAGACTTCAAATGCCCCCTCTTGAAAGCCAGCTTGCGCCGTTCTTTCGCTTTTTGTTTCTCAGCCTCTTTCAAAGCATGGTATGGCTTTTTCTCTGTAGGGAGGAAAAGCTGAGGAAGGGGCTGTCCTCGCAACGTGCTGTAAACGAAGAAAATTACCAGCAGGGTGAGAGCCACGCCCAGCACGTCGAAAACAGTTCTCAGGCGCTTCCAGCGCGCTTGTCGGGGATCGTAAAAGACTGATTGCACCATTTAGACAAATCCCATCCTAAGCTGTGAGACGGGGAGGGTCAAACGATTGATTCCGCTGATTCCAGGTGATGGCGCGAACATTCGTGAAAGATAATCCTGGCAAACGTTTATATTCGCATCGTGCTCAAGATTGTTCGCGAATCCAAGGCGTTCTTTATTGGCTCAACGATCTCCGCATTCATTCTGCGGCTGGTTTTTATTTTTAGGTTTCCTAGTGTAACGACCGATTCGTTCATCTATGGGGATATAGCCAAGAATTGGTTGCAGCGCGGGATTTATGGAATCAGCAACGCCGGCGGGGTTGCGCCAACTTGCATTCGTCTGCCGGGATACCCCGCGTTTCTTACGGCTGTTTTTGCTATTTTCGGGATGGAACACTACCGGGCTGTGCTGGTGGTGCAAATGTTCGTGGATGTGGGCACTTGTTTTCTGGTGGCGGAGATAGCCCGTCGAGTATTTGGTTCACGAGCGGCAAGGGCCGCATTCCTGTTGGCTGCCCTTTGTCCGTTCACCGCTAATTATGTTGCAACCGCGCTTACGGAAACGCTGGAGATTTTCTTTACCGCGCTTTCGTTGAATTTTGCACTGGCTGGGCTTGAATCTGACGGTGTGCGAAAAACCGGAGCCTGGATAGGGTGCGGCCTCGCAACCGCTGCCACGATTTTGTTGCGGCCTGATGGCGGTATCTTGCTAGCCGCGATTGAATTTTTTCTCGTGTGGACGGTCGCCCGGAGGCTGGGCTACAGGCGGCGAGTTGTGGGCCTTGTTGGAGCGATGTTTGCTGTTGGACTAGTTTCTATAGCACCGCTCATTCCGTGGACCTTTCGCAACTTGCATACTCTGAATCGCTTCCAGCCATTGGCGCCGCGATACGCAAATGACGAAGGCGAGTTCGTGCCTATGGGATTCAATCGTTGGGTGAAGACGTGGATGGTTGATTATGCATCCGTGGAGGAGATTTATTGGTCGGTTCCAGGCGAGCCGGTGGATGCGGCAAAGTTGCCGGATCGTGCCTTTGATTCCATTAAGCAGCGAAGAGAAACGCTTCAACTGCTCAACCAATATAATTCCGCGCTCTATGTCAGCCCGGAACTGGATGCGAAGTTCGCCGCATTGGCAGCGCAAAGAATAAGCAAATCCCCGTGGCGATATTACGTGTGGCTCCCAGCGCTGAGGATTGCTGACATGTGGTTCCGGCCGCGCACGGAAATGCTGCCTTCCGATAGCCGCTGGTGGGAGTTTAACGATGATCCGAAGTGGTCGGCCCTCGCTGTCGGATTAGGCTTGATTGGAATATTCTATGCCGCCTCGGGCCTGGCAGGGTTTTTTCAAAGAGGGACACTCAGGCATGCCGGCTTGCTCGCGATATTTGTGGTGTTGCGATCTCTTTTTCTGGGCACGCTGGAAAATCCAGAGCCGAGATACACGCTGGAGTGTTTTCCTGTGGTTATAGTTTTTGCAGCGGCGGTGTTTCGCGAAAGGCGAACGGCTATCAATCCGCCGGACGAACTACGCCAGCGGGGAATCGGTCATTCTGAACCGGGTTCGAACGTGTTCGGAAAGTAGTTCGACGGCGCTGCGATTGCTGACCGGATCGGACTGGGCCAGATATTTCATGGCCTCAACCAGCAATCGCTGCCCATCCACATAGCGCGGATCGGGATTGCGCTCTCGGCGCTTGCGCCCCATCTTGGGAGGAACCGGAATCGTGAATACTTTGGCCATTGGAAAAAGAACTATCCGGGGTCGTGGTTTCTTGCGGTTCTAAATCTGAGTACGGAGGTCCCGCTTCGCAGTATAACGCGCGATTCTCATATTTTTCAGTCTAAATCTTTGGATTCTACGGGTCGTCAGTGGGACTCCACTGTGGTTTTGCCGGTTGTCTTTAATCGAAAAGCGCTATCGGGGATTTTCTCGTTCAAAACAACACCGGAATACTTGTTGAGACGATAATCGCCTTCCTGAGCGATGAGTTTTTGCTGGATAGATATTCCGCGCGAGTCAATCCACAGCTCGATGTGACTAAACATGTTCTTGACCTTCTCCGATTTCGGCTCGAGTTCCAGGCGGTCGGTGTCGGTGCCGCTCACATTTTCACGGCCACCATAGGTCACTCCAAAAGACTTGAGCATGTCCCGGGAGGAACCGCCAAATCCCAAAACGAGGAAGCTTTCGACAGCCTCATTGCTCTTGCCAGTGCCGTAAATATCGAGATGGTCGGTACTGGGCTGGAAAAGTTGAACCTTTCCCCCACTATACAGCACAAATTTTTCCGCGGCCGAGGGGCCAGCCGATTCTTCCTGACCGGGAGGGCCAATGACATGAGCGGCCATCTCCACCTTGCCGCCCGACTTACGGAAATATACTTTTCCCTGTTGCTTGTCTGTTTCGTCCACGGCCTTTGTGTACTGATCCCACTCGAAGCTTGCCTCGGCGGAACGAAATTCGGCAGATGTTTGATCCACGCGCGCAAAGACAGCCTTTAGGTCATTCGACTGCGAGGTCGCGGGCTGCTGCGCGGCAATAGTCCCCGTCAACCACAACATCGAAACAGTTAGCATGCAAAGTAGACTTCGAGATTGCATTCCCGGACCTCGGTAAGTACCTGCAAGTCTGACGCTATTGTTTGCGGACCCAGACTTTATAAGTCCGTGCTTGCCCAGATCGGTCATGATCAGTCTCATATCTCTCAATACTGACTTTCCCAGAAATTGGCTCAATGACTTGTAACAGTTTTGTTCTCACTTCTTGGTCATCCCTACCTTGTATTGTTGACCCGTCAATTTGAAAAATCAGCTCGCCCGCTTCTCCCGCTACTACGACGACTTCGGTACGATGCGGGTCGCGCTGCACTGGTTTGTCTTTAAAGTTGATCCAATAAGGAGAAAGAAATATAAAAAGCAAAATCAGTGTCACCATGACGTCATACTGAATCGTGCCGCGTTCGTAAGACCAAAGGATGTAGTCTCGAAGGGTGCGCCAGATTCCAGTCATAGAGACGTGGGGCTCGGCAGTGGTTGCGCTGGTATTCGTGGTGAGTGCCTCACTGCTGTGCAAGTCTATTTGCTGTTCCATGCTCTTGCAATGCGGATTCACTGGGCTGAGAGTGAGTCCTCCTGAATGGATGGTTTAGAAGAGTTTACGGGAAATCAAGTCCGTCCCCATGTGTGCGCGCAGAACTTCGGGAACAGTAACGCTGCCATCGGCGCGCTGATAATTCTCAAGGACTGCCAGCCAGGTGCGGCCTACGGCAAGCCCACTCCCGTTCAGGGTATGAACAAACTCAGTTTTCCCCTTCCCATCGCGACGAAAACGAATATTCGCTCGCCGCGCCTGGAAGGTCTCGAAATTGGAACATGAAGAAATCTCGCGAAACGTCTTTTGCCCGGGGAGCCATACTTCAATGTCATAGGTCTTGGCCGCGGAGAATCCCATGTCGCCCGTGCAGAGAGAAACCACGCGATAGTGTAGTCCGAGCTTTTGCAAAACGGCTTCCGCATTTTGAGTCAGCGTTTCCAATTGCTGGTAGGAATCATCGGGGCGTGCAAATTTGACCAATTCAACCTTTTGAAACTGATGTTGCCGGATAATCCCGCGCACGTCTTTCCCGTATGAACCCGCTTCGCTCCGGAAGCAAGGAGTATATGCGGTAAGCGAGACGGGTAGCCGGGAAAACTCGAGGACTTCATCACGGTAGAGATTGGTGACTGGAACTTCTGCGGTTGGAATCAACCAGAGATCACTATCGCCATGTGGTACGCGGAATAAATCCGAAGCGAATTTCGGCAGCTGACCCGTTCCATACATAGAATCGGAGTTCACCAGGTACGGCGGAAGTACCTCGGTATAACCATGCTCCCTGGTGTGCAGATTGAGCATGAAGTTGGCCAGCACTCGCTCCAGCCGAGCGCCCATGTCCCAATAGACCGCAAACCGCGATCCTGTGAGCTTGACGGCGCGCTCAAGGTCCAGCACTCCCAGTTCTTCCCCGATTTCCCAGTGAGGTTTAGGGACGAAATCGAATTCGGGTGGCGATCCCCAACGGCGAACTTCAACGTTTTCTCCCGCGGAACGACCAACCGGAACGCTCGCATGCGGCAGGTTGGGAATACCGACCAGGACCTTGCTGAGGCGCTGGTCGTATTCTTCCGCGGCCTTTTGCAGTTGTTGAATCTCTTCGCGAAAATTCCTGGTTTCTGCGATGAGTTCACTGGCATCTTGTCCACTTTTCTTCAGTGAGGCGATTTCTTCCGACACGCGATTGCGGTGTGCTTGGAGCGTTTCGGCGGACGAGATAGCCTGCCGCCTTTGGGTATCCACCTGGCCGAAGTCCTTGAGCACGTGCGAAGGATTCATTCCCCGCTGACGAATTTTTTCTTCTATTAACGGCAGATTGTCACGAACAAAGTTCAAGTCAAGCATAGAGAGTCACTACTCTACAGAAAAAGGGGTGCAGATTGCACGAAGTGGAAAATCCTTGGACTTATCTTTTTGCCCCTGCTGTTCCGCGGCTGTAAACTGTCACGCAATGACTGTGTCCAATTGCAGAAGGATTATGACAAGCCCAAATTGCTTTGGGATTGATTCCTCGAACTCCAGGCCGGTGCTGCGGGAGCCCCGATGACGGCTGCCAGGCAAACTGGTAATGGTCCTGACCTCGCAGTTAGCGTTGCCGGTATTCCGATTAAAAATCCCATCATTGCGGCCAGCGGAACTTTCGGATACGGAGTTGAATTTGAAGATATATTGCGCCTTGACCGGCTGGGGGGATTCGTAGTCAAAGGGTTATCGCAAGAGCCAATGGCCGGCAATCCCCCGCCGCGTCTGTATGAGACCGCGGCAGGAATGTTAAATGCGATTGGATTGCAGAACATTGGAGCCCGTGCGTTCGTCGAAGAGAAGCTTCCTCGTCTTAGGCAAATAAAGAATATCGTCGTTTTCGCCAATGTGTTCGGCTACACCCGCGCGGATTATGAGAAGGCCATTCAGATTCTTAACGAAGCGGAAGGAATCGCGGCCTATGAGCTGAATGTTTCGTGCCCCAACACGACTCAGGGCGGAGTTCAATTCGGAGGAGATCCCCGATTGCTGGACGAATTGGTGAGTTCTGCCAAACGAATTTCGCAACGGCCTTTAATTGTGAAGCTCTCTCCCAATGTGACCAGCATTGCGCAAATGGCCGTTGTGGCTCAGGAAGCCGGAGCCGATGCGATCTCACTTGTGAATACATTTATTGCGATGGCGATTGACCCGGAGACGCGCACGCCGAGAATTGCGAACGTTACAGCGGGGCTTTCGGGTCCGGCAATCAAACCTATCGCACTTCGAAT
>DASYGR010000030.1:0-17393 GCA_035999525.1 Terriglobales bacterium
CCTAAAATCTACGTCATCTTCAAATACTCCCCCGGCAGCATAACTGCAATCCCTTCGATCTTCTTCCCCATATACGGTCCGAAATGGCGAATGTCTCCTGTAAGTAGATGAGTGGCCTGCGCTTCCATTGCTGCAAGCACAATTGGCACATCTTTCCTGGGCAGCGAAACCCCTCGCGGAAGCTTTCTTTCTCCTGCATCGAATAAACGCACCGTCGCGCACAGCTTCGCCAGACGAGTTCGCTGATCTTCTTCGGTCAGGTTGATTTTTGCTTCTTCAAACGCATAGCGTGAACTGCAAAGCAGGACGTCTTTAAGTTGCCAAATCCGCAGAAGGCCTGAACCGGGCCGGTAGGCCGCTGAAAAAAGAATATTGGCGTCAAGAAACAGCCGATCCATTTAGACCGGTCGCTGATGTGGAACTGAATCAGGGTCAAGACCCAACTTTCGGACCGCTGTTCGCGCTTTGCGGTAATCGGCGCCGGTAGTAGCCGTTGAGAGTAGGAACTCCGCTTTTCGTTCAGGACTGTACCGCTCCACCGGAACCAGCACTGCGGGCCGAATCAGGATGCCATCGTCCGTTTCCTCGGCGGTCACAATGCTGCCTTCTTCCAGGCCAAACCGCTTGCGCAATCTTGCAGGTACCACAATTACGCCGCGCCTCCCTACTGTCGCCGATTCCATATTGTCTGATTATACAGCATGTCTGTCATTCAGACACGAAAATCATTGAACTATGGAGAGATGGGCGTTCCCGCCCGTCGGGCAAGGGGCGGCAGTTTTCGCCTTGATGTAATCAATTTACCGAGTGAAAAAAAAGCATCCGACGAAGCCAATCACGCTCTTGGGTGGCGTTAAACGTCAACTTCACGGCGCGGCGGGAGCCGCGCCCTTCATTACGAACGCCTAGCTGACAGGAAGGCCCCGGCCAAGCCGGTCCCGGCTCCCACTAGGGGCTTTTGGCGTCTTTTGCTTATGCACATTGTGTTCGCCATTTCCAGAAATCGCCGCCAGCGGCATGGGCGCGACCGATGTTGAACCCTCGTATTTGGCCCGCGCAGCCATCAACTTCTCCAATTCGCGGTCGCCAAGCGGTTGTTGGGATCCCAGCAAATGGCTGATCAGCGCGATTTGGGCGAAGTGCTCGACCGTTTCCATCTTCATATAGGCCCGATGCAAGTCGGCACCATAAGTGACAACGCCATGGTTCGACATCAAAATCGCGTCGTATTGGGGAATCAGCGGCTCGAGCGCATCGGTAAGCTCGGGCGTGCCCGGCGTTCCATATTTCGCCAGCGGAATGGACCCGAGCCCGATCACAACCTCGCACACCAGCGGCTTATTTAATGCCATTCCAGCAGCGGCAAAACCGGTCGCCGTCCGAGGGTGGGCATGAACGATGCCACGCACATCAGGCCTCAGGCGGTAAATCAAAAGGTGCATCGCAATCTCGCTCGAAACATTGTTGCGCCCCGAAATCCGCTCGCCATTGACATCAACGATGACAAGGTCGGAGGGGCGCATCATGCCCTTGCAAATTGCGGTCGGAGTCGAAAGAATTCGCCTCTCATCAAGGCGCACCGAGAGGTTTCCGTCCATCGCAGCCACGTATCCGCGCTCGTGCAGCATTCTGCCGAACTGCACGATCTGCTTCCGGTGGTGGCCCTGGCTAGGCATTGGCGGTGGATTGCGGGAAGATACTGCTTAGTGGGCGTATAGTACCGCATCGAAAGACCTGAAACAATCCTAATCAGCAGGCTTGCACAAGATAATTGCGGCGAGCTAATCACAATCGCCTAGCCTGTTCCGGCATACCCTGCCTCTTCGGACTTTATAATTCGCGCACATGCTAGTTAGTGATTTCGACTACGACCTGCCTCCGGAATTAATCGCGCAACAACCCCTCCCCAACCGGGCCGATTCCCGGTTGTTGCGGTTGAACCGAACCTCCGCAATATTCACCGACTGCCGGTTCCGGGATTTCCCGCAAATGCTTCGTCCGGATGATCTCGTTGTGTTTAACAATACCCGCGTTTTTCCCGCTCGCCTTTTCGGCAGAAAGACATCTCCCGCCGCCTCACTAGGAAAAATCGAGGTTTTGCTTACTCGACAGATTTCGGCAGAACCAAACGAATGGGAATGCCTGGTCCGTCCCGGACGCAAGGTGAGTGTCGGAGACTCTCTGTCATTCGGCGATAACAATAATGGCGAACTTCGCGCCGAACTAGTTGGCCGCGGCCCGTTCGGAGAGCGCCGCCTCCGCTTCAGCTCCACTGATGATTTCTTCGGTTTAATCGAGCGGCTGGGGCATATCCCGCTGCCTCCTTATATAGACCGCGACGACCAGCCCACAGACAAAGAGCGCTACCAAACCGTATATGCCCGCGAACGTGGTTCGGTCGCGGCCCCTACCGCAGGTTTACACTTCACACCCGAAATTCTCGGACAAATGAGTGATCGCGGAATTGAAACTGCCGAGATTACTTTGCATGTCGGGTTAGGCACGTTCCAACCCGTGCGTGTGGACCGCGTCGAGGAACACAAGTTGCATCGCGAGTTTTACACCATTTCGGCGGAAGCGGCGCGAAAGATTAATGCCGCCCGCCGCGAAAACAGACGAGTCATCGCCATCGGAACAACGACGGTGCGAACGCTCGAACATCGCGCCGCATTATCCCCGAATGGCGAAGTCGAAGCGGGCAGCGGCGAAGCCGACATCTTTATATATCCGGGATATAACTTCCGGGTCGTGGATGGCATACTCTCCAATTTTCATTTACCGAAGTCCACCCTACTGATGCTGATCAGCGCCTTCGCGGGACGCGAGCACGTGCTCGCGGCGTACCACCATGCCATCGAAAAGAAATACCGCTTCTATTCCTATGGCGACTGCATGTTCGTGGAGTAGACGAAGCTTGCTCGTCTTTCCGGTAGTTTGGCATGGCCAGGTTCCGGCCGCGTTATACTAGACCGTGCGGGGTGAAACATGGCCACTCACGCTGTATCCAGGCAGATTTCCATAGACAATTTTGTCTCCGAGCTACGCAAATTCCCCGAGGCAGCCTTCACCCCAACGGAACAAATTCTAACTTTTCTCGAACAGAATCCCGTCGCCCCGAATACGCTCACACGCTACCTGACCTGGGACCGCCAGCACTACACCCGCAATCTCGTTGACAAAACCTCGCTATACGAACTCGTCGCCATTTGCTGGGAAGTCGGCCAGGCCAGCTCCGTGCACAACCATCGCGGACAAAATTGCTGGATGGCCGCGCCCGTCGGCCGCCTGCTGGTGGAAAATTATCATCTCATTTCGCAGGACCTCCAGACCGGCCATTGTCATCTGGAACCTGCCGACTCGGTCGAGATGAACGCGATTCATCCCTGCGCCGTTGACCCCAAAGAACCGGTACACCGTGTCCTCAACCCACGCGAATTCAATCAACGTGCCATCACGCTGCACGTCTACTCGCGGCCTTTTGATAGTTGTGTGGTGTACTCCCCTGAACAAAGCGTCTGCGGAGAAATCAAACTCCATTACAACTCTGAATATGGGAAGCCGGTGAAAAGTTAGCGAGCGAGAATCGAAAATCGAAAGACTCTCGAATCTCTCCCAACATAGCCTGGTTCAGTACAGCCCGGCGGTGCATTTGGTCGGTTTGTCCCCCAAGCATTCCAGGTACACCTCGCCATCGCTATTCGCCTGCATTGTCTCCCCGAACTTCAGCGTGTGCTTGTCACCGTTCTGAAATCTCAAAAAACATGCTGCTCCATCGTCAGTCTGCTTGGGATGGTGCTCCACCTGAAGACACAGCAGATGAGTACCTTTCGAAACGGATTTGTGGTCTATCACATCTTCCTGACCGGAATATCCCTGCCTACTGGTGAGGCGCGACTCTGGAGGAAACCCACGATCTTGGGCCCAGACGACGGCCAAAGCCATGCAAACATGGAGAAGCAGGAGCGAACGCAGAACACAACGCTGGATTCTCATCCTCATATCTCATTCAAAACTACCGCCGCCTTGTCCAAAACTACATGAATTCAGTCAGGCAACACCACGTGACCAAATCGAAGTCCTGAAAACAATTCCATGGCTGTTACGATATCGTAACGAGAGTCAGTTTTCTATTGACAGTTGCCTCTTGAGGTGCATAATGCGTTTGAAAAAATCCTCTAATCGAGGTGGCTATGAAAGCAACCTACTGTTCAATCACTTTCGCCCTCCATGTTGGTAACCTCAATTTCGCTGTCCGGCGAAGCTCACTCATTTCCGCTCGATCAGGTCCCCGACCTTTACGACATCACCGACATAGATCATTACGCCACCGAATCGAAGGTAGTTTTCTTACTTCGCGCGGCCAGCGGGGACGGGCAAGTGCCGGTCGCCTCGGGCCAGCCTTCGAATGACGCAGAGCATCACCTGTATATCGCGATCTTCAACCGTGACGGGACCTATCAAAAAACACTACAGGTCGCGGACGATTTCCGGATATACCAACTCGGTCTTTTTCCTTCAGGAAACTATCTCGCATATGGCTACGACAAGAACGATCATTCCCCTAAACTGGCGATGCTGAAGGACGACGTCACCATACTCAAGTATCTGCAAGCCCCCAAGGGCGGAGTACCAGATTCCCCGCTGGGCACTCTAGATGGCAAAGGAAAAGGAGCGGCGGTCTACCTTGCCCCTGTGCAATTCGCGGGCCGCAATCACTCGATCTACGTTGTGCAGAGCAAGACCGACTATCCTCTCTTGGAGGTCACTGAGGCGGGCGAAATCCGTGAAATCCATCCCAAGCTTCCGGAGGGCAGTCAGATCAATATGTTGATCCCCAGCGACGAAAGTCTGTACGCGCTGGTCGGTGAAAAGGACAACAGATCAATTTACGAAATTGATGCTGTGAGCGGGGATTTGCTCAAACATTTTCAGGTCAGCAAAGATCAGCCGGGTGCGAGCGTTGCGTGCGTGAATGGGGGCAAGTTTCTGTCTTTCGAAGACATCAAGGAAAAGTTGGTTCCACTCATCGGTACGGCAGAGCCTGGCGTCAGCGCTTCAAATTGAGGGTCCGACCACCTCACACCCGCTGCGGTATAAAATCGGAAATGTCTCCGGCCGAGCCGAGTCCCGGCAGCATGCTGTTAAAATTAGCTATTGTCCCCCCGCATTAAATCTTCGGCGGTCTCGTCTGAAAGTCCCATAATTTCGGAATCCGCTTCCGCTCCGCCTCGACCCATTCTCGCGCCCAATACCGGCAAAGGCCGCGTCTTCCTCATGGACGCGATGTCGTTCATCTTCCGCGCCTATCATGCCATGGCCCGGCAGCGCGGCATGTCCACGAAAACGGGCCTCCCGACGGCAGCAACTTATGTCTTCGTCAACATGCTGCGAAAGTTGCGCGAAGACTTTTCTCCCGAATATCTCGCCGCGGTCTTTGATGTAGCCGCGCCCACGTTCCGCGATCAGCAGGCGCAGGGCATCACCAGCGTCCGCAAGTTTGATTTGAAAACTCAGACGTTCCAGGAAATTCAGTATCACGGGTACAAAGCCAATCGCGTGCAGATGCCCGCCGACCTCGCCCAGCAAGTCCCATATATAAGGAGAGCGCTCGAAGCCTACCGCATTCCCATTCTTGAGCTCGGCGGCTATGAAGCCGACGACGTGATCGGCACTCTCGCCTGCAAAGCCGTTGAGGCCTCATTTTCCGTTTATGTCGTGTCCAGCGACAAAGACATGCTCCAACTCGTCAACGACCGCGTGCACGTGCTGAATCCGCCCAAGGACAATCTGATTTGCGACGCCGCCAAAGTTGAAGAAATCCTCGGCGTGCCGCCCGAGCGCGTGATTGATGTCATGGCCTTGCGCGGCGATTCCATTGACAACATACCCGGAGCTCCCGGTATAGGCGACAAAGGCTCCGTTGAACTTATCAGGCGCTTCGGAACTCTCGAGCAGACGCTTGACCGCGCCGCCGAAGTCGAGAAGAAAACCTACCGCGAATCGTTACAAAACAATCGCGACAACATTTTGCTCAGCAAGAAACTTGTCACAATTGATTGCAATGTTCCCGTTGAATTTGACGTGAACGCGATGAAAGCGGGCGATCCCGACCTCGAAGCGTTGCGCGCTCTCTTCACCGAACTGGAATTCACCTCGCTGCTCAAAGAATTGCTGCCGCTGGTCGAGGTAACGCAGGCCAATTACACCGAAGCAAAATCAGCCGCCGATGTGGAAGAAGTGTTGAAGGCAGTGGTCAAGGGAGCAACCCTCGCTATCGCGGTGGAAGTGGAATCCGAATCGGGAGACGAGACAGACGACGAGTCGGATACGGATTCAGAAGAAGTCCTGTTGCCTCTCACGGCTGGTTCTCCCGCCGCGGAAAAGCCGCTTACCATTGCCGTCTCCGCGTCTCACGGAGTCTCACTCATCGTGCCCGATGCCGCGGGCGAAGCGATGATGCGTCTCAAGTCGGTTCTCTCAGATCCGAAAATCCCAAAATCAATTCATGACTTCAAGTCGGCCGCCCACACGCTCGAGAAATGCGGAATCGAGCTACAAAACGTTCTGCACGATTCTATGCTGTATTCCTACTTGCTCGATCCTACTTACTCCTCGCATCGCCTGGCAGATGTCGCGCTGCGCCGCTTCAATCTCAAGCTGAATGGTTCATTGCCAGAAGCTGCCGACGTTGCCGGACGCCTCTCCACCACCTTGCGCCGCGAAGTCGAAGAAGCAGGATTGCTCAAGGTGTACGACGAGATTGATCTTCCCCTCGTTCCCGTGCTGACCCGCATGGAACACGCCGGAGTGAAGATTGATCTCAAAGTGTTGCGCGAAATGTCGTCGCGCCTGCAACAGGAAATTGATGCCAAAGCCAAAGAAATTTACGAGTGTTGCGGATCGGAGTTCAACGTAAATTCTCCCAAGCAACTCGGAGACGTTCTCTTCAACAAGCTGAATTTGCCGAAACCAGTGAAGTATGGAAAAGGCAAAACAATTTCGACCGCCGTTGACGTGCTCGAATCGCTAGCCCTCACCCACGACGCGCCGAGAATGGTGCTCGAATATCGGCAGCTCTCGAAACTGAAGTCCACATACGTGGACGCCTTACCCGCGCTCCTCGATCCCGCGAGCGGCCGCCTCCACACGACCTTCGATCAGACCGGAACCGCAACTGGCAGATTGTCCTCGGCGAATCCCAACCTGCAAAATATTCCCATCCGCACCGAACTGGGCCGCGAAATCCGCGCCGCGTTCACCGCGGAGCACGGCCATGTCCTGCTGGCCGCGGACTATTCGCAAATCGAACTTCGCCTGCTCGCGCATTTTTCTAAAGATGAATTGTTAGTTGAGGCATACCGCCGCGGCGACGACATCCACACGCTCACCGCGTCGCAGGTCTTCGGAGTGCCTCCGCTCATGGTCACGGCAGATCATCGGAGGCAGGCAAAAGTCGTAAATTTCGGCATCGTCTATGGCCTCTCGGCATTCGGTCTTTCACAGAAACTTGGCATTCAACCTGGCGAGGCCAAGCACTTCATCACCGCATACTTCGAAAAATATAGTGGCGTGCGAAATTTTATTGACAGAACTCTAGACGAAACGCGACGTGACCAAAATGTGAAAACACTCTTCGGACGCGTTCGTCCCATCCCCGACATCAACAGCAAGAACGCGAATTTGCGCGGATTCGCCGAGCGCACCGCCGTCAACACCCCGCTGCAAGGCACCGCCGCCGACTTAATCAAGCTCGCGATGATTCGTATTGATAAAGCCTTGCGCAATCGCGGCATGAATTCGCGAATGACGCTTCAAGTCCACGACGAATTAGTCTTCGAAGTCCCAGAGGAAGAGATTGACGTGATGCGCTCTCTGGTTCGCGAGGAGATGGAGAAAGTCCATCATTTAATCGTCCCGCTGCTGGTAGAAATTGGCGTAGGCCCAAACTGGCGCGACCTGGATTAGGCCAATTGCGCCCCCCGGCCGAGTAACGCTCGGCTCCCATCCTGCTCAGTTCCCAAACGAAACTAAGAACTAAGAACTGATTCTCTATTTTCGTCATCTTCCCTCGGTCTTGTGTCGAATTCCGTTGTTCGATTTACAGGTTGGGACACACGTCGGAAAAAAGCCGCGATGCGACGCAAGAACGCAGCCCGGGGCGTGGCCCTGGGTACAAGGTAAGAAATGGGAAATAAGGCAGCTCTGAAAGGACGAAGGAGTAGTTGTGAAACAGACTCGGCGAACGAGACTCGGCTGGGCCTCTAGATGTATTTCCTGGGCACTCTCTTCGAAATGCTGCACAGAATCTCATACGGCGTAGTGTTCGCAAGCCGCGCATGTTCCATCGCGTCCACGGAAAGTTTGCCACACGATCCCAGCAACACGACTTCATCGCCGACCGCAACCTCCGGAATGTTCGTTACATCCGCGAGCGTCAGGTCCATCGAGACTCGGCCAACAATCGGAGCATACTGATCGCGAACAATCACTCGCCCGCGCGAAGAGAGTTGCCGGTTCAATCCGTCTGCGTATCCCACCGGTAGCACCGCAATCGTTGCCTCGGATTTCGTGACGTATGTCCCACCATATCCCAGTGCCTGATTCGCAGGCATCTTTCGCAGCGAAAGAATGCGCGTTTTCCAGTTCAAGACCGCAGCCACGGGTAATTCGGCCGTCTTGTCGGCAACTTCCTTTCCGTCGCGCTCAAACGGCAAATGATATCCGTAGAGCGCGATGCCGGGGCGCACCATGCTGTATAGAGCTTCGGTCCGCGCAATAACCGCACCTGTATTTGCCGCATGAACCAGCGGAGGATCGAATCCGGCTCTGCTGACCATTGCCCGGGCTTGGGCGAAGCGGCGCAACTGCTGCTCGACCGAGGCGGCATCCAAGACTTCGGACGAAGCCAGATGAGTCGAAATTCCCTCAAGCGCCAGGCGCGAAGACGCTTTCAATACTCTGCAAATCTCAGGCAGGTCTTCCATCGCTGCGCCGAGCCGCCCCATCCCCGTATCAACTTTCAGGTGAACTGGAAAATCAGAAACCCCGCGGGCCACGAAATTCAGAGACTCAATTTGTTCCGCTTCCCAAACCGTCGGCGTCAAACCAAGCCGGACGATCTCAGCCTCTTCTCCACGCCAGAATCCTGTCATCAGTAGAATTCGAGTCTGAATCCCAGCTTCGCGAAGCGGAATTGCCTCATCGAGAGAAGTCACGCCCAGCCAACGCGCGCCCTCTTGCTCAAGAGCGCGGGAACATTCAACAGATCCGTGCCCATAGGCATCCGCCTTAACGACAGCGCATACCATTACTTCGTTGCCTACATGGCGCTGCACAGCGCGGAAATTCTGGCGAAGTTTCGCCAGCGAAATATCTGCCCAAGTCGGACGAGTTGCAGTGCGTTTTTCCGCCGGTGTCGCGAGGGTGCTCACAGTGCTGTGATTATATTGTGCCAGCACTTCCACCGCAGATTACCGGAGTGCCGGTCTTGATTCGGTTCTGTCGTACACTGCTGAGTCTTAGGAATGGGAACCCACGGGAATCAGTGCTGAGTATCGCCAGCCACTTTCGCGGGATCACTCTGGGAATATTGAAATGACAACTCGCGTGTCCGTCCCTTCTCGGAATCTCGCTCGGCCCGTTAGCGACCCGGTGGCCAGCCGTCTGATGTCTCTCGATGTGTTACGAGGCCTCGCTGTTGCGGGCATGATTCTGGTAACGGATCCCGGAACCTATAGCGCGGTGTATCGGCCATTGCTTCATTCCCAGTGGAATGGTGTGACTCCCACGGACATGATCTTCCCCGCATTTCTTTTCGCCGTCGGCATCGCAATCACTCTTTCCTTTTCCACCCGCATTCGCCGCGGGTATAGCAAGGCCCGCATGGCATGGCATGTTCTGGTCAGAAGCGTCGCCCTCTTCTTAATTGGCTTGGCTATCAACGGCTTTCCGGATTACAACCTGCATACGATTCGCATTCCCGGAGTTCTTCAAAGGATTTCCCTTTGCTATCTCTGCGGTTCGTTTTTATATCTCGGCATCCTCCGTGTGTTCGGAGACGAATTGGCATTATCAAAGCCACAAGCCGCCATCAGACGGATTGCGATTCTCGGCGGTACGATAATCTTCTTTCTCGCCGGCTATTGGTTTCTTTTGGAGTCAGTCCCAGTACCTGGGTTTGGGCCCGGCAGGCTGGATTCTCTCGGGAACCTTGGCGCGTATCTCGACCGCTCCATATTTGGCGTGCGACATCTCTGGGCTTACGGTACTACTCCGGGCCAGGGCGTGACCTTCGATCCGGAAGGATTGCTCTCCACCATCCCGGCGATTGCAACATTGCTGATTGGGATCCTTACCGCGGAATGGTTGCGAACAGAGCACTCACCACGCCGCAAAGCGTTGACTTTCGCGGGCGTGGGCCTCGGGCTCGCAATCACAGGCTACCTGCTCCATCCTCTACTGCCAATCAACAAAAAACTTTGGACCAGCACTTTCGCGCTTTTCAGCGGCGGAATAAACCTCATCTCATTTTCTTTTTTATATTGGATTCTCGATATCAACCGCTGGAGACGGTGGGCGATCCCAGCCCTCGTGTTCGGAACCAATGCAATTCTTGGTTTCGTGCTTTCCAGCGTCATCACGACTTTGACAGACACCATCCACGTAACCCCGGAAGGCGGTTCCGCAATCACGTTTCATACGTTCGTGTACCGCTACGGTTTTGCGGCATGGCTTCAACCCGTCCATGCCTCGCTCGCGTATGCGATCGCAATAGTGATTCTGAATTTGGCTTTGATCTACCCTCTCTATCGCAGGCGAATATTTCTTCGTCTCTGAGAGGGCTCTGCAATTTTCACGCGATCAGTGGACGTTCTCCCGTTGTTTGAGCCAGTCCAGAAACATTTGCTCGATTGGTTTGTCATACTTCAGCATCATGTGCCGGACGGTGTGCCCGCTCACAAAATGGCACACTTCCTCGGCCAGGTTTTTGGTGTGATCGCCCGAACGTTCCAGCGATTGCGTCATGAAAATAACTTGCAGGCTCGCCTGATGATGCAGGTTTTCCGGATTCTCAATGTGCCGCATGAAAATCAGATTTCGCAGCCGGTCCATTTCGCCATCGGCCCGCAATACTTCGATAGCTTTCTTCACATCGCGATTCAAAAATGACAATCCAACATCCGCCAGCATCTTCTCCAGAATGGTCGCCATGTTCGTCAGATCGTGACGGTCCCTCGAATCTATGCGGTCCCCGGCCGCCTGCGCGCTGCTCGCAAAGCTCAGCAGCAAATCACCAATGCGCTCGAGGCCAATCATGATCTTCATGCAGGCGAGCAACTCGCGTGCTTCCGAATCGCTGACTTTGGTGATGGCCATGGTCACGCCTGCGTCCACTTCCATGTCCATCTTGTCTAGCGTTCGTTCGCGCTCGCGGATCGAGTTGAGCAAAGGCGCTGATCCCGTGGCGATGCCCTCGGCGGCAAGTCCCGCGGCTCCTTTTGCGATCTCACAAGCCTCAATCGTGCTCGTGACCAGATGAGCGTAAGGCAAAACTGATTCCGGATTCTTAATGCTCGTCGCCGCCATACCGCCCACCCTTCAAAAGTGCGCAAGACGCAAACGCCATCGCTGACACTCTCTCACCACGAAGAATAGGTGGTTTTCCGCGCAACTTTGTTAAAAGTAGGTTAAATTCAGATGGAGAGCAGTCACCGGTCCTCATCGTTACCTGAGAGCCGAAGAGGCGCTTGTCTTGATTCGCCCTGTCTCTTCTTGTGGGCCGCGATTACCTTTTTAATAGGTTCTTCAATTGGGAGATCTTCCGGCATCGTTCCTCCGATTCTTTTAATAGCGTCGCGCACTTCGGCTCCCACCGAACGATGAGTTACGATGGCAAGTTCCTCCCCTCGAATTCGTTCACGTTCTAATTTTTGTTGAGTCTGCGTAATACGGAATTCGTTGGCTGCCAATTCAGCATGTCCGGCTCTATCCAACAGATCAGCCGATAGCGATATTCGCTTCCTGTCCTTGACTTCCTTTAACCCCATTCCATAAAGGCCGCGATAGCCAGCGTCCGTAAAAATTGCCATTCTTTGTACTCCTGCGTGAATGGCTGTCCCGGCAAGAATATTGTTTCCTCTACGAACACGCTCACGAAGAGCAATACGTTTCTCTTGATCGCGCAATTCTTGCCTGCGTGTCTGTGCCGCGAAATATGATTGAGCAGCGGAGATTTCAGCTTTGCGTGAGTCCCCATTCATCGCTATGAGATAACATGCATATCTTGTCAGGAAGCAATCAGCTCGTTGAAGTTGCGCCCCTTTTCCGGCGCTTATCAGCTTCGTGGTGTCACGAAAGTGATACATAACCTTAAACCCTGCACTTTCACAAGCCACCACCGCTTTCTGAATGACTGTATAAAAGTTCTCCCATGTGTCGTAGCCAAGAATGGTTTGAATATCGCGGCCCATCCAGTAATCCTCGCCATTTGGGGCCAAATGTTTAACATTCTCCAAGTTCCTAAGCACTGAATCTAAGCAATCCATGTCGAATCTCCCAACGTCCGCCAATTCATGCGAATGGGAAACTGCTCCCATCACTTTCCCACTTTTACATCATCTTGCTTTCCAATTCCAATCATTTATACTTTTCCTGTCCCGTAGGAGGGCAAAAATGGGCTTGAGAGAAAACTTCCAGAAACTAATCGACAAGAAGCAGCAAGAAATTCGCGGCCTTGACATTCAGATGCGTGAGGGTGTCGCCTACATCCAAGCCCTACAAGATTCAATGAAATTGTTGCCTCGCAATGTGGAGGGTGGGACCGACCCAGAGCAGTCCTTACGTGAAGGAAGTACTCTCGCTAAGACTCGGGATCTACTGCGGCATTCCGGGACGCCATTACCGATTAGCGAGATTCTTAAACTACTGGGAAAGCCTCAAGACAAAAAACACCGCATCTCACTCGCTGGAACGTTGTCGGGATACGCACGAAAAGGTCGTGTTTTTACAAAGACCGCACCGAACACGTTCGGGTTAATTGAATTCGGGCAATCAGAACAAACGGAAGAAGAACTACCTGCAGAATTCGGAAGTATGACGCAATAAAAATCGCTTGGGTTTCCCTCTACCGTAGGTCAAGTTAATAGCTACGCACGCCTTTCGCTGTTTGCAGAGTCTTCACTCATTGCGCCGCAGCCAGAGGCAGAGTAAACAAGAACGTAGACCCGTGGTTCAGTTCGCTTTCCGCGCGGATCGTTCCTTCATGGGCCAGTACGATGTGCTTCGCTATTGCCAGGCCCAATCCGGTTCCTCCCGATTCGCGCGAGCGCGCCCTATCCACCCGATAGAACCGCTCGAACAACCGCGGTAAATGTTCCGATGAAATACCCGGCCCGAAATCCCGCACGTGAAATTCGACGCCGCCTTCCGCGATTCGCGCGCCCAGTGCAATAATCTTTCCCGACGCCGCGTACTTCAACGCGTTCTCAATCAGATTGGAAAAAACCTGCTGAATCGCTTCCGGATCGGCGTTCACCTGAGCCGAAGCCTTGTCATCCACCTGAACTTCAATTCCCTGCGCTCCCGCCACTTCCCGAAAATTCTGTACTGCCTCGTCCAGCAATTCTGTAGTCGAGACCGGCCGGATATCGAAACGCTGCTCTCCCGATTCAACTCTCGCCAGAGTCAACAGATCTTCCGTCAGCCGCGACATGCGCGACGCATTCTTCCGTATGATCTCCAAAAAATCACGCGAATGATCGCTTTCCCCCGCCGCGTCCAGCAAAGTCTCCGCATAGCCCTGTATCGAAGTCAGCGGCGTTCGTAGTTCGTGAGATACATTCGCAATAAAGTCCCGCCGGGTCTTTTCCACCCGTTCGGTTTCCGTGAGGTCGCGCAGTACCACTACCGCGCCTCCACCCGGTAGCGGGGCCGCAGTTACATCAAAAGCATGCCCCGGGATAATGGACGTTGCCCTGGTCGTAACCACTTTCTGCGTCTCACTTGCCTCGCGGACAGCGCGAAGAAAGTCCGGATCGCGCACGGTTTCGACGATGGGCGCATTTAGCCGGATGCGCCGAAGGACCAGCCTCGCCATGCTCAGATTCGCCCATTGCACGAGCTCATCCGGACCAATCGCAATGACCGCATCCTGCATGCTGTTCAGCAATGTTTCCAGCTGATGTTGTTTCTCCTCATGCCCGCTCACATCCGGTGCGAGCGCAACTTTGCCGGATTCTGCCGGGCTCACTGGAACCCATTCCGCGCCAGACTCCTGAGACTTTGACTCTTGCCTTGTCGCGCTTGCAGCCAACGCCACGGCCAGCAGGAACGCGAACCCCGCCGCTATCAATACCCCGTTCCATAATCGCGAACTTGCCCGATCCACATCCGCCAGCGGATACGCCAGCCTCGCAGCTCCCCCCGATACCGGCGCCGCCACATACAAAATCGGAACGCCCAGCGCCGGGCCCAGCCGCCTGTCAACTCCAACTTCTCCCCGCAAGGCCGCGTCAAACTCAGCCTCCGTCGCGAGATTCCCCATCGTCGCCGCCGATGCTTCCGAATCAGCCAGCACTTTCCCCGCAGCATCAATAACCGTCGCGCGCGCGCCAGCCGCGTGTCCCTCTTGCGAAACAATATCCTGCAAGTTGTTCTTGCGATCCGTGTTCACCCGGTTCGCAAACATCAACGTCTTCTGTTTCAAATTGCGTTCGATTTCCTGCCGGAGGGATGCTTCAACCGCGCGACGAAGAAAAAATCCAATCGGGATCGCGGTCGCTGCGATCACAAGCGCGAACGCGGCCACCAGCTTTAAGAATGGACGGCCTTTCATTTAGGAAGCTCAAAACGGTATCCCGCCCCGCGAACCGTCTTCAGATACCGGGGATTTTCCGAATCCCGCTCAATTTTCTCTCGTATCCGCCGCACATAAACATCTACCGATCGTGGCGTCACATATGAGGTATCGCGCCACACAGAATCCAAAAGTTGATCGCGGCTGAACACTCTTCCCACATGCCGCGCAAAATATTCCAGCAGCCGGAACTCCGTTGCCGTCGTGGTTATTACATCGCCGTCCACTTTCACCGTCATCGCAGTGCGGTCAATCTCAATTCCCCCCACTCGTAGCGGACCTTGCGAAAGTGGACGCTCAAAGCGTCGCATCACCGCCTTCACTCGCGCCACCAACTCTCGCGGGCTGAAAGGCTTCGAAATATAGTCGTCAGCGCCCAGCTCAAATCCCAGAATCCGGTCCGCCTCGCTGCTCTTCGCAGTAAGAAAAATAATCGGCGTCGCCGACAATGCCGGCGTCTTCCGAATCTGCCGGCACAACTCCAGCCCATCCTTCCCCGGCACCATAACGTCGAGTAAGAAGAGTCCCGGCCGCTGATGTTCCGACTCTTCAATCACCGAGCTTCCCGTCGGAAAAATCTTCACCGCGAATCCCGCTCCATCCAAGTGGTGGCGGACCAGAAACGATATGTCCGGATCGTCCTCAACCACAAAGATGTTGGGTTTCACTCCGACATTGTAATCTGGGGTCGGACATCCTGCTGATATCCTTGGCAACAACGGAGGATGGTTTAATTCACTATGGAAATTTCCGCTGAAAAGCGCCTGTCGAATATCATTCTCACCGCCGTCGAGGCTCGCGTCCTCGGATCGCTCATCGAAAAGGACATTACTACTCCCGACTACTATCCGCTTTCCCTGAACGCGCTGGTCAACGCTTGCAACCAGAAAAATAATCGAGATCCCGTCGTGACGCTCGACGACAACACCGTCCGCGGCGTCCTGGATTCGCTTCAGCAGAAACGTCTCGCCGGACCCACCAGCAGCGCCGACAGCCGCGTCACCAAATTCGAGCATCGCTTTCAGGAAGTTTTCAACTTCACCCGCGCCGAGACCGCTGTCTTATGCGTGATGCTGTTGCGCGGCCCGCAAACTCCCGGCGAGCTTCGCGGACGCACCGAGCGCCTCCACCGCTTCGAAGATCTCACCGACGTGCAATCCACTCTACAGCGCTTGATGCAGCGCGACCCTCCGCTCGTCACCATGCTCTCCCGCCAACCCGGAACCAAAGAATCCCGCTATATGCACCTGCTCTCAGGAGACTTGGAAGACGCCGCGCCTCCCTCCGCGCCCTCTTTCTCTTCCTCGTCTTTCTTTTCAGAAGAAAACCGTCTGACGACGTTGGAAGAAGAAGTCTCCCGCCTGAAAAAAGAACTCGACGACGTAAAACAACAACTCTCCACCTTCCGCAAGCAATTCGAATAACCGAAAACGAATTGTCATTCAAAATATTGTCATTCCGAACGGGCCCAGCCCGGAGGAATCTGCTGTTGCATGTGTGGCGCGGGCGCCCTCGCCCGCGAATCCCCGATAACTCACTCACACTCCGGCCGGAGCGGAGGGACCTGCTCTTTCCCTCCTTGCATCAAATGCCACGCCTCTTCATACTCTCCATTCTTCGAAGTCTCCATGTGGGGAGACAGGATCAAACTGGCATTTATTCTCAAGGCGACTTCGGCGGGAAAAATAAACCAGATATTTTTCGGAATAATATAAGCCGCCACAAAATCAATTTGCTGAGTAGTGTAGCGACGCGCGTGGCTTCCATGAAGACGGCAGTAGTAAGAATGGCCTTTACGAAAGGTCGTAGACTTCACCTGCACCCGCCAGAATTTACCCTCGTGACCGACAAGGAAATCGTAGGGTTCGCTGTCGCCCCAAGGTTTGCTGACCGAGAATCCATGCTCAGATGCGCGAGCCATGAAACGGAGTTCCGCCCATTCTCCTCGCCGTTTGTTGTGTTTGATACTCGTACCGGTAATTTTCATAGAAACCTCAATCCAATAAAAAACGCGGCCCCGAAAGGGAGCCGCGTCCTCAAAAATCACTATATTTCAAGGATATCAGTTTGCAGGGGGTAAATGCGCCACGCTTTCGAGGATTATATTTGGAATAGATTTAACAACTTAGCTAACCTAAGCCCCTTTTTGCCTATTGACAAGAAATCCCCGAGTCAGCCGAAAAACGCTCTGTCACAAGAGACAGAGCGTTTCGGGCTTTTCGTATCAGGGCATGGCTTCAGCCATGCAAAAAAGCAAGAAAGACTCACGCAGCGCAGAAAGGGCTGCCCAAACGTAACTTTGCCGCACGCCCCTCAGCGGATACTCTCACCGTTGAGGACCGCAAATATGAAAAAACTAACAATCCTGTTTCTGTTTTTAGCAGCTTCGGCCCTTGCCGAAACATCCCGCCCTTCGGTCTACATCGAAGCGCAAAACGGATTCGATAACTACATCGCCGCCGCGATCGCGAAAAAGCATGTCCCAATGGACGTGGTCACCGACCAGACCAAAGCCACTTACGTCCTCAAAGCGGCGCCA
>DASYGR010000193.1:0-4108 GCA_035999525.1 Terriglobales bacterium
GGGCCTCTGCATGGCATTCCGCTGGCCGTAAAAGACCTGATTGATATCGCCGGAGTAAAAACCACTGCCGCCAGCGCTGTGCTGCAAGACAATGTCTCGAACGCGGATGCTGAAGTTATTCGCCGCTTGAAATCTGCCGGCACGATCCTGTTGGGCAAGCTCAACCTCCATGAATTTGCTTACGGGGGCAGCGGCGTCATTGGCCACTTCGGTCCGGCGCGCAATCCGTGGAACATCGCGCACGTTACCGGAGGATCGTCTTCCGGCTCGGCTGCAGCCGTGGCGGCGTGCCTTTGCTACGGAGCTATTGGAACAGATACGGCCGGTTCCATCCGCCTGCCCGCAGCCTGCTGCGGAATCACCGGACTAAAGCCGACGTACGGCTTGGTGAGTACGCGCGGCGTGATTCCTCTTTCCTGGTCGCTCGACCATGTTGGCCCCATGGCGCGAACCGCAGCTGACGCTGCCTTGATCCTTCAGGCTGTTGCCGCTTATGATCCACAGGATATTGGCAGCCAGAAATTCCCTCCTGTGTATTATCCGTCTGCCATTGAAGAAAGCACTGCTGTGCTGCGCCTTGGCGTCGCCCGCGATTACTGGCATAAAGTGGATGGAGAAATTAAGAGCGCTGTTGATTCTGCCGTGACCGCGCTAGCCAACATCACCGCCGGCGTTCAAGAAGTCGAGATCTCTACTGATACCGATCGCACCCTCGTCCGTTGTGAAGCCTATGCTTACCATCAAAAATATTTGCCACAACACGAAAAAGACTACGATCCGGAAACACTGAGGCGCATCCGCAGCGGGGCCGATGTGACTGCTCCGCAGTATATCCAGGCTCAGCGTGAACTATTGCAGCAACGCCGGCAGATCTTGCAGATGTTTGAGCGGATCGACCTGATCCTTACCCCTACAACGCCATTGTTCGCTCCGACCTTCAGCGAACTTCAATCCGCCCCTGGCCAGCTCCGCAATAAAGAGATGGTCATGTTACGCAATACGCGGCCATTCAACGTCTATGGACTTCCATCTATTTCGTTGAACTGCGGTTTCTCAAAATCCGGCTTGCCTATTGGTCTGCAAATTATCGGAGCGCCCGGGGCCGAAGGATCAGTGCTCGCCCTGGCCCACGCCTACCAAAAACAGACTGACTGGCATAAACAAAAACCTCTCGTTGAATAGCGCTTCAAGTTTGTAAATCCTGACTCTGCGTTCTCGCGTTTGACCGCATATAAACGCGCTGCTATATTGGATTTGCGGGGTGGAGCAGCCTGGTAGCTCGTTGGGCTCATAACCCAAAGGTCGGTGGTTCAAATCCACCCCCCGCAACCAATCCTAAGTTTTTGATTCTGCAAGTCTTCCCTTCCCGACAAGCAAAAAGTGTAAGAAAAATGTAAGAAAAAATTGCCTGTTTAGGCGCTTTTCGCCTTTCTAGCCGGGGCCATTTGAGCGAGTTTCCGGCTGATGCTAGATTGCGAAAATCGCGGAAGGGTAATGCCCCCATGCTTGCAGCCGAAATCAGAACCGACCCTCACAGCTCGCCGGCGCGTCAGGCAGAGACATTGGAAGCCGAGAGCAGCGTGACCACTGTAAAGGTCTACACGCGCCACAATCGCGGCTGCTCAAAGCGACAGCAGTCAGACTGGGCTAGATGCAATTGCATGAAGTGGCTGTACATCTATCGGGACGGAAAATACAAACTGGTCAGCGCCAAAACTCGTAGCTGGGAAAGAGCGGAGCAAAAAGCGCGCGAGGTCCGCGATACTTTCGATCCGATCAGGCAATTGCAGCGCCGACTTGAAGCGCAATCGTCGGTGGACAAGTTGCAAATCGACATTGCAACTGCGGTTGACCAATTCCTCAAAGAAGTAGCGCGTCTCAATCGTGCCGAAGCCACTCGCGCCAAGTACAAACTCACTTTGGCTCGGCTGTTGAAATGGTGTGCAACTTTAGAAACTCCAGCCACTCTCCTAACACAGTTGGATGTGGCGACAACAAGGCGTTGGATAAATTCCTGGAGCGGTGCTCCAACCAGCCTCCACAATCAACATCAGCGGGTGATAGCATTCTTCAACTTCTGCATTGAGCAAGGATGGATTAAGGACAATCCCGCCAAGAAAATAAAAAAGGTTCCACGGCAGCAGGAGGAAACGCTGCCCTTTACCCGCGAACAATATGAGGCCCTCCTTGAGGCCACCCACTACTACGACACCCGCGGAAAGCAGCGCAACGGCGAGACGACGAATTCACGACGCGTGCGCGCATACCTCAAGTTGCTTCGCTGGAGCGGTCTGAGAGCCGGCGATGCAGCCTGCCTACCCAAAAGCAAGATGCGCGACGACGATTCGCTTTTTCTCTATCAGGCCAAGGTTAAAGGCAAGGCCAGCGCTCCTGTTTACGTATTGCTTCCTCCTGATGTAGCCAAGGAGTTGCGAAGAGTCCCGCCAGGCAGCGTGACACATCCCGGTTATTTCTTCTGGAGTGGTCGCAGCAAGCGCAAGAGCGAAGTATCGAATTGGGAAAAGATTTTTGCGAAAGTCGTGTCCAAAGCGCGACAGATGTTCCCTAAGCTGTTCCTTGAAATCAGTGGAGAGCCGAAACCAGCCCACCTGCACATGCTGAGGGATACCTTTGCGGTCGAATACCTCCTGGCGGGAATGCCGCTAGATGAAGTATCGCGATTGCTGGGACATCACAGCGTGACCGTCACCCAGAGGCATTACGCTCCCTGGGTCGTCGAGAGACAGCAGCGACTGGCTGCGAATCAACGCGCCGCATGGGAGAAGCTGGGCGTCAAACCGGATCGGCGTAATGGCTCTTCGCCGAGACGATCATCAGTTCGGCCGAGGCCTCCCGTACGAAGTCTGACGCACATTCGCCAAGTCCGACACGGCAGGGGTTTGCCGGAGAGTTCCCGTGGTCGCCGAAGGAGGCCGGCGAGGTCTTAACTAGCTCGTCGCAGTCTTCTGTAAACTCGTTGCGCCACACTTTCGGGGACGCGAAGCGTCTTGTATCCCCTTTTCATACGGGTTTCGCAGGTACCCCACTCGACGACACCTGGCTCCCCTAGGAACATTCTTCGAATCGTCCTATCGCTCAAATTCCACAACGTTGCCAGTTCTTTCACGGAATAGTGCTTCTCGAAAACCGGTGTCCCGTCGAGCTTGTGCTGTTGTTGAGTGCTGGTTGAAAGCTGCTGCCCGTCTCCATACCGCATAGAAGGTAATTTGGAACCCTCACGGGAGTTCAATGTCGGCCCATCAATGAGCTCTTGAGGGCCACCCATTGCCCCGTGCATCTCATCACCTGATTCTTTCCTCGGTTGCGATTTCACGATCAACTCCCCAAACCAAGCTGGCACAGTTGTAGCCGAGGACACTCTTTCGGTCAAAAAACCCCACGGAAGAGAACCAATTTGACCGAGATTTCATTTGGGCTTAACTTCTTCTCGCGCAAGACCGGAATTGAGACGGTCCTGAATGTTGGAGGGCGCGAGTGTTCTCATCTCTCAGCGAACTAGAGGAAAAGCTTCGCGCTAGCGGCTACATCGCAGATTCGATAGCCACAACGACGGTATACCTGTCGGCGCAGCTACATAAACCGCTCCTGCTCGAAGGACCTGCTGGAAGCGGAAAGACCCAGTTGGCGTATGCAGTTGCAGACGCTGGGAATACTACGGTTGAGCGCTTGCAGTGCTACGAAGGGATCAACGAGGAGAAGGCCATCGGCAAATTCGACGAGTCCTTGCAAAGACTCTGCGTTGACCTCAAGGCCAAGTCGCACGACTTTGATTGGGAATCAGTACGAACCGAGCTGCACAGCCAGCAATTCTTCAGCGCCGGCCCTCTCTTGCGCGCTCTGCAGCACGATAAGTCCTGCGTCCTGCTGATCGATGAATTGGATAAGGTAGACCAGGCTTTCGAGGCCATGTTGTTGGAATTGCTGAGCGTTTGGCAGATGAGTATTCCGAAGCTGGGCACGATTGCGGCCCGGAGCATTCCGTTTGTTGTGTTGACCTCGAACGAAGAGCGACGCATTGGTGACCCTCTGCGCCGGCGGAGTTTTTACCTGCGTGTTGAACATCCAAGCGCGGAACGCGAGGCGGAGA
>DASYGR010000134.1:0-16493 GCA_035999525.1 Terriglobales bacterium
ATTCCGACGGAAGATCGCTGATTGATCGCTCGCTGGCCGACCGAAGACAAAAGCTGGAAGAATTCTTCGCGGATTTACCTACCAACAGTATGGTTCGCCTTTCTTCGCCTGCTTCGAAAAGTTCACAGCAAGCCGACAGATGGATGCACGGGCTCGCAAAAATGGGCCTGGACGGTATCGTTGCAAAGCGTCTCGACGAACCCTATCGCTCCGGCGAGCGTACCGCGATGGTAAAGATCAAACGCATTCGCACCGCGGATTGCGTTGTAGGAGGCTTTCGTTACTCCGAAAAAGGAGGTGGCATCGGCTCATTGCTGCTGGGCTTGTTTAACGACGAAGGATTATTGGATCACGTGGGATTTAGCTCCAGCTTTAACGGCGAACAACGCGAAGAATTAAGAGCCATAGTCGAGCCGGTGATCGGGGGTCGAGGTTTCACCGGTCATGCACCTGGAGGACCAAGCCGCTGGAGCACGAAACGATCCACCGAGTGGCAGCCCTTGAAACCAAAGCTGGTATGCGAGGTCAGCTACGATCACTTCTCCGGGAGGCGCTTTCGCCATGGCACAAAGTTTCTGCGTTGGCGGCCGGAAAAGAAGCCGTCTCAATGTACTTTTGACCAAGTCCGGCCAACTGCACAGGCGAAAGACCAGACCGCCCCCAAGCGAAGGACTGAGAAAGCAACTGCGTAAGCAATGGCTAATACTGGGAAGATCTCGCTCAAAAAAATCACGCTTGCCATCTCTGTCACTCTAGTAATTGTCTTTGTGGTGCTGCTAACCGTTGTTATCCGGGAATCGAATCCGTACCTGAAAAAGCGTGCCATCGCACTGCTGTCGGAGAAACTCAATGGCGACGTCCAACTCGATAGTTTCGACGCCTCTATCTATCCAGCGATTCAAATACACGGCTCAGGTTTCTCGGTGCGCTACGAGGGACGCACCGACATCCCGCCTCTAATTTCTGTCCGTGAATTCACTGCGCGTGCCGGATTTTTCGGCCTGATCGGGAAGCCCTGGATAGTAGATCATCTCGAACTGCAGGGGCTGATGATTACGGTGTCGCATCGGGATCGTCCCCCCGCGCCCTCGTCACCCAAGAATCGAAAATTGAAGGACATACCCTTACTGATTCGCGAGCTCGTAGCTGACGATGCTCAACTTGTGATTGTTCCGAAGGACGAAGCAAAGTCTCCTCACGTTTTTGAGATTCACCATCTGTTGATGAACCATGTCGGACTTCATCACGCCGCATCGTTCGTCGCTGAATTGACCAACCCAACACCTCCGGGCGAAATTGAATCGAGAGGATCATTCGGTCCGTGGAATGCCGCTGAGCCGGGCCAGACCCCTTTATCAGCCACATATACATTCGCTAAGGCGGACTTGGGAGTGTTCAAGGGGATCAGCGGGATTCTATCTTCGAGCGGACAATTTGGAGGCGTGCTCGATCGCATTGACGTCGAGGGTCAAACCGAAACTCCCGATTTCACCGTCACCAGCGGCGGACATTCCGTCGCTTTACACACACAATTTAGCGCCACTGTTGACGGCATGAATGGAGATACCTTCCTGCATCCCGTAAACGCGCAATTCCTAAATTCAGTCGTCGTGGCCAATGGTGGCGTCGTTCAAACGCCATGGAAACACGGGCGCGACATAAAACTCGATGTCACAGTTGAGAGAGCACGCATTGAAGACATGCTGCGGCTGGCCGTAAAAGCTGACAAGCCGCTTATGACCGGACCGGTCAGGTTCAAAACCAAACTCTACCTGCCGCACGGAGAGGGTGACGTAGCGGAACGCCTCAGATTGAGTGGGATATTCCAAATTCAGAGCGCGGAGTTTACTTCGCCCGCGGTCAGAACCAAACTCGAAGCCCTGAGCCGCAAAGCGAGCGGAAAGCCAAACGACAAAGATGCGGGAAGCAGCGCCACTACCCTGGATGGACAGTTCGCGTTAGGGCACCGCACGATAACGCTGCACCAGACAACGTTCGCAATTCCAGGTGCCACGTTCGCCTTTAACGGCACTTACGCGTTGGCCAACGAGGCGCTGAACTTTCATGGAATCCTGCGCATGAACGCGAAGCTTTCCCAAACAATGACCGGCTTCAAATCATTTCTGCTACGACCTGTTGATCCTTTCTTCAGAAAAGATCACGCAACCCAGCTACCAATCAAGATTTCGGGAACCCGCGATAAGCCATCGTTTGGACTCGACTTCCACCATAAGCGAGAGGAGAAAAGCAACTCAGAGTCTTTCCGCGGTGCCAACCAGTCGCTCAATGAGCAAAAGTCACATTCAAACCGGTAGTTAGCGTGATGTCGTTCTTTTTCTTCCCCGCGGGCGGATTGGTGACATAGATGTCTCCAAACGCAGTCTGCCAACCCAGCCATTTACTGATCTTCGTTACGGTTCCAAGATCAAAAGTAGAACGATATTCACCTGCTTCATTCAATGCGGGGAATACATAGAGCTTCTGTGTCAGCAATGTTGATTTTCCCAACTTGTGGCTTAACTCCTCGCCGAGGGTGAGTGCAGCGATGTTGCGCTGCAATGTGGTGTACTTTTCGCGAGTGTAATTGGCTCCGGCAAGCAAATCGAGCGTCGTCGAATCATTCTTAATGGCGTGATAACCAAAACCCGCTCCGTAAACGGAACGCAAATCCAGGCTTTGGAGCGCATCAGTTTGAAAATCTCCGCTCACAAATGCAAACACACGCCCGCTGAGATTTCTTTCGTAACGGATACCGCTCTGGACCGAGTTCGCCGTCGTGCCGGTCACTCCCGCGGTGTTGCTGGTCGCATATACGGAATTGGTGTAAAGCGCGATTCGATCCGTCAAAGATTTTCGATCGGCGGTAAACGCGAGCGCCAGGTTTTTCGTTTCGCTGTTCCCCGCGGTAAGCGCGAATCCGACGTTCGCGCCTCCGGCCCAACCTTGCGTGAGCCGGGGATGCAGGGTCTGCTCGTAGGCAGTTTCCTGTTCGGAATTTCGCATGTTCACTACGGCGTCCTTCGCAACCGTAACGTTACCGCCGGTTGCCGTCGCGATCACCAAATTGCCATCCTCGGTAGTCACTGTCCCCGTGGCTGGCGGCGCATCCTTCACTTCAACATGTAAAGGCTGAGTGGAATGAATCTGATCAACCGCGGACCATTGAATCGTAACTTCCCCAGCGAATTCCGTCTTGACCACCAGTGCCTTGCTGTCGGATTTCAAAATTTCGCCGCTGAGGCGGTCGCCATTCTTCAGCACTACTTGGTCGGCAAGCGCCATGATGGAATGAAATGCAAGCATACCTAGGAGAGTAAACAAAAAATATTTTCGCACGGGATATCTCCAGAATGGATTAGAAGCCAGATCGCAATGTTAGGCTCATTCGCGCTCAATTTTCGCAAATGAACTGCCAGTTATTGGGTCATCATCTTAAGCGTTTCAAATTAAGAAAAGGAATTTCCCGGCCTAAACGGGCTTTGGGTCCCAGATTAACTCTTAACGTCCGTGTTTGGAGTGTTAGACGGAGACGGTGGAGTGGGAGGCGGATCGTTTGTGGCATCTTTCATCCCGCTCTTTAGCGCTTTTATCCCTTCGCCTATGCCTTTGCCCAATTCTGGCAGCTTCTTGGGACCGAAAATCAGCAGAGCAATTGCAAAGATTACCAGCAGGTGCATGGGTTGAAACAGGCCTTCAAACATACGATCCTCCGCGCAGCGCTCACAAATATTGTACTCCTAACTTGATCACTCGTGAATCGGCACGTCCTCGAGCGATCGTCTCGGTTTTGGTCTTGTTACTAAAGACGATTGCATCTGCGAATCTTCCCAGCATGCGAAATTACCTCCGTTACCTTCCAGCGCCGGAACAACTCCTTTATGTTGCGGAAACAACCATCCCTCTATTCCTGTCGTACTTAGGAGTTCTTCTTGCGCAAGCCCTTCATCTTTCTCCTGGTGGTCACTTTTGCGCATGTTTGCTTTGCCAACTCCGATGAGCCGCTCAGTTGCCCCGACATTGCTGCGTTGCTGATCGGCGGCGTTTCCAGCCCAAGAATCAGCGCCTTGGCGGAGCAAATGGGGGTTTCCTTTGTAATGAAAGAACAGCTCGAGAAAGACCTTATCGCTGCAAGCGGCGATCATTCCCTGATTCGGAATCTGAGTGCCAATCAATCAACAACCTCGGGCAGCAATTGCTCCACTAACCTATGGGAAGCGACTGTAGCCGCGCGTCATGGCAATTATCCTCCTGCCGAAAAAATTGTTCGCAAGTTAATCGAGAACGATCCGAACAACGCCATGCTGCACTTCGCATTAGGAAACATCCGGCAGCAGCAAGGCGACTGGAACGAAGCCTTTGATGAATACACTACCTCGAAGGAATTGATGCCCAGCTTGTTCGAAACCCACATTCGCTTGGCCTATGTGTTCTACCAGTCCAATGATTCGAACAATGCCATCGCTGAAGCACGCACCGCGTTAAGCATGGATCCGCAAAGCGCAGAAGCGCACCGAATGCTGGGCCTCGGACTCTACGTTAACGATCAATACAACTTCGCTCTCGACGCCTTCCATGAGGCTCTTGCACTCGACCCCGGCAATGCCGATGCCCATTACGACATAGCAATGACGTTAGCTGACAAGAAGCAACCACAAGCGGCGGCGGCTGAATATCGTATTGCTATCAAGTTGCGCCCCACATTCTGGCAGGCGCACAACAATCTGGGAATTCTGCTACATGACGAAGGAAAACTCGACGAAGCGATTGCCGAGTATACGCGGGCCAAGCAACTGGCTCCGCAAGAACCAACGGTGCGGAATAATCTCGGAAACACTTATTACGATAAGGGTGACTACGACGCGGCCGTGGCTGAATTTCACGACCTTTTCCGTCTGAATCCTAATTGGAAAGGCGGTCACGCCGGCCTGGCAAAGGTGTACTTGGCGAAACGGGACTATCAATCCGCCATCGGGGAGTTAAAGCTGGCTATTCTCGATAATCCCACCGCATCGGCCGAGCACCGCGTGTTAGGGCAAGTTCTATTGCTTACGCACCAGCAGCAGGATGGTTTGCGCGAGTTACGTATTGCAGTAGAACTCGATCCTGATTCCGCTCTTGCGCATCGCCTCTATGGGACCGCGCTTTTTGAATCGAACCAGCTAAACGCTGCGGCGCAGGAATTTCGTGAGGCGCTCAGGCTGGAACCGTCCGCTGAAAATCACTACTTCCTGGCTGCCTGTCTTATGGCAATGGGCCACGATAGCGAGGCTCTAGCCGAACTGGAACTCGCTTCAACCCTCAAGCCTGAGCAAAACCTCTATCGTGCCCGAAAAGATGAGCTGATCAAGCTGATGAAGGAAAACAAGGTCCAGTAGACGACGAGTCCCCATGGCTGGGTCCAAAAGCGGAAGGACAGTTACCACCATGAACTCCCGTGCCGTAGTTCACCAGTCCTGCTACTCCTAGAATCACATTGCGACGTTTGAGCGACCGGCGCTACACCGAGGAAGTGAGCCGAGGGAGTGAAAATGATGAGCCCAACACAATCCACAGCCGTTGCACCAGCCCGGGAACAGGCCCCAGCCGCTTCTTCGCCGGCAGGAGTCCAGCATTCTGCGGTTCAACCATCAGCGGTGGCGAAGCCCGAGGCTAACGGATCCTGGTCAAGCAGTCCCAAGGCGGCCGGTTATGGAATGCCTTGCGCCAAGTGCAAAACTTATTATGCTGCGAATCTGTCCGCGTGCCCGGTCTGCAAAGCCACGGAGCGAGTCGCTGTGCTGGCCGCTATAAAAGCGAATACGCCTACGTCCGATGAAAAAAATCCTGACCCTGAGGCTTTGGAAGAAGAGCGCGAACGTTTCCTGCGCGAATTTAAATCGCAAGCCTACGCCGCATCACTGCAGCTCGGTCCAACGGCTAGCTCGCATTGCACCCGTGAAGAAAATCATCGCGGTACAGTGGAAGTGGCTACCGTCTGTCAGGCTTGCTATGACCAATTGCAGGAACGTGTGGACGTTCTCGAAGCCGTCCTCCACATGGATGTAAAAGAAGCCGCCGAGGTAATTTATGACGCGGTTTGGTCCGATCCCTCCGACCCCACCAAGACCTATCAAAATGCCGCCCAGGCAATGCTGAGCGAGTTGAGAAAGCGCTCTGGCATTACGCCTGTATTTGGGCCGCTGCAACCTTTGGCTCACTGACTCCCAAGAACCGAACCGGCATAGAAAGGGTAGGGCCCAACTTTAGTCGGGCCGTAAACCGGTCAGCCCCACGTTCGGCCCGACTGAAAGTCGGGCCCTTCCCAAACACTTCGTCCTAACGAAATCCCCAGAAATTTCCGTTTGACCGCAAGATACGGATAGTCCACGATAGTCTCAACGTCTAAGCTGTGATCACTATGACGACGAATGCATTGCGTGACTTCCCCAATTTAACTGATGCCTTGAATCTCTCCGCGCCTAACTCGAAGACTACCCCAGGTGAAGATGGAATGTGGCGGGCCGTTCTTGGTCGCGATCCCCGGCAGGATGGCAGCTTTGTCTTCGCGGTATCGTCTACCGGCGTTTACTGCCGTCCTTCGTGTCCGGCCAAGCATCCGTTCCGCGCGAACGTAACCTTTTTTCGAGAGCCTTCCGAAGCTGAGAAGGCTGGCTATCGCGCTTGTTTACGCTGCAAGCCCAAATCCGCCGAGGGCAATCCTAATTACAAGTTGGTGAAATCAGTTTGCCGGTACATCGAACAGCATCTCGATGAGCCGATTACCCTCTCCGCTTTGGGGGCAGAATTCGATCGCAGCCCATTCCATTTGCAGCGCACCTTCAAAGCAGTTTTGGGAGTCACTCCACGGGCCTATGCAGAGTCCTGCCGGACGAAGCAATTGAAGCGCAATTTACAGGCAGGTCATTCCGTGACTCGCGCCATGTACGACGCGGGATACAGTTCCAGCAGCCGCTTATATGAGCGTACCGCCTCGCAACTGGGCATGACTCCAGATAAGTATCGCCGGGGATCGGTTGCCATTCCTATACGCTACTCCTGCACCGACTCGCCACTCGGACGAATGTTGGTTGCCGCGACCGACAAAGGCATTTGCGCGATTCAATTCGCCGATTCTGATGAAGAACTCGAACAAGGACTGAAGCACGAATTCCCGTTCGCAATCCGCCGCCAGGATGATGATGGATTGCGAAATTGGACCGAGGATTTGCTACGCCACATGGCCGGTCAGCCGCTCAACCCGGCACTTCCTCTCGACATTCAGGCCACAGCTTTCCAGCGGCGGGTGTGGGCATACCTGCAATCCATTCCCTACGGCGAGACGCGCTCATACAGCCAGGCTGCCAAAGATCTTGGACAGCCTACGGCGGCGCGGGCAGTGGCTCGGGCTTGCGCCACCAATCCGGTCGCGGTGGCAATCCCCTGCCATCGTATCGTGCGCGAAACCGGAGATTTGGCCGGCTATCGCTGGGGCATCAATCGAAAGAAGACTCTGCTGGATTGGGAGAAGCGGGAGAAGCCTAATGGTCCGGATACAGCCAGTCTGTCATCCTGACCGACTCAGCTAACTTGTTCGCAACTCATCGGTGGCCCTACGTCCTCATGCCGCCTATTGGCTCATGGTGGGGATTCCATCGACTCACAAAGGTGCTTGCCGCCTTGGTTTGGTTACCTTAGCCCAGATGACTCGTACTCTGGTTCATGCGGTTGAGAATCTTGTCTCCGGCAGCCGGATCATCGAAGTGCCGGAAATCCGCGCTGTTGGCGCATTTGCGTAAGTAATCGAAGTTTTCGTGGGGTCCCATCGCAGTCTTCTGTTCCAAAATTGCATCCTCTGGTCAAAGGTAACTGACAGAATTACCAAAGCGCATGCACGTGGGACATCTATTCGCTTAAGCTCACGGATGAGATGTTGAACGAGTCGTGAGAAAGCAATTGCCCATGGGAACAGACGGTTGTTTGGACGAAGTTCATGTCCGCATCCTGCGCGTGACCGAAGATCTGCGCGCCATCCAACGTGAATTAAATATCGCTGCCATGGAGGCTCCGGGTAATCCCGAACTCATGGAAGCGCTCACCCAATTGCCCGAGGTGGAATCGCTTCAAGTTTTGAAGTCCGCTCTGGATCAGATGCGGCATTTCCTATGGTTCTACATGCAGGTGATGACAAACAACTCCGAAACCGGAGACCAATTGCGGCAAAGTATCCGGCAGAAATCTGATGAACCCTCGCGCGCCACCGACGCGTCTCTACTGGAAAAATTTAAGACCGCCGCCGACAGCGCTCTCTTGCAATACCTCGCAGACGGCAAAGCCCGCAAGCCAAACTAATTTCATAAATTGCAGACGACGGCCTCACTTCGGGACTTCATCCTGATTAACCGTTGACACAAACTTCGCATCAATCCCTCCCACTTGCTTGGCCACGAAGTTAAAGCATATCGTCACTACCGCTCCTGTTATCCATCCCGTTAGGGCATACAACAAGACAGAAGCCAAGCCCAGGAAGATGTTATAGACCAGATCGCTTGAGCGTTCGAACTTGAAGTTCGCATTTAGATAGAAAAGAGGCATGACTATGCCAAACGGCAGAGTCAGGACATCTGCACTGCTGAATGCAAAAAGAACGAAGCCACAAAAGCCAAACGCTGCGTATGTAAGGGCGAGAATGCGTGCTACGGGCGCCACTCGTATGGAAATGATGCGCATGTGCTCTGCATTCTAGAACGGTCTTACCGTCCCCGCACAAGACTTTGAGCCGATCGGGATCCTTTTGTCAGGCGGGACTGCCTCTTTTCCCGAGCGTCCAGCCGGCCGGGCCCTTCAAATCGAGGATGTTATAATCCGATCAAATTGCAATGCTTGTAACTCAACCCTTGCAATGTACCCTGCGCCTTCTTTTTTAATCTCCGCGCAGATTCTCCTCGTCGGGGCGTAGCGCAGCCTGGTAGCGCACCTGGTTCGGGACCAGGGGGTCGGAGGTTCAAATCCTCTCGCCCCGACCAATATTTCAAGACATGAAAAGCACCTCTGGTTTTGCCGAGTGCCCCGCTCATTTGCGTTTTTGCGGATGTACAGATCCATACAGGACGAGAATGTGTGGGGCTCACGGCCTATTTGCTAACGGAATCCGGTTCGGAAAGTCGAAAATAGCATAATGCGGACGATTCCGAAGTTGGTGGCAATTGTGTTCTTGCTTTACGGCGTATTAGTCCCCGCGACCGGGGAAGACTTCCCACTCAAGCGAGTTCCGCAGTTTACCTACTTGGTGGACTACGAGGCATCCTGGTCTCCGGACGGCCGCCAGATTGTACTCATCTCCAACCGGCATGGCGGCATGAAAGTCCACATCCTGGACGCGAGGAGCGAAGGCGGCGGCAGCGACATGCGGCAGATCACCAGCGGCAGAATGAAGACGATTCACCCGCCTGGTCTCCTGACGGCCGTCAGATTGCCTTCGTTTCCGTCCATGGTGATATCTCCGACATTTTCGTTATGAACGCGGACGGAAGTGATGTCCGGCAAGTAACGCGGGCTGGGTCAGAACATCCATCCCATGTGGTCGCCTGACAGTTCGCGAATCCTATTCAATACCACGCACTTTGCCGGGCAGCTCGAGAAAGACGACAACAGTTCCGATGAGAAACGGGTCATCGGCGAAAAACGGGACGACTCTATTGATTTAGCGACGATCCGCCCCGACGGAAGCGACTTGCAACGAATCACTCGCGGTGGCGGATATACCTGCGCGTCCTTCTCGCCCGACGGTTTGTCCATTCTGCATAGACGACAGCAGGGCGAAGTCTCGCAAATTTTTCTCATGAATGCAGACGGCTCAGGCGACCACAATCTTTCCGGAACCTCGTCCACGGACGGGTGGCCTTCTTGGTCTCCGGACGGCAAACGGATTGTGTTTGCACGGAACGGAGAGCATGGGTTTCAGATCTTTGTCATGAATCGGGACGGCAGCGGAGTTCGTCAGCTAACGGATGCTGCTGGAGAATTTACAAATCCCCGCTGGTCGCCCGACGGAAAAAAGATTTTGTGCGGCAGGCGACTGGGCGGGATAAGCCTGGCCATTTTTGACGCACCGAATTGAGATCAGGCACGTCCCTTTTGCATTCGCCGACGATTCCGTTCACTGGCCGCAGCCCGGGCCGACGCTGGTCAACACGTTCTTCGCAGAGGAAATCTCGCAATCATACGGGCCTTTAGGGAAAACAACATTTTTTGCCTGATGGTTTCGCGGAATAACACTCTATGGATCGGGACCGAAGGTGGAGGGCTGATACGTTACCGCGACGGCGTTTTTCGTGCTTTTTCGAGCAAGGATGGGCTTACAAACGACTTCGTTCGCGTGGTTTTCCAAAGCAGCAGCGGAGAAATTTGGATTGGAACCGACAACGGGCTTTTCCGGTTTGCAGGGGAACAAATTGAGCGTGTCGACAATGCCGGAAGTGTGCCTTTGCTTGCAGTCCACGCAATTACCGAGGACGGCGAAGGAGGCCTCTGGGTTGGCGGCTCAAGATTGTTGCGGCTGCACGCGGCTGAAACCCTTGAATACCACCTTTCTGGGGAGGCCAGCCAAAACCGAGTCAAGTCCATCGCTGTAACGCGCGGCGGGACCATTTGGGTTGGCACCGTTTCTGGTCTTCACCGTATGGATGTATCCGCTGCCGGAACTGCTTTTCATAGAATGAAGGAAATCAGCGGAACCGTCTGTATAATCGGGATGCACAGGCACGTGGCGGAGGTGATTATGTCCAGTCGCATGGCAGTTTTTTCCGTCGGCTTTGTTCTCCTACTTCTTCTTCTGCTAACTTCGCCCGCTGATGCAAAAAACAAGAAAAAACAGGTACTGCCTGACTACGTACTGAGGGCGCAGACAGTTTTGGTCGTGGTCAATCCTGATGCGGGGGAACCTCTGGCGAATCCAACGGCAAATATGACCGCTCAGGATAACGTTGAAAAAGCATTGCTGAAATGGGGCAGATTCAAACTCGTGATGGACGTAGCGACAGCAGATTTGGTGGTTGTGGTTCGGAAGGGATACGCAGGTGGCCCCGTGGTAAGCAATTCGCCGGCGGACGACAGACCGGTCATTTATCAGCCGGCCGGTGGAGACATTCGCGTCGCTGGTCAGCACGGTACTCGGCCCGCGCTCAACGATCCTGGTGTGCACCCACCGCCGGATCGAGGACCTCAACTAAGTAGCGAAACCGGCCCGTCGGAAGATACCCTCGAAGTCTACCAGGGGGAAGTTGAGGATCCTCTAGATGCAGCGCCGCTCTGGCGCTACATGGCGAAAGACGCGCTGAGCGCGCCCACGGTCGCCGCGGTCGAGCAGTTCCACAACGCGGTCAATGAATCCGAGAAGCAACACCAACAGAAACCCTAAGCAATATTCGTTATCGTCGTCTGTCTGGCTGGGTGCCTGAGTTTCTGTCTCCAAAGTCTCTCCACAAAACGAACACAGACGATCTGAGTATTTCCGAATTACCACAGTAACTTGTGGGAATTCCCCAACCGCAAGCAGACTAAGTTTCTCCACCCAGGTATTGTGCCGGCCACCATAAAATGAACACGCTAGTCGCCATCCACGCGACCTATGACTACCGGCTTGTGGGGCTGTCGGTTGTTATAGCCATTTTTGCTTCCTATGTTGCGCTTGACCTTGTGGGACGGGTCACTGCGACTCGGGGCTTCGCTCGCGTGGCCTGGTTGATTGGCGGCGCCACCGTCATGGGCACAGGTGTTTGGTCCATGCACTACACCGGCATGTTGGCCTACCGGCTTCCGATGCCCGTCTACTATCACGTGCCGACGGTCATACTGTCCCTGCTGGCCGCGATCTTCGCATCTTTTATCGCCCTCTATGTTGTGAGCCGTCCCCGCATGACGACGCTGCACGTAATCGGCGGCAGCCTCCTTATGGGAACTGGCATCGCCACTATGCATTACACCGGAATGGCAGCCATGCGACTGGCGGCCATGCACTACTACAATCTTGGCCTGTGGTGGTTGTCGGTTTTGCTCGCAGTGGTCATTTCTCTGGCCGCGCTCTGGCTCACGTCTTATTCGCGCGACGAAAACCAGGGCCGACTGCTGAAATTCGGCATCGCGATAGTCATGGGACTGGCAATTCCAGTCATGCACTACACAGGGATGGCGTCGGTCAGCTACATGCCGATGACGATTCCGCCCGACTTCACGAACGCCGTTGATATATCGGATCTCGCGAATGCAGCCGTAATTTCAGTAACTCTTGTAATTCTCTGCGGTGGGCTCCTGACTTCGCTAATTGACAGGCGTTTCTCAGCGCAAGCACTTGAACTTGCACTCAGTGAGCAGCGCTATCAACTGCTGTTTGAGAGCAACCCACACCCCACTTTTCTTTTTGATCTGCACACGCAGCGTTTCCTGGCTGTCAATCACGCGGCAGTGGGAAAATATGGACACTCTACCGACGAATTCCTCGCAATGAATATCACGGACTTGCACCCAGCTGAGGCTCTCGGAAGTCTACTGGGGACAGCCAAGTCTGGCGTCTCTAGCCAGGCTCAACATCGGCGGAAAGATGGATCGGTCTTCGAGGTTGAGCTCTCATTACGCACTATCACGTGGGCAGGCAAGCCGGCAGGTTTGCTTCTCGCAAGTGATATTACCGAGCGCAAGCGCAATGAGCAGATGGAAGCCGAGCGACGCAACTTTCTGGAGTCCATCACACAGAATTTGCCACTCGAAGCCAGCCTTCATCAATTGGTTCATATCCTGGAAAATCAACTTCCGGGCGCTTCATGTTCCACTCTGCTGCTGAAATCGGGGAAGATGTGCCACGTAGCCGCCAGCAGCTTGAGTAAAGATGTGCTCGCTGGCCTTGAGGGTTTCCGCCTCGAGGAAATCGCGATCGCACTGGGAGTCGGTTCCGATTATCGGGAGATAGCCTTTCTGGAAAATTTTCCAGCGAATTGTGCGGACAAGGAACTGGGCGAATGGGCCGCCGCACTGAATTTGAAATCCTGCTGGTCAGTGCCTGTAGTGGACACCAGTGGTCCGCTGCTCGGCCTGATCGTGATCTTCTTCCGCGACGTCAGGCAGGTTACTTCACAAGACCGCGATCGGTTAAATATGGCGCGGGGCATGGCATCCATTGCCATCGAACATCGCCGCCTTACCGACAGGCTGTCCTATCAGGCGCAGCACGATGCACTGACTGGGCTGCCGAACAGATTCCTGCTCGAAGATCGTCTACAGCAAGCGGTCGCTTACGCCAACCGTCACCGCGCACAGATTGCCGTGCTGCTACTCGATCTGGACGGATTCAAATACGTAAATGACACTTTCGGCCATCAGGCTGGCGATCAGGTGCTGGTTGAGGTATCGAGGCGGCTACGATCAATCACACGCCAAGCCGACACTTTGGCCCGGATTGGTGGCGATGAGTTCTGCCTGGTAGTGAGCGATCTGCGGAACTCCCAGGATGCAATGAGAATTGCTCAGACTTACCTTGATTTATTGCGCAAACCAATTCACATCGCTGAGCGCGACTGCCATGTGAGCGCCAGCATCGGCATCAGTTGCTATCCAGAACATGGTATCGAACCGGAAGTGCTTCAACAGCATGCTGACACGGCGATGTATCACGCCAAGTTCAACGGAAAAAATGGACTCCAGATCTTCACTCCAGAGATAAACGCCCATCTGCGCGAACGCCTGGAATTGATGGGTGACCTGCGTCAAGCGCTGGAAAAAGGGGAATTCCGGCTGGAGTATCAGCCGCAGTTTCTCGCCGGCGGGGAACTTGTTGGCTTCGAAGCTTTGCTGCGCTGGCAACATCCCAAAAGGGGCACAATCGCGCCCGACCGATTCATACCTATTGCCGAAGAGACTGGTTTGATTGTTCCGATCGGCAAATGGGTGCTTGATGAGGCCTGCCGGCAGCTGGCGACATGGCGTCGCGCGGGCTATCAGAAGCTACGCATGGCCGTAAACGTCTCCACTGTGCAGTTCGAGCGTCAGGATTGGATGCAGACCATTTCGCAGGCTCTGGCGCAGAACGGACTGCCTCCGAGCGCTCTGGAGGTCGAGCTCACCGAAAGCGTGGTTATGAAGAATTGCGAACGTGCCGCCGAGCGCCTGGCGCAACTGCGCAGTCTCGGCATCAGCTCGGCGATTGACGACTTTGGCAGCGGTTATTCATCTCTGAAGTACTTGCAGAACCTTCCCATTGACACCCTGAAGATTGATCAAACGTTTGTGCGTAATCTCGATCCGCTTTCGGACGGCCAAACAGGAAACGGCGCCATCGTTCGCGCCATTGTCACTTTGGCCCAGCAGCTGGGTTTGCGCGTAGTGGCCGAAGGTGTGGAGACGGATGCCGAATTTGAGCTCTTACAACGGCTGGGCTGCGACCTTGTTCAAGGATACCTATTCGCCAGACCGATGCCGGTAGAAAAGTGCGATCTCTTTCTGCAGCAGTCGTATCAGTCCGCCGACCGGCCGCGCCGCCGCCAGCGGGCCGCCAGTTCAAGCAGGTGACGCCTTCTGGAAACCGATATGCGCTCCGCTCTTGCATTCTTAATTGCAGGTGATGTAGGGCAGAACAGCTATTTGCTTTCCACTTCAGTGTGGCCACACGTGGAGGAAAAGCGCCACTACAATCAGATGCGCACCGTAGGTTTGCCTCAGAATGTCTGGCACCCCATACCATGTAAATTGGCCGCCGATGGCCGTTGAGAGATGGGGGATATTGCCCACTTCACGGTCATAGCCGGCCGTGTACGCTTGCACTCGCACGAAATATTTTTCCGTAAAACCAGGTGGGAGTGGATTTTCTCCCAACAATAATTCGTTCGTGCGGTCAACATTTTCTATGCGCGTCCAAATGCGATTCTTGTTTTCAAAACGTAGCGTGGATTCAAGCAAATATCCGTTGCCTACGTTGCCATCGAACAAACTTTGATTTCGGCCCCACAAAAGCAGCGATGCCAGGTTTCCATTGTGAAGCGGAAGGTTGTACATAACCGACGCGGTCATGCGCCGCAAATCTTCGGCAGGCGCCAAGGCTTCGGGACTGTGCATTTGCGCGATCGAATATTGTACGCTCCAATTTTGTCCCGGGTTCACCGTTACGCGGGTCGACCAGGAATCAATCTTCCCGGAATCCAAATCCCAACGGTGTTCGTCCGGTTCCCGCCCGTGAAACCCTGATGCTTCTAATCGTGCGTTCCGATAAGCAATTCCAGCCGTCACGACATCGTCGGAAATATGTGTCGAGTCTTGAAGATGATGTCCCAGCGATGCAAGAGGATCCTCGGAGGCGGAGGCACGGTGTGGATACGCAACAGGCCCCATCGCCGGATCGCCCATGGGTGCGCCATAAAATGACAGCATCGTGTTATCGCTCAACTTGTAATCATAGAGCGCCGCGAGTTCCATGAAAAAATCATGCGGATGCTGGCCGTCCACAATCGGTCGTCCAAACGCCGTTTCCCCTTGCTGAAATAATTCCGGGAACTGGCGCTGCGAGATCGTTGCCGGCTCCAAACTCAACATGGTTCGCAGCGTGAGAGTGCCGTTTCCCAACTTGCGTTGCGCCATTGGCATGATCCAGTTCGTTGAAAATAACTTGTCCGCTCCGCGCGGTCCCGTCTGCTGAATATCGGTCAGAAACCCTGTACCGTGAAACATGAAAGTCCATTTGCCTTTCGTTGCCATCAGCATTTCAAACGGAGTCGAGTTCGGCTCCGCACCAGTCCCAGCGGTCGCGTGGTTCTGAAGCAACGTAATCAGCGAATGAGATTCCATCGTCATTTCTGGGCTAGTCGCCCCTTGGCTGCCCATGCTCATACCCGGCATGGAGGGCATCATATCGTTCATATTGTCGTGAGCATCCTGCGCAGCTAGGGGCGCAATTGCAATCAGGAAAAACCACAAAATAATTTGTACAGTTCGCATCTATTTCCCTCGTCTTGGTTGAAACGCAAATGAACAAGTGCCGAGGCGGGCGGAATTTCGCCGCGCAGTGACACAATTTCGGTTCGCTATTTCGAGGTTTCAGATACGAAGAGAATGAGCAGGCGGAGAAGTACTTGGCAAAGGCATTGAGAAAGCTAATACGAGCCTGTTACGACTATGAGCCTTGTCCAGTTGCAGATTGAATCTGGATGAGAAGTCATATGTACCGCAAAGTGAAGAAGCTGTCGGCAAAACGGAAGGAGCATGGCCGGCCACACAGCACTGATGCCCAACCGGCATGCGACACGGCGCGCGATGCCCATATTCGTGACATCCGGCATGGGTCGGGGCTGTCAGCGCGCCTGCAGGCAAGAGCACGAGGCCGCAGAGCGCTATGCACAGCAGCAAAAATACGACTGATTTTGAGCCTGACCTAATCACTGTTAGCCTTTATGATGCGCCAATGGTCCACCGTCTGCGAATGGTGCCTTCGGGCAGGCGAATGAATCACGAAGCAACCGGCCCACGCCAGGGGGTTT
>DASYGR010000174.1:0-6651 GCA_035999525.1 Terriglobales bacterium
AAAACGAGCCATCACTGTATGGCATTGCGGTAGCGTCTCCACTTGCACCCGGACATTCGTATTGAGCAAGCGATGCCCAAGTGAACTCGCAAGCGCGGGATCGATCTCAAGGCACTCCATTTTCTTTACTCGATTTCGCAGCCAATCAGTGGTCACGCCAGGTCCCGGGCCAATCTCCAACACCGAATCGCGGAGTTCTACGTCCCGCAGCGTCCATGGAAGAATCTCATCCTGAATCTTCCGCTTCCAACGACCCGATCGGCAGTACCATCTGTGGAATCGATTCATATCGGTGCATTGCCCTCTCACAGTGTGGACATCGAAGAAACCTTGCGATCACCCTTCTGCGAGCTTCTGTTGGAAGGCCTCGTACTTTTTCCAAATGGGATAAGACAAGCCAGCCAGCCGATTAATTACGAACGCCTGTGCGACGAGAATGACGACCGCCGCTTCGATGATGACGAGTTCTTTGGGCTTAGAAATGATGCCTAACGATACGATCAGCGTGGTAGCGCCAGCGGGGGGATGGCTGGCACGAAACAGGATCATCAACGCACCTGTGGCCGAAAGTGAAAGGGCCGCCGCGATGATTCTTGGCCAATAGACACCTGGATGCGTGCCAAATGGCAATGTTGCGGCCCCAGTCAATTCGAATGCGGCATAGCCGCAGATGAGACCGATAGCATGGCCCACAATCGAATTTCGCGGACTGGAATTCTCCGCCAGCGGTGCGATAAACAAAAGATATGCCGTCGGGCCTAGAGAGGGGAATACAAATGGACTGTTCGTGACCACCGCAAGCAGCGCAAGCAATGCAATGGTGAGGAATCCGTTCACAAATACGTAGGCAGACCAGACAAAGCGTGGGGAAAATCTATCGAGCAGCCATGCCAGCTTGACGCGATCGAGAAGCACCGCGACGTGCCCAAGACTACCATTGCCGCCGCTCGCATTCTCATTTTGCAATATTCCTTGAACCCCTTAGATATTAGGCAGTAAGTCGAAATATTCGTCGTCTTCGTTCTTCCCGCCCTCTCCCTTGCCGAGCTGTTTCTCCGACTCGATAAACTCGATACGCTCGATCCATTTGACCATCTTGTACCCAAGTTGGTTTTCGACTCGCAGACGCAGCGGAGCGCCATAAATCTCTGGCAGGCGTTGCCCATTCATCTGCGAGGCTAAAAGGCATTGGGGCTTCAGAACATTCTCAATGCTCTGTGTATCGTAATAGGCGCCGCCATAGAGTGCTTCACCGAAGGAGAAGAAAGCGACGACTCTAGCTTCAGGCTTTGGGTGTACCAATTCGATAATGGCCTTCATCGGAACACCGCCCCATTTGGCGATGCCGCTCCAGCCTTGAATGCAATGATGCATTGTGATGTGTTCGACCTCGCCCAACTTTTCGATCTCCGCAAGGGAAAGCTCAACGGGATTATCTACCAGACCCCCGACTTTTAATGTGAAATCTTGGAAGCCGTTCTCTGCCAGATGAGTCCAATCGCTTCTCACTGGCATCTTTCCGTTCGGCCAAAAATACGGCGAGATATCCTGTTCCGAATACTTCTGCTGCGGAGTCAGCCGATTCAGCGTGAGGAGGTGCATGGGATAGGTTACGAATTTGAGGGCGTGCTGCAATCTGCGTGGTTGGTGCCATGAGATGTAGTGTGCAGCGACCCACGAGAGAACGACGAGTGCAATGCCTACGAAACCCAGCGTCATGCCCATTTTTCCCTGATCGTTGGTGCCCAGCACGATGTGATTCATATTGCGCGCGAATCCTGTCATCACGATGAGAGTCACATGCACCACGATGAACGCGAAGAAGCTGAGCATCGTAAGGAAGTGAATGGAGCGCGCCGACTGCCTGCCGCCAAAGACTCGAGCGTACCAGGGGAGATGGTTTACCACCGCTGGCGACATCGCGATGCCAGTCAGAATGGCCAAAGGTCCGAATACGAAGACGACAGTGAAGTAGGCGATCTGTTGCAAAGCGTTGTATCCATAGAATCCGTTAGGCTCCGCAGGCAGATGGAATGTTGCGTAATGCACCCATGTGTTCCATGCTTGCAAAAACACGACGGGAGACGCAGGCACCAAACGGCGCCATTGTTCAGTGTCAAAAAGCATAATGACAAAGAAAACGCCGGTGACGATAAAGCCGTGGACATTGATGAAGTGCCAAACCCGCGCGATACCTATCGTGTGCCGATAGCCGGGCGTGCCCACGAGAGGCGAAATATAGCGAGCATCGTCTTTTGCAGTCCATACGCGGTCGCGGGGAACCTTGAGCGGTGTCAACCGGATCCACTCGCTCCCCGGATTGCAATCGTCATTGAAATATAGACGTGGGTGGTCCACCAAAATCGAAAGGCCACTGCGAATCAGCATCATTACGAAGAGAAAGTTGAAGAAATGGCAGTAGCGGACCCAGAGAGGAAACCCGTGTGGTCCTGCGAAGTTGCTGGGATATATCTGGGGGACTGGCGGAATGTGAGGCAGGCCCGCCACTGCAACCTCGATCCACGCGGCGGCAATTGCCAGCAGAACTGCCACGCCGCTCCCTATCAGGAGTGAAGGGCGAATCCAGATTCGAAAGCGACGGTCGTTGGGATAGTGCACCGCCTGATGCGCGATATCAAAAGAAATCATGGCTTTGCCGATGGACGCTCGTTCCAGAGTTCGCTGCTATACCCTGAATTAGGACATTGTTTTGGGTGACCCGGTATCTGCCTGGTCATTTGGCGGACGTCTTTGATATTGACTTGATTAAAGAGTCTTCAATTCGGTGGCGCGTCGTCGAGAGTTCTGGTCGATTTAGCGGTGTGGAGTCGAAGAGTTGCTTCGAAGACGATGGACAATGTCGTAACTCCTAAGATTGAACCCAGTGTCGGAGTTCGAGACGGTAATCCACAATAGACCGTTTGTACCCTCACAGGAGACATTTGTCATTGCGGTTAGCTCGGTGGAGTTAGTTTCGTTTCGACCGTTCCGAAGCTGACATACGTCGTTTCCATTCCCGCTGATTTGCCGACAAGAATGCAGCACTACACAAGAATGTACTTGTCACCGAAATGCAGATACTTGGAGCGAGATCCGCAGCAAGCTCTAGAGATCAGATGAGACGGCGCTGGAGGGCGTGCGTTACCGCCTCAAGTCGATTATGCGTCCGTAATTTCTGGTTGATATGGTGAAGATGATTCCGAAGGGTCTGCGGGCTGATACCGAACGCTTTTGCAATTCGCGGGGCTGAGGCACCGATCGCGAACATTTTAAGGATTTCAAGCTCCTGCGAGGATAGAGGTGCAATCGGCGCCGCGCCGGCGACGGCGTCTTCCAGGTTGGCCACTTCTTTAGAAATGGCGAGCATGCGGCCGAAAACCTCTTCGCGCTTCTTTTGCGCACTGATGTCACGAACAAGATGAACCAGAAGTGATCTGCCAGTCCGCCGGTTCAGAAAAGAAATGGAGGATAGATTGACCCAGATGCGCTCCTCACTCCGAGTAGTCACATTCAGATCGAAATTCGGTATATGACTCCCGGGTTTGGCACAGCGCAACGCAGCGCAGCCCTCTTGACAGACATCTGTACCCAAAGCCCCAATCCCGTGCAGGACATCGGAGCAAGTCTTCCCGAATACCTCATCGGCAGGATGGCCAAAGAGAACTTCTGCTGCGTGGTTCCAGAAACAGATTTCGCCCGACTCTCGGACGGCAAAGACCGCGTCCGCTGTGTTTTCGAGAAAGGCGAACAGTTCCGCTTCCAGCATGTTCCCATACTAGAGCGTCTCCCTGGGATGCGTCGGCTCTTGGAATCGAAGCTTAGGCGAAATCAAGCGCTACCAATCTTCGGGATGGATATCAGGCATGATCTGCAGCCGTCTCTTCAGGCCAGGCAATGGTGAGGAGAAACGCGCACTCTTCAATTGCTTCAACATCGTGCTCAAGTCCGCGTTCAATAGCGAGGAGGTCTCCAGGAACAAGTTCCTCCATCCGATCATCGGGAAGATGTACCCTGATCCTCCCCAAAACTGCATGCACAGAGATCGGACCTTCGGCGCGGTGGTGGCTCATGTAGCTTCCCGGCTTCATCCGTATAAGGACGATGCGAAACTCTGGATACTTCACTATGGTCTCCGAACTCCGGCCGGTTTCCCGCTGCCATGAGTCGGCAGTCTTCAGTTTTTCCAGCTCGTCGGTCAGATTCTTTCGGATGACCTCGTTTGCGAGTTCTGGCAGGCGAGTCATGCTCTCGTGACTAGTGGCTACGTGGCGATTCTTTTCAATTGCGCTCATTAAGCACCTTCATCTGGTTTGTCTCATTGCGATGGAAGATCTCGCATTGGATTGCATTGAGACTATGCCGCTGCGAACACGCTTTGAATGGTCTGGTCGTAACAGGAACCGGGACAGTTGTACTTCTCCATCGTTGATTCATTGCTGAGACAATCGTGACAGTGTTTCAGGGGGCTTTGAATAACCACCGCGGCTTCTGTGAGCGACTGATAAGGTGCATCGTCTGCACTATGCATCTACAGGACAGAGCAGCTCCTTACGACTGCATGGATGACGGGAGCCCGGTTCGTCCTCCATCGTCTCCATTCACCAAATCGAGATTCTGAGAGGGGTCCAAGAGTGTCAAAGAAAATCGCAGAGTTGTTTGTAGAGGTTCTTGCAGCAGCAGGTGTGGAACGCATCTATGGAGTCGCGGGCGATTCCCTCAACGGCATCACGGACTCTGTGCGAAGACGCAATGGAATTGAGTGGGTGGGAGTGCGGCACGAAGAGACAGCGGCCTTCGCGGCAGGAGCTGAAGCAGCATTAACAGGGAAGCTTGCCGTCTGTGCTGGCAGCTGCGGGCCAGGCAACCTCCATCTCATCAATGGACTCTACGATGCCCATCGAAGCCGTGTGCCGGTCCTGGCGATTGCTGCACAAATTCCGTCGCAGGAAATCGGCAGCGGGTACTTCCAGGAAACTCACCCGGAACACCTTTTCAAAGAGTGCAGCCACTACTGCGAGCTTGTTTCAAGCCCTGCCCAGATGCCGCGTACTCTCGAGATCGCGATTCAAACGGCTCTGTCCAAGCGCGGCGTAGCTGTGGTTGTGCTGCCCGGCGATATCGCACTGATGAACACGGCGAATGACGATCGCCGTGTCAATTTCTCGTTCTCTCAGCCACACATCGTCCCACGCCTAGAAGAACTGGATCAGCTGGCATCTGAACTCAGTCGCGCCGCGCGAGTCACAATTTTGGCGGGCGCGGGTTGCGCCGGCGCTCACCCTGAGCTGATCCAGCTTGCCGCAAAGCTTCAGGCGCCGATTGTGCATGCCATGCGAGGGAAAGAGTTTGTTGAGTACGACAATCCATACGACGTGGGAATGACGGGACTTCTGGGGTTCTCCTCGGGCTATCACGCCATGATGAATTGTGATGCGCTGCTGATGCTGGGGACGGATTTTCCCTACCAGCAGTTTTATCCCGGGAACGCCCGCATTCTGCAGATTGATATCCGCGAAGAGCAACTGGGGCGACGCAGCCACTTGGACTTCGGCGTTGTTGGTGGCATTGCAGAAACTCTCTCCGCATTGCTTCCGCGCGTCGTTCAAAACTCAGACCGAACCTATCTCGAAGTCTGCCTCAATCACTACCGCGATGCGCGCAAAGGCCTCGACGATCTGGCAACTGGAAAGCCTGGTCAGCGCCCCATCCATCCCCAATACGTTGCGAAAATCATCAACGAAGTGGCGTTGGACGACACAATCTTTGCTGTGGATGTCGGAACGCCGGTAATTTGGGCAGCGCGTTACTTGGAAATGAACGGCCGGCGGCGCTTGCTGAGCTCCTTTAATCACGGATCGATGGCAAACGCGTTGCCACAAGCAATCGGAGCTCAAATCTCTCATCCCGGACGTCAGGTGGTTACGCTCTCCGGCGATGGCGGGTTCTCCATGTTGATGGGGGATCTCCTTTCGCTGCGGCAGCTCAAACTTCCTGTGAAGGTCGTCGTCTTCAACAATGGCTCTCTGGGGTTTGTTGAACTTGAGATGAAAGCAACAGGCTTCCTGAAGCATGGAACGGACCTTGTCAACCCTGATTTCGCAACGATCGCGCAAGGGGCGGGATTGTTCGCTCTGCATGTTGACGATCCAGAAGAGGTTCGCCCCGCTATCGAGCAGGCAATGGCGCATGACGGTCCCGCTCTGATTGACATCGCGGTGAACAGGCAGGAGTTGGCGATGCCGCCTTCTCTCAAACTGGATCAGATTGTCGATTTTAATCTCTACATGATCAGAGCCATTCTGAATGGCCGCGGCGACGAAGTCATCGACCTCGCCCGAACCAATTTGTTCAGGTGAATTTCGCTCTGCACCGAATGGGGTGGATCGACTTCCTTTGAGAACGAAGCCGAACAGTGACTAAAGTCCCTGCGACAGCTTTGCATCGCACCTAGTCTGAGTAGGGGTGACAAAAATGATCAACGCCAATCAGAACATCGGTGAAATAGCTGGACGCCAACCATCAACAATTGAGGTGTTCGAGCAACTTGGGATCCAATACTGCTGCCATGGAGAAGATACGGTCGAAACAATATGCAAATACCTGGGGTTGCCCGTTAAGGGAGTTCTTGGTGAATTGAATCGCGTAGCCGAC
>DASYGR010000194.1:0-2930 GCA_035999525.1 Terriglobales bacterium
CCGGAAAAGGTCTGGCAGGCGCTTACCGACCCAGCGCATCTGCGCGAGTGGGCTCCCTTTGAAGCCGATGGAAGCCTGGGTACGGTTGGAACCACGGTGAAGCTCACCACGGTAGGAGCGCCCACGCCGCAGGTTTCCGAAACGACAGTGACACGAGCCGAAGCTCCCAAAGTGCTTGAGTACAACTGGGGTGGCAGCGATATCCGGTGGGAACTCGAAGCTTTTGGTGACGGCACACGCCTGACGCTGTGGCACAATATCGATCGACGTTTCATTTCGATGGGTGCTGCCGGATGGCACATCTCTTTGGATGTTCTGGATCGGCTTCTGAACGGAACTCCCATCGGCCGCATCGTTGGTGGTGAGGCGATGAAGTTCGGCTGGCAGCGGCTGAACGCGGAGTACGCCTAGCAGTTCGGTATTGAAACGCCTTCATCGGAGTCTGTGAGTTTCTTGGAGGCGTCGGCGTGATCTTGCCGGCGATGACCGGAGTCAAACCGAAGCTCGCGCCGTTTGCTGCCTTCGGCCTGGCGCTGGTCATGATCCTCGCGGCCGTATATTGCGGGAAGGCTTGAGGGATCGTTAGATAGGAAAAGGAGCGGATTGTGTCCCAGGAATATATAACGATACGCGGCGCACGTGAAAACAACCTGAAGAATGTATCGTTGCGCATTCCGAAGCGCAAAATCACTATCTTTACCGGTGTATCCGGGTCGGGTAAATCGTCCATCGTTTTCGATACCATTGCCTCCGAAGCGCGCCGCCAGTTGAACGAAACCTTCAGCACGTTCGTCCGTAACTTCCTGCCACGCTACGCCCAACCAGACGCCGACGCCATCGAAAACTTGAGCATGGCCATTGTTGTCGACCAGAAACATCTTGGCGGCGGATCCCACTCGACGGTGGGGACGATTACCGATATCTATTCAGTGTTACGGTTGCTGTACTCGCGCACCGGGCAGCCGTTCGTGGGCTATTCCAATGCCTTTTCGTTCAACGACCCGCAGGGCATGTGTCCGGAGTGCAATGGCATTGGCCGCAAGATAGGCGTCGATCTCGACACGTTTCTTGACAGATCCAAATCTCTGAACGAGGGGGCTATCTTGTTCCCGGACTATGCCGTGGGGAGCTGGTGGGGGTGGAGCATCCTCACCCAGTCGGGGCTGTTCGATAACGACAAAAAGCTGGACGACTACAGCGAAGAAGAGATGAATCTGCTCCTCCACGGCAAACCCTACAAAGTCAAGATGCAAGGTAGCCAGCAAACCTTTGAAGGCATTGTCGATAAGTTCAGCCACAAGTACATCACGCGCGACGTGAAAACCATGTCCGAGCGCACGCAGAAAGCGGTAGCGCCCTACATGACGTACGGGCCATGTACCCTTTGTAAAGGCGCGCGACTCAGCCAGGCGGCGCTCGGTTGCACGATCAATGGGTACAACATCGCTCAACTGGCGGCGATGGAAGTTGACGAACTTATCGAGGTCATCAGGGCGATCAAAGACCCCGTCGCCGCGCCAATGGTCGACTCTTTGATCGAGCGGCTCCAGCACATGATCGATATTGGCCTGGAATACCTCAGCCTGAGCCGTGAAACCGATACGCTGTCGGGCGGTGAGTCGCAGCGCATTAAGATGGTCAAACACCTGAGCAGCAGCCTTGTGGATGTACTGTACGTCTTTGACGAACCCAGCATCGGCATGCACCCGCGCGACGTACACCGCCTGAATGAACTCCTGCAAAAGCTGCGTGATAAAGGCAACAGCGTGATCGTGGTTGAACATGATCCCGACGTCATCAAAATCGCCGATCACGTGGTTGATCTCGGGCCATTGGCCGGAACTCGTGGCGGGACAATCGTCTTCGAGGGCAGTTTCGCGGACCTGCTCAACGCCGATACCCTAACGGGCCGCCATATGAAACAATCCATGCCTATCAAATCTAGTTGTCGCGCGGCAAAGGGCAAACTGTTCATTACCAACGCCAGGGCCAATAACCTGCGGAACGTCAGCGTCGCTATACCGACAGGCGTCCTGACCGTGGTCACGGGTGTAGCCGGGTCTGGCAAAAGCTCGCTCATCCACCAGACCTTTCTCTGGCAGCACCCCGGCGCGATTGTGATTGACCAGTCGCCGGTTGGCATTTCCAGCCGCTCGAATCCCGCCACGTATACGGGAATCATGGACGAGGTCCGAAAGACTTTTGCCAAAGTCAACAAGGTGAGTCCGTCCCTGTTCAGTTTCAACTCGAAAGGTGCTTGCGAAACTTGTCAGGGACTGGGCGTCGTCTACACCGACCTGGCGTACTTGGACGAGGTCAAAATGCCGTGCGAAATATGCGGCGGCAAGCGTTTCAAGGACGAAGTGCTGGCCTACAAATTCCACGACAAATCGATCTCCGATGTCTTGAACATGCCTGCCCGGGAAGCCCTGGATTTTTTTGACACCAAAGAGGTGGCGAAAGACGTCATGCGCAAATTGCAAGCCTTGAGCGACGTCGGACTTGCCTATCTGACCCTGGGTCAGCCGCTGAGTACACTCTCCGGGGGCGAATGCCAGCGCCTCAAGCTTGCCAACGAACTGCACAAAAACGGCAGCGTATATGTGATGGACGAGCCGACTACCGGGCTGCACATGTCAGATATTAGCCATCTGCTCGCTCTCATCAATCGGCTGGTGGATGCCGGAAATTCGGTGATTGTCATCGAGCACAACCTGGCGATTATCAAGAACGCCGATTGGATCATCGACATGGGTCCCGAAGGCGGCAACAAGGGCGGTAGAGTACTGTTCGAGGGCACGCCGCGGCAATTGCTGGATTGCGAACAATCGCTGACAAGCGCGTACCTGCGCAATGAGGTGTTGGAGCGAATTTGAACATTCGTTCGCCAGACCAATTTCCATTCGAGATGGATGGCTGAATCAGAGCTC
>DASYGR010000213.1:0-7534 GCA_035999525.1 Terriglobales bacterium
AGGCCTCTCGACTGCGAAGAGTAAGTCGGGCATTCTTGTGGATGTCCATTCGGTCTGTCCTCGGAAACTGGATTGCTCGTCACAATCAGCTTCTCCGGTTCCGATCGAATGGACAACCTCTTGAAAGATCACAGGTGCCCCACTCATTCGCGTTCTTTGCGGATGAGTGGGATTCACTGCAAAACCTGTGGCAACTGTCACAGACAAGAACCGAGATGGATGGTTATCCTTCACCGCGTGACTAAAGGACTGCATCGATATTATGGCACCGGTGATCTGGCCGGGTGGCCCAGCCTTTCGCGTTCTTTGCGAAGGCTGGGAATTTTGACTTATTTGGAGTTTCCTTATTGGGTCTGAGGGGGCGTGACAGCGGCCGCGGGTGCGGCGTGTTCGCCGCCACTGGTGTTTACCAGGTCTTTGAGTTCTTTGCTCGGCTTGAAGAACGGAATTTTCTTGGCAGGAACTTCGACTCGGTCGCCTGTCTTGGGATTGCGCCCCACGCGAGGATTCCGCTGACGCGTGCGGAAGCTCCCGAATCCGCGAATCTCAATCTTGTCGCCCACCCGGAGCGAACGCACGATGCTGTCAAAAATTGTCTCGACGATCACTTCGCTGTCTTTGCGTGTGAGTTCCGCCAGCCGGGAAACTTCGTCAATCAGATCCGCTTTTGTCATGGCGTCCTTTGCCAACTCGATCTAGACGTTAATTGTATTGCCGATTAATTGTATTGCCGATTGTCGAATTTTAGCATTGTCGAATTTATGAATCGCTAGTGGTTGCGGTTTCAAATTCGTCAATTCGGAAATCAAACAATTCGCAAGTCAGGCGAGAGCCGTCCCTACTTCCACAGATAATAGAAGCCCATCTGATTTTCCATCAGCTTCTCTTTTGTGGGCAGCCACTGGGAAACGTCTCCGAACAGCAAGTCGAAAACATTCTTTCGCTCCAGTTCCGGATGCACCAGCACTGGCTCGCCTTTGATCCCAACCGACTTGGCGGTGTCGTCCACGACTGCCTGAAAATCTCCAATCTGATCAATCAGGTGCATGGATAGCGCTTCTTCGCCCGTCCACACCTTGCCATTCGCGATGGCTTTTATATCGTCAACCTTCGCGTGGCGTCCCTCGGCCACCGCGCGAACAAACTGGCCGTACATATTGTCGGCCAGAGATTGCAGGTATGCACGTTCGGCTGGCGTCAGTTCGCGGGTTGGATCTCCGGTGTCTTTGAACTCGCCAACACTAAGTATTTCCTGCTTCAACTTCGCCCAGCGCAGAAGATCGCCGTAATTCAGCCATTCCATAATCACGCCGATGGAGCCCACGATGCTGCCGTTGTCGGCGTAAATCTTGTTTGTGGCGGATGAAACGTAGTAAGCGCCGCTTGCCCCCACAGTGCTGATCGAGGCCACGATGTACTTATGTTTCACGTCGCGAACCCGTTTGACTTCGCGATAAATTTCCTCCGAAGCAGCCACGCCGCCACCCGGCGAATTTACGCGAATGATGATGGCCTTGATCGAATCGTCATCCCCGAACTTCTTGAGTTGCGGCACAATCACGCTGGGGTCAACAATCACGCCCTCCAGATCAACCACACCGATCTTGTCGCCGAAGGCGTGCAGCGACGCTTCCTGCCCGCCCGCATGGAGCGTCAAATACACCAGCACGAAGACCGACATTACGAAGAGGAAAAATGCTCCTCCCCCAATCAGTATCCAGAGAAAAGTTCGGGAACGGGGCACGGCAGCGTCAGCCATAAAGTTCTGAGTAGTTTAGCACCGGAAGTCCGAATCGCGTTGAATCATGTATGGATGGCGCAGCGACTTGTCCCGCAGACAAGACCTGCTCGCCCAATCTCAGCTATGAAGCCTGTTTGAGCCAAGCAGTAACCCGGCACCGATAGTGAGACTCGACTTGGCAAGCATTCTCTCCGGCAAGCCTGATTCCGCAAAAGGACGCGTCGCAGCCCGTCGCCAGTCTGTTACATTTGAACAGTTTCTCATCAAACTCAACGGAGGCGGCTCGATTGCCCACGCAAAGAATTGATCTTCGCAGAACTTTTTCGCAATGGCGTCGATCATGACCAAGTCTCCCTCCAAAGGCACGGGCGTCATCGGCGTGGACATCGGAGGCACCAAAATCGCCGCTGGCCTCGTTAGCCCCGATGGCAAAATCGAACATCAGATACGCATTCCTATGATTTGCAACGAAGGGTCTGCAACTGGCATAGCCGCGGTGGTCTCTGCCATTGATTTGGTGACCGAGAAACTCAGAATCAAGTCCGGCGACGAGGAGTCAGTTCGCGGTATCGGTATGTGTTGTCCCGGGCCGCTTGATCCAAATACCGGCGTAGTAATCAATCCGCCGAACCTGCCGTGCTGGCGAAATTTTCCGCTCGCCACTGAAATTTCCCGTATCTATACCCTGCCCGTAAAGCTCGAGAATGACGGCAATGCTGCTGCTCTGGCCGAGGCGCTCTGGGGTTCAGGGCGCGGTTATCGCAACGTTTTTTATGTCACGATCGGAACCGGCATTGGAACTGGAATCGTGTTCGACAGGCACATCTATCATGGCCGCACCGGCGCTGCCGGCGAGGGTGGACACGTCACGATTGATTACCGCGGCCCCCGTTGCGGATGCGGCAAACGCGGATGCATCGAAGTTCTGGCATCGGGCCCAGCCATCGCAAGACGAGCACAGGAAAGGTTGCGCGAGCATCCCAAAGGCGACTCCGCCATTCACCATCTATCCAAGGGGGACATCGGCAGCGTTACGAGCGAGACGGTTGCCCAGGCCTTCGCTTCCGGGGATCCTCTGGCAAAAGAGGTTCTGAGTGAAACCGTGGGACTCCTCTCGCTGTGGTTGGGAAATATGGTGGATATTCTGGAACCGGACGTCATAATCATCGGAGGCGGGGTCGCCTCAATTCTGGCACCCTTTTTCGATGAAATTCGCGAGCGCATTCCCGCGTGCAGCGTGAATTCGCGTTGTCAGGAAATTCCGCTGCTTCCCGCTTCTTACGGCGCCGACTCAGGCATCGCCGGAGGCGCAGCGCTTGTGTGATCGTTCGCACTGTTCGCGCTTGAAGACTTTCCGCAATGATGCAGTACGCGACATCCATTCATCGTCATCGGAATCCGATTAAAGAATGAGAAAAAAATGAAACGCATCCCATTCATAAGCCTTGTGCTTGTTTTGCTCGCGCTGAGTTCGCTGCTTTCGGCACAGTCGAGTGCTCAGGGGGAACCTGTTCCACGGGAAGACTCCGCCACCTTTGACGCCGACGGCACCGCGCGTGTGACACGAGTGATTCCGATGCCGTCCACGGTCAGCCCAGAGGCCCAAAAGTGGCTGGCGTCGCTGACAACTCTGAGATCGGGACCGCAAACGTTAGCCGAAAGACGCAAAGGAACAGACGAATGGCGCAAGCGAGATTCTGCCGAGGCGCGGAAATTCTATCCGGTCAACGTCGAAGAGGCCACGATTGCCGGCGTCCGCACGGATATTATTACCCCGCTCAGGACTCCCGAGGCCAACCGCAAGCGGGTGCTCATCAATTTGCACGGCGGTGGATTCAATTCCGACTCCGGATCGCTGATCGAGGGCGTTCCGATCGCGAATCTGGCAAAAACGAAAGTTGTTTCCGTGTATTACCGCTTGGCCCCGGAGAATCCGTTCCCCGCCGCAGTGGATGATGTCGTTGCAGTCTACAAAGAGCTTCTCAAGACCCACAAACCGCACGACATTGGAATCTTCGGCACGTCGGCGGGAGCGATTCTTACCTGCGAGGTCGCCGTGCGCCTCAAGCAACTGGGCTTGCCGGAACCCGCGGCGCTAGGAATTTTTTCCGCTGTTCTCGACTATAGCCGTGTCGGCGACTCGCGAGAAATATTTGCGCTCAATGGACTACCGGGACAGCTACAACCCCAGGATCCAAATCATCCGCCCGATGATGCTTATCCGGGACACACCGACCGCAGAGATCCCGTTCTCTCGCCACTGTTCGCGGACCTGACCGGGATGCCTCCCAGCCTGCTCGTAACCAGTACGCGCGATCTCCTGTTGAGCGACACGACAATTTTTCATCGCGCCTTGCTCCGAGCCGGAGTGGATGCGCAGCTCGTCGTTTTCGAGGCGCTTCCGCACGCCTTCTGGTATCAGTTTCAGCTTCCCGAAACAAAAGAGGCCTTGGATCTGATGGCAAAGTTCTTCGACGAGAAAGTCGGACGGTAGCGCCCTCGCACGCAACGGAGACGGGCGGGGACGCCCGGCGCTCCATTATTTTTATGGCCTCACCGTCACGATTACCACTCCAGCGAGGGCACCGTCTCAGAAAATTTGCCAGTGAATTTTCCCAGTTCTTTGTGCTGCCACAAATCACGAACCGCAGCAGACCGGTGGCCGGGATAACCGAGGTCTTCCCAATTCATCGTGATTTGCCGTTCAGTCATCCCGCGGTTCAACAGAACAGCAGCGCGATTTCCGCCAGCAAGAGGTCTTGCCCAAACTTCCGATCGCCGTCCTTGTGAACCGAGAATAGCCAGCATCCCATACGCACAACAATCGCAGCCATTTGATCTTGCCGTCCCATTGTTAGCGAGCCGCACATTGTCGGGGTTTTTCGCGCGGGGGTAAACTGACGGGTTGGCGACTAACAGTACCGCAATCATTTTCCGACTACAGAAGCAACCCAATTATTTCCGCGAGGTGGGCGATGAAAACGGCAGCGGTGTTCGCATTACGAGTCCTTGTCCTCACCGTAATTCTCATCATTGTTTTCATCATTGCCAGTAACTTGGCTGGCATGGCACCGTCGCCGTCAGCAAAGCCGTCGCACACTCCTGCCGCTCAAGCGCAACAGGCCGCTTCGTTGCTCATACCACTCCTGGCATATACGTTCCTGGTTTCGCTGGTTACCGCCTGGATCATCCAAAGATCGCGCTGGCGCGGATTGAAACTGATTGCGGCGCTGGTCTTCACCTTCTACGGCGTGATGACCGTTATCACCCAGATCGAAACCATCGTTTACTTGCGCGCGAAAATGCCGCCCGGGCTGATTAAGAGCCTCTTTGTGTTGGGAGCGATAGTCGCGATTCTGTTTGTTCCATTGGCCGTGCTGATCATGGGGAAAATACGCGGGCCCGAGCAACCGCACCTCGGCCGCGTCCTCACCATGCAAAGCAAAGCAGCCCGATTTGCCATGCTCGCCATCGTGTACGTGGTCCTCTATTACTTGTTCGGATATTACGTGGCGTGGCAAAATCCCGAACTGCGCCTCTACTATTCCGGAACAACCGAGCTAAACACCTTCTTCCAGCAAATGCGCTCTACCATGACGGCAACGCCGTGGATGCTGCCATTTCAATTCGCACGCGGACTTCTTTGGGTCCTCTTCGCCTATCCCGTGGTCAGGATGTTGAATACCCGCAGAATTGAAACCGCGGCCATCGTCGCCGCGCTATTCGCAGTAGGAAGCTTCGCGCTATTCATCCCCAACCCGCTGATGCCCGCTTCCGTAGCCCACAGCCACTTCTGGGAGACCGTATGCTCCGACTTTTTCTTAGGCGCAATCGTGGGATGGGTGCTGGCCGAAGACGCGACGCTCACCGGTACAAGATTTTGATTTCGCCGGACCTGCAAAAAATGGGGTGGCCACCCTTGCGCGGTTTTCGCAAGGGTGGGATCCCGACTGCTCGCAGAGAAGGACTCTGATTCTTGAAAGTTCGCGCTCCCTTGATGTAAACGTATCTTGCCGATACTTCAGGAGAAATCAAATGAAGCGCAAGATTCTCAGGGCGACCGCAATAAGGGCGATCATAAAGACCACCACGCTAACAACCTTCGCGCTGGCCTTCATGCTCGGCGCAGCGTGCGGAGCACAAGCGGAGGACGCCCAAGCCCAAGACGCCAAAGCGCCGTACCCCGCCTATCTGATTGCCGATCAAGATGCCGAAATAGCCCTGGCGCGGAGCGCGGCCCCGGAATCCATCTCAAAGGATGCCGACGTTTTAGTCCTTGGACAGCATGGCTACGGAACCGCAGTCAAAGGTAAAAACGGTTTCGTGTGCTTCGTACAGCGATCATGGGCCGCCGCGCCCGACGACCCCGAGTTCTGGAATCCCAGACTGCGGGCTCCGATCTGCATCAACGCTCCCGCCGTGCGAACCTTCCTTCCACTCATTATCAAAAAAACCGAATGGGTATTAGAGGGACGATCCAAAGCTCAGATCGTCGCCGATCTCAAAACCGCTTTCGACAAGAAAGAATTGCCCACGCTGGAACCTGGCGCCATGAGCTATATGCAGTCAAAGCAGGGATACCTAAGCGATCACGACAGTCACGGGGGGCACTGGCATCCCCACGTAATGTTTTTCGTTCCGCTAGCCGATGCTCAAACTTGGGGGGCGAATCTGCCCGGCTCCCCGATCCTGGCAGCTGAGGACCCCCTGGAGCGCCTGACGATATTCCTGATTCCAGTCGCCAAGTGGTCGGACGGCACACCCGATGACGGTACGACTGATTCCCCGCATAAGCATTAGCGTGCTTTTCTGGCGCCAGAATCCCCTTGAGAATTGTTTGGGACTTGGCTTTGTATCAGGCCATCGTTTTAGCGATGCCGTAAATACCCGCTGAAACAATTTGCGGCACGGCCCTGATACGCAGTCAAATGGCGTCTTTTGTCCTAAAAGAATTGCAGTAGGCTTCTCGGATTACCAGGGGGACTTCACTGTGCCATCGCTAGGGTGGAACTGCCAGCCCCCGGATTATTTCGGATTACCCGTTGAACGCCACTATTGGAGTGGCGGCCACGTCCGGCATTCCGACGCACTGACCGGCGTGGTGAGAGGATATCCGGTCTTGACCCGAATCACCGCGTCCGAGCTCGAACAAAAACTTCTCAATCCTGTGCTGCTACCTACAGGAGTGCCGACCACCACGAATTCCTCGCACCGTTGTTTCTTGCACACTGCAGTGATGCTGAACTGGTATCCAGTCTTGGTACACCAGGCGCCTGCGGTGCAACTTGCATTTCCAAGAGTAGCGTCAAGCAGACTCGCATGTTCCGCCGACGGCGTGCCCGTTCCGCTGCGGTCCGGGCCCAGCGTGGCGAGATCAGGCGCATAGCCCCTGTGATACATGCTTGAATAAGCAATTTGGGCTGTATTCACTAAACGTACTGTGCCAACAGCGGACGATTCATTCGCAGCTATTCTTGCCCGCAGCAGGTTGGGAATCGCGATTGCCGCCATCACCAGAACCGCACCAGCGTCCACTCCTGCGCTTCTGCTCGTTTCGCGAATTGCGCTTTCCTCGCTGTACGCGCAGATCACTGTTGGTTTAGTTTCCGTCATTACTTGCGGGAAGGATTCCCCTAATCCTGGCAACACTTGCCGCAAACTCAGCGCCGCCATTGCTATCGGGTCCTCGTAGAGTAGTGCAGAAACCTCCGACGCCGACGAGTTGGACCGCGGGCTCAATCGTGGTTCCGGTCCCCGCAGGTGCCACGAGTGGCCCGGTAGTAGTGAACGTTG
>DASYGR010000233.1:0-16508 GCA_035999525.1 Terriglobales bacterium
TTTCGAGCCTTCTCTCTTATCCAATCAACCTTTACGCGTTTTGTAAAGGAAAGAGCTGGCCCACCTTTGCGTTTTTTTGTAAAGGTGGGGACTCATGCCGTCTACGTCGGGATTTTTATCTTTCTGCGGACCCATGATTGATTCACATGGCCGCGGGGACGGCTGAACCGCGTCCAACTACATCCCCGCTCATTGCCAGACTTCCTCTTACGATATAGATACGTACCCCATCAAAAAGTCGGCGACGAACGCCTCAATCCGGATAGTCTTTGAAAGTCCATCCAAACTGCGCCGCGCACGCTTGACCCATGGGCTTGAACCATCTCGATCTCGCGATCATTGCAGTCTATCTCGCGGGTATAACGCTGTTCGGACTGCGTTTCCGCAAGCGTCAGCGCACCATGCGCGATTATTTTCTGGCCGACCGGGATATTCCGTGGTGGGCGATTGCTCTGTCCATCGTCGCGGCCGAAACCAGCACTCTGACGATCATCAGTATTCCTGGCCTTGCCTATGACACGAATTTCACATTCCTTCAGGTGGTACTGGGTTATCTCGTAGGACGCGTCATTATCAGTTTCGTTTTGCTGCCGCACTACTTTCGCGGCGAACTTTACACCGCATACCAGTTGATCGAACGCCGCTTTGGAGGCTCTCTGCGAACGGTGACCGCAGGCCTTTTTCTGTTAACTCGCGCCGCCGCCGAAGGCGTTCGAGTTTACGCCGTCTCCATCGTGGTGACTATCGCGCTTGGCACCGGCGAAGTTACTTCCATCGCGATCATCACTGCTCTGACTCTGATCTACACCTTTGAAGGCGGACTAGCAGCCGTCATCTGGACAGACGTAGTTCAGACCGTAATCTACGTCGCCGGAACGCTGGTCGGAGTCTTCACCATTCTTCATCTCGTGCCGGGAGGTTGGAGCGCAATCCATACGGTCGCGGCGAATGCTGGCAAGCTGCAAGTGTTCGACTTCACTCCCAATTTCTGGAAGCCCTACACATTCTGGGCCGGGCTTATCGGAGGAGCTTTTCTCACAACCGCCAGTCACGGCACCGATCAATTGATTGTGCAGCGATTGCTGGCAGCGCGCAGCCAGCGCGAATCTGTCACCGCACTACTTTCCAGTGGCGTAGCGGTGCTCTTTCAATTTGCATTGTTCCTGCTGGTCGGCGTGATGCTGTTTGTGTATTATCGCGTACCGTCCTCAAGCTTTGGCACGGCAGACAGAATCTATCCCACGTTCATCGTTTCTCACATGCCTCATGGAATCTCGGGGCTTTTGATTGCCGCAATTTTGGCGGCTGCGATGTCCAATCTAAGCGCCGCTCTCAATTCCCTTTCATCCAGCTCAATGATGGACTTCTATTTGCGCGGAAATCGCGAAATATCCGAAAAGCGAAAAATGCTTGTCTCTCGCGTTTCAACATTGTGTTGGGCGCTGATTCTTTTTGGATTGGCGATCTTGTCCCTGCATAAGATAGCTCGAGTCGTCGAGGTGGGATTGCAGATCGCGTCGGTCGCCTACGGAGCTTTACTCGGCGTATTTCTTCTGGGCGTACTCACCAAGCGCGCCAACCAGACCGGCGCAATGATCGGCATGTTATTCGGATTTGTTACCGAGCTTTATCTATGGATAGGAACCCAGGTGCCATGGACCTGGTACGTGGCGATCGGGACCCTCGTGACCTTCGGAATTGGATATATGTGCAGCGTCCGCCTGCAAAGGGTCGAGCGTTGAGGGGCGCGGCTTCAGCAGTGTAGACCTTTCCTTACGCGGCCCTCATCCGATTCTTCCACCGCGACCACACAAACCAAATAATTCCTGCCACGATCAGCGCTCCAATCACTGCATCAAACTCATGAAAATACTTTCCGATGCTTCGCCAATTCTGGCCTAATTTCATCCCAAACCATGCCAGCGCCAGACACCATGGCCACGACCCGAGAAAAGTGTAAAGATGAAAACGTCCACGCGGCATGCGTGATACGCCCGCGGGCAGCGCAATAAAAGTCCTCACCACTGGCAGCAACCGTCCAAAGAAAACGGCGAGATATCCCCATCGATTAAAGAAGCGATCCGACCATTCCAATTCATGGCTGCTCAACAGAAGCCATCGTCCATATTTTTCGACCAATGGCCGCCCGCCATAGCTCCCAATCTCATACGCGATCAACGATCCCAAATTACAACCGATAGCCCCGGCAGTCGCCACCCAAAGCAATTTCATGGCACCGGTTGATACCAGGTACCCGGCAAAGGGCATGATCAGCTCTGATGGCAAAGGAATACACGCCGACTCAATCGCCATCAGAATCGTAATTCCGCCATAACCCATGGACGCAATCAAAGAACTGATGAAAGCGAAAAGCGCGCCTATTACTTTCTCAGTCATTTTTTATTGTGCGGTCCTTAGATGACGCCGGAGCGAGCGATAGCTTTGCACGGCGACGGGAGAATGGGTATCTGCTAAGAGTTTCTAAAAAGATCCTTCTTGAGTAAAGGTGAAGCCCGGGAGCGATGCGCCTTCCGCGGTCTTGTTGATCTTGACGCGAACCGTGGGCGCATCCGGAGCAGTCACCTCAGCGGGACGCAGTACGGCATAAGACGAGAATACTTCGCTGTAAACCTTGGTGACCAGATAATCCTGCCCACCGTCATCTTTACGCCACACCTGCCCGAGTTGAACCGATTTAACTGCCAAGTATTTCCCCCACATTCGGTATAGAAGCTAGTGCTCAAGACTATCCACAGACCAATCAGCCGTCAAATGCAAACAGTGACGCTGGTGATAGCAGAGCCGTTTTCCCCAGGCACGTCCCGAAAAAGGATTCGGCGGAATTTGCTACCATCATACGGAAATGCTACGAGGTATCACATCACGGAGGCCCGGCAAGTCCTCGAACAAGACAAAATCGAAGGTCAGTAGGGCACGCAAAGCTTATAACCCGCTTGCTCCGGAACGTATCCAGGAAATTCTCAAACGCCTCGACCAACTTTATCCCGATGTCACCTGCGCCCTGACTCACAACAGTGCGTGGGAACTGTTGGTTGCGACCATTCTCTCAGCGCAGGCCACAGACGTTCGAGTCAACATGGTTACGCCGGAAATCTTCAAGAAATATCCGACAGTGCAGGATTTCGCCGCGCTAAAACCGGAGCAGCTTGAACCCGACATCCGCTCCACCGGATTCTTCCGTAACAAATCGAAGTCGGTGGTCGGCGCAGCTAAAAAGCTTTTGGCCGATTTCGGTGGCAATGTTCCCGAGAATATGGACGATTTGCTCTCTCTCCCCGGCGTCGCCCGCAAAACCGCCAATGTAGTCCTCGGCACCTGGTTCAAAAAAGGTGAAGGAGTTGTCGTTGACACCCACGTGCACAGAATATCGCGGCGGCTCGAACTCACCCGGTACGACGATCCCAAAAAGATCGAGCAAGATTTGATTCAGATTATCCCGGAAGAACGGCGCATATTGTTTTCGCACCAGGTCATCTGGCACGGAAGGAAACTGTGTATCGCTCGCAAGCCGAAGTGTGTGGAATGTCCCTTGGAAAACATCTGCCACGCCGCCGACAAAACATGGACGACAGTTGAGCCTCACAAGAACGCGCGACTTTAGGGGTTCTACCTAAAAATCCTGACCCTTGTCATTCCGAGCCATGCGGGCGGCATTGCACCCGATTACACATGCGAGGAATCTGCTTTTTGTACGGATTAAGTCGGATTCCGGTGGGTCGCAGCCGCTTCCCGTCCGTCACGTTGGCACTTTCAATATCAGATACCCTCCCAACATCGCAAAAATCAAATCCGGAGACCACGCCGCCAACGCGGGCGGCAGCTGGCTGATGTTGCCCATAGCCTCAAACATCTGTGACGTAACCGAATAAATCACGGCAATGCCAACGGCGGTCGCGATCCCCGCGAGAGTTCCCCGCTTTCCCCTCGTGAGCGAGAATGGCACCGCCAATACGGCCATGACCAGTGTGATGATGGGAAATGCGAATTTCTTTTGCAATTGCACCCGGAGCCTTACGACATCGAATCCGCTCTGCTGCAAATCATGAATATAACGCCGCAGCTCCTCGTAATTCATCTCGGAAGATTGCCTGACTTCCTTTTGAAAATACGACGGCGGTTCGCTGATTGCTGCGAAAGTCGAAACATCGAACGTCCTGTATTTTTCGATCGCAGCACCATTAAAATCGCGCTCCCATCCTTGCGTGCAAACCCAGCGTTGAAGGCTGTCGTCCCAATGTGCGCGTGCCGCATAAATCCGGCTTGTAAGCTGAAAGGTTGCGGGATCGAACTGAAATACCGAGAGGCTGCCAAACTGCGCGCGCTCTGCGTCAAATACCTGGTAGTAATAAATCGTGGAGTTCTTCCCGAATATCCATTTGCGATCGGGATTCAGATAAGTCTGAGGCGGCTTGCCTTTTATACGGTTCCGCAATGCGTCCTGCCGCTTATTAGCCCGCGGCAAATAGAACTGGTCAAAAAAGAAAAGACCTCCCGAGATTAAGGTTGCGGAAATAAGCAATGGAACAACGATCCTGTAAACGCTGATCCCGGTGGCCTTCATGGCAGTGATTTCATTTGTCCTCTGCATCAAGCCCAAGGTGATCAGGACGGCCAGGAGAATTCCGTAATGGCTGATGCTATAGAGGAAGTACGGGGTGACGTTCCACAAATATTCTCCTACCACCACCGGCGAAACGTGGTTTCGCAGGATATCGCTGAGCAACTCAAACAAGGTGAATACTAAAAGCAGCATGATGAACGTCGAGAGCACCAATGCAAGATTCACAAAGAAGTCGCGCAGAACGTAATCGTCTAAAAGCATGGGAAAGCGGGCGCTAAACACACGCCGCCTTGACGCGGCACGTTCGAAGGCATCCGCGCTGTCGCCGTTGCGAGGACTCTTCCTTCTCTCGTGAAGTTCCTTCTTGAAGGGATTCCGGATGCGCAGCGAACCAATCTCAAAAGGCCGCCGTTCTACTCTCCACAGCAAAAATCCGCCCAACAGAAGAAAGACAATGTCGGCTAACCATACGCCCAGCCCCGGCGGGACTTTGCCCTGTCTCGCCAGAGAAATCCCGAATAATGACACGAAGTAATATCCAAAGACCAGCAGGATCGTCATCACGAACCCGCTGGACTTGCCTCCCTTTTTCGAAGACAGCCCGAGAGGAATTCCCACTAGCGCTAACACCAGGCACGCAGTGGGTAGTGCAAAACGCCGATGCAATTCGATGTAGTACCAGCGAGAGAGCGCCGGATTCTTCTTCGTCCTGGCCTCAAGGAGCAAATCGGGCGTGGATAGTTGGGTGAGAGGAGCGGGCTCCTGCTCCTTTACATTTTCCTGTTCAGGTAATGCAATCGGGAAATCTGTCTGCTGAAAAGTCGAGACCTGATAATGATCAGGAGACGCCGCATCCACCTCGTGAACGGACCCGTTCGTAAGGTGAAGCTGCAAAGTATGCGGACCCTCGCTGATTAGAATTCCTTGCTGTGCCATGGTCATGCGTGGAGCAGAAGGATTACTGATATCGGCGATAAAAACGTGTTTCCATATTGCGGCCCTCTGAGCCCCTTTCACATCCTGCACATACAGGACAAGCTTGGGGAATCCTTCATAGAAGACACGCGGTTGTACTTCAAAAGATGCTTGCGCTCCCTTCAGTTTGTCTTGCAAACCGCTTAACGCGGCCTGCGACTGCGGCACCAGGTAGGTCCCGTTAAAAAGTGCCAGCGCCCATGCGCCGGCAACAAAAATGGAAATGATTCCCAGAAACGACCAGACTCCAATGCCGCTCGCCCGCATCGCAGTAATCTCGCTGTCCGCGGCGAGACGGCTGAGTCCAATCAAAATACCAACAAGAACAGCCATGGGAGTGGTGTACGTGAGAGTCGAAGGCAGGCTGAAAAAAAAGACTTCCGCCACCGAAGCCAGGGGCGCGCTATTGCGAATAATCAACTCCAGAATATGCCCCAAGTCCTTGGTAAACAGCACAAACGTAAAGACGCCGAGACCTATCAGCGCGTGGGAGGTGACTTCGCGCAAAATATAGCGAGTGAGAATCCGCATTGGCGGCAGCTTGGAAGGAAGTCTAGCATGCCAAAAGTGTTGATTTTCGGCGTCTTGCGACTGTTCAAGAGGAGAAGCGGGACGGACTCGGCCATTGAATGCAATGGGCCGTCCTCCGTTTTGACGAAAATTCCGGTTCATCCGGGTCGCGACGCACGGTGATTTTTGACGCTAGAGTTCTATTACGCTATTGGTCCTATTACCTCCGTAATGTGTATCTAATTGCGGTTACCCGTTAGGCTAAAGTGGCAATCGGAAATTTCGGGAGCCACGTATCCTCACCGCCGAGACAACTAAAGGGACCCGCACCGCCTCTGCCCGTGCGTTCATCCATAGCCTGAACATTCTTATTAAGTATGTGCGCCTTTATGGCTTTGACCATAAGCGTACGACCGGCCAGTTTGAAATTACTTGGAACGAATTGCAGCAAGGTCTTCCCAAAGATCGGGATGGAAACTTCCTGCTTGGAGTTTCTGAAAATCGCCTTCTCCTGGATGGCATAGCTCTCGAGTCCGGACAAGCCGAGCAAAGTTTCGCGAAGTTACTGACCACCGCCGGTCTGGCCAGCATTCATTTTTCCAACATGGTTACGGTTGATGATTTCGCACAGCTGGTAAAAGCATTCTCGACGGCCGGTTCAAAAGCTCAGGATGTCACGAAACACATCAAAGACACCTTTGGAAACAATAAACAAGCCACGATCCGAATCAACGAGGTAAAGTTTGTTGCGGCCGACCCGGCGACCGGGGACGTCAGCATCGCAGCGCAAATCGCGGCGCAGTCTCTTGGTCCCGAATTCAAACAATGGTTGAATGATCCGCAAAAGCTCATGCAGTTAATCGCCGCAGCCGAAGGCGCTCACAACGCAGGTGGTGACGGTGGCGGCGGCACTGGACCCAGTATGCCTCCCGGAAGTTTCCCCAACCCAACCCCTGGAGAGCAATCCTCCGGAGGCGGTGTTGCGGGAACAGGTACCGGCGGCGGTGGGACGGGGACAGGTACCGGTGGTGGTGGTAACTGGAGCGGCGGCGTAGTTCCGTTGCAAGAAGAAGAAGTCATTCAAGCGATCCGCCTGTTGACCAGGTTTGGCGAAGTGGGCAGCGATCCTTCCGCGAAAACCGAAGCTCTGCAAGGCGAAATCAGCAAAACTGACGCCAACACAAAAATTAATCTGCAACACTTGCTGCAGAGTCTGGCCTCCACAGTTCCGGCTCAGCAGACCGACACGCCTCTTCTCATGAAGGCTGCCGAGCACATGGCAATTCGCTTCGCCCTGGAACGCTTCCAAAAGGGTGAAGTAAAGGTCAACGCAGTCCACCAGATGCTCGAGCACATGAGCCGGCAGATGGACAGCCTGCGTCAGATTCTGCGATTGCAGGAAGACAAAATGAGCAAGGCCGGCATCCTTGTGGAATCCCACGCCGACATTCTCGACCGAATGTTCTGGGCTGAGGTTCCTGACGCTGGCAAGAAAAGCGTGCTACTTTCCGATGAAGCGCCCTGTGTTCCCGCGCGTAACGTACGGCAATTCGTTGAGCTTCTGCTCGACCGCGACGAGAGGGATACAGCTTCGGACATTTTGCGAAACTACGCTTCGTGCCTGAATGCCAAAGATCCCGAGCCTCGCCGCAAGATTGCAACCGGTATCGGTCAACTCGCCGATCTTTTTGCCAGTACAGACGAAAAGCTGCTGGGGTCCACAGTTCGAGCCCTCGCAGACGCCCTGGTTAAGGAACCGGATTCGGAAATGCAGAGCCTGTTGAGCGCTGCCTTTGTCCGCATGAGCTCGGAAGCAAGCGCGCAAAAGCGTTACTCCGCATTAAATGAAGTTTGTGACGCGATGGACACCGTCGCAAAACAGCGACCCGTGCTGGCCGACGATCTGCGTCCGCGCATTGGCATCGAAAATCGATTGCCTGAATTCCTCGAGGAAGCGCTTCGCCTGCCCCAAGTTCCGCCCGAGTTGGTGATGGTGCTGCGGCGCACGTCGCAGGCCGCCATTGAACATCTCGCGGATCGGTTCTTCCGCTGCATGCGCCGTGATGAGTGCGACCGCATGGTCAATCTCGTTAAAGATCTGGGACCTCCGGGAATGGCACATTTGCGCGAAATGTTGCGCATGGGGCCGCCACGCCAGGCATCGTCAGTGATTGGCTTGCTAAGCCGTCTCGACGTACCGACGTTGTTGGAACTCCTGCCAACTCGTCTACCCGAATGGAATCGGTTTTATCACGACTTGGTTGTTCGCCAGATCGCATACGGCGCCGCTCCCGATCGTGGGCGCTCGCTGCTGGAGCTTCTTGAAATTCTCGATCCCCTGGTATTGCCGCAGGCCCTCGATGAGATCGGCATGAGCGGCGACAGATCGGCTGTCCCGCCACTGATCGTGATGGCCGAGTCCGGTGAAACCGAGGGACGCTCGCCATTACTCCAATTAAAAGCCGTCGAGTCCTTGGGAAGACTGCGCGAAGGCGACTCCATCACGGTTCTTCGAAATCTGTTGGAAGCGAAAAAGATGTGGAAGTGGATTCATCCGCGCGAACTGAGAATTGCTGCCGCGCAAGCATTGACCAAAATTGATCCCACTTACAGCAGCAAGATTATGGCTGAAAGCGGCCTTGAGCCAGCCGAATTGGCAGTCGTGGCCCTTGACGCCGCCCCTGCGTGCCCGTGGGTACGGCAGCGCCGTTATGAACGCATTCCGCTGAGAAAACCGATTTCCGCTACCATCAGCAGTTCATGGGGAAAGTCCAGCATCTCGGTTCACGAGCTTAGCCTGGGCGGTGGCATGGGCACCAAGCAAGATAATCTCCGCGTAGGTTCCGAAGCTTCTCTCGATATGAAGGTTGGAATGAGCCACATCCGCGCCGATGTTTTGTTACGGCGCGCGCGAGTCAACGAAGTAGGATTCGAAATTGTAAATACCGATCTGGAAAGCCGCTATCGCCTGCGCCGCATTCTGCTCGAAACCATGGTGAACACTCCCGACGAAAAGAAAGAAGAGTGGAGCGAAATTCGCAAGGGTTAATCCGATTCAAGCCAAAAAAAGAGCCTCTACCCATGTAGAGGCTCTTCATTTTTTGAACTCCTGAATTACTTTACCTTTACGATGATAATCGCGAGCGTGTAAAGCGCCAGCGACTCGATCAAAGCCAGACCTAGAATCAGCGCAAAAGAAATTCCAGGACGAGCCGCCGGATTTCTCGCCAAAGCTTCCGTAGCCGCCGCGGTCGCCCGTCCCTGGCCGATGCCACAACCAGCAGACGCAATCGCCATGGAGAATCCCGCGCTAAGCGCAACCCAGTTCACAGGATTCGATGTACCCCCGCCCTGTGCGAATGCAGGCACAGCAAAGCACATGACCGCTAGTGCCATAAACACATAACTCATTACACGCATTATTTTTCTCCTCTTTCTTTCTATGAAATTCCGCCAGTGGGTGGTTGACGTTACCGAACAAACGCCCTCACGCTGAACGGATGCAACCCAATTCGCACTCGAAACTTCAAACTCAGAACTGAAAACCAAAAGCTAAGAACTGTTTTTCTGCTCCGCTTTTTCTCGGAGCGGCGGGCTTGACGCTCAAACCAGAGACCGAACTCAGTGCTCTTCCGCGACCGCTCCAGACAGATACACGGTTGTCAGAAGCACAAAGATGTACGTTTGCAGCAAAGCGACGAAAATATGCAATCCCAGAAATATGATGGGAACCCCGATCGCTATCATGGAAAAAAATGCCATGATCACCAGGTCCCCGGCAAACATATTCGCCCAAAGCCGTATGGTGAGGGAGAGCACTCGGGCCAGGTGACTGATGATCTCAATCGGCAGCATAAGCACCGCTAGTGGAATGCGAATGGCCAGCGGAATGCTGGAATCAGAAGGCCCCAAAAAATGCGCCGCGTAGTGAACCAGACCCTTTTTGTGGATTCCCTGTGCGTGGTAATACAAAAATGCGAGTATCGCGCAGCCAAATGGAACTTCTGCCGAGGCCGTCGGTGATTCAAATCCCGGAATCAGACCGATCAAATTCGAAATCAATATGAAGAGCAACAGTACAGCCAAAAATGGCGTGAACCCTTCGCTGTGATGTCCAATAATTTCTTCGCTCTGCCCGTTCACAAAACCATGCAGCGCTTCAAACGTATGTTGAACTCCTCCGGGGCTTTCGACCGAAAGGCGCGTCCGCAGTATGGCGAACATCAATACCAGGAAAAGAAAGACCAGCAATTCCATCGAAAAAGCATTGGTAATCGGCGCTTGCGGATATTTCGGCTCAATGTGCAACGCCCGCAACAAAGCGGTCGTCGGACCGGCAAAGAAGCGATTCAGTATCTCCGTAAACCAAAGCTGTTCGGGCATAGGAAAAGCGGCTTCTAGTATCTCGCTTTGAGCTTCGCTTGTTGCAAAAATGCTAGAGTTTTCGACGTCATCCTGAGTGTCTTTGACCCGAAGGATCTGGAGCGCGGTGACGCAGCCGTGATCCCCAGCTAAGTCCCGTGCATGAGCGCCATGTACAACTCATAGGCAGCCTCACACAAAATCGCCCCTACCGGCAGGAATAATCCCACCAAAAACCCATGAAGACTGGCTGGATAACTCGTTAGAATAACATAGGCCGCACACGCAACCGCCAGGTAGCGCAGTGCAAAACGCAAGACGATTCCCTTCCCTGATTGCCGATGCCCCGACTGAACCGTGCGCTCCACCACTCCGCCGACTACTCGCTTCAACAAATGAAAATTCGCGTAGCCGATTGCACTTCCACAAGCGAAACCGGCCGCAATCCGCCAACCAAGAAGCATCCAGGCTGCAGCACTAAAGCCGATCCCAAGAACGATCATCTCCCGCTGGATTCGCCCGAGCGCCCCCGCATGAAATGAATCGTCAGTAAGATCCAGAATCATATTTGAAAGGTATGCTTGTGTGGCGCGGATACTCTTGTCCGCAACTCTTAATTTTGACTTGGAACTACTAGCTCTTCTCTTTTCCTGGCAAGCTGGCAGGATTCTCATGGGTCCGCTCACGGAACCCGCCTTTCAATCCTCCGGCCAGTGACACGCTCGACTCTCCAAACTTATCCCGCAATCGATCCGCGGCTGACAACGCTTGTTGCCATTTCTGGCGGCGTCCATCCTCCAGCAAGTCACCTTGCCCAGCGACTTCTCCGAACCCAGAGACGTGTACGCCCAACAATCGTATCTGCGCATTCTTTCTCCAATTGTTGCGGAATAGCGTCCTAACCTGCTCGAAGATTTCCGTATCCAATTGAGTTGGAGATGTCAGCGTATGCGCTCGCGTGATCGTCGAGAAATCTTTGTACCGCAGCTTTAGTTGGATTGTCCGTGCATAGAACCCATGCTCGCGTAACCGGCGGCCAACCATTTCCGATAGCCGCATCAAAGTAGATTCGAGCTGCGCAGGATCGCTCGTATCGTCGTTATAAGTGTGCTCATGGCTGATGGATTTCGCATCAACATCGGCTCCTACTTCGCTGTCAAACCATCCTCCCGCATCTTCTCCGCGGGCCTTTCCAGCCAGTGCCAATCCCCACTTTCCAAACCTCTCTTCGAGGAATGAAGTTTCAAACCGCGCGAAATCGCCCACCCTTCGGATTCCCAGATCATTCAAACTTTTCTCCGTCACCTTGCCAACGCCGGGAATATCGCGCACATCGAGCGGCGCAAGAAAATTCGCTTCGCATCCTGGAATCACCCACAGAACTCCGTGAGGCTTCGCTTTCGCCGACGACACTTTCGCCACCAGCCGCGAGCTGCCAATTCCTATGGAGCAATTCAGTTGTGTCTCCGCTTTCATCTTCTTATGCAGGCTATGAGCCGCCGCCAGCACCGGCCCATGCAGCCGCTCGGTTCCAGTCATATCCAAATACGCTTCGTCAATCGAGGCCATCTCCACCAGCGGCGTGAACGAACCAAGCACACCATACACTCGCTCTGAATATTGCCGATAACGGTCCGGATGCCCGTCCACAAAAATCGCCTGCGGGCACAGCTTCACCGCCGTTCGCAGCGGCATCGCCGAATGAACTCCAAATTTGCGCGCTTCGTAAGACGCCGCAGAAACTACTCCGCGCTCGTGGCGCTGCCCGCCGACTACTACAGCCTTTCCCTTCAACGCAGGATCAAAGAGCTCTTCTACCGACACGAAGAACGCATCCATATCAACATGAAAAATAATTTTGGGAAAAGCAGGCATGGGAGAGATGCAAAACTGACTGAATTCTATCAGCAGCCAACTACCGCGTTTCCGGCTACTGCGGCCTAGTTCTTTTTTAATCTCTCTATCTCTTCGCTGGCTATGTGGAAGGCCGTATTAGCTGCCGGCACTCCTGCGTAGATTGCAGTTTGTAGCAAGATTTCTTTCAGGTCACACGGCTCCAGTTCGCTCACAAGCCCGGCATGAACGTGCAACCGAAACTCTTCCCATCGTCCCAGGCTTGCAGCAATTGCAAGCGTCAGGAGCCGGCGTGTGCGCTGATTAAGCCCCGGCCGCGTCCAGATTGTTCCCCATGCGTACCTCGTAATCAGTTCCTGAAAATCACGGGTAAAGTCGTTGGTCGCAGCAATCGCCCGATCCACATGCGCTTCCCCAAGAACTTCGCGCCGGGTTGCGAACCCGGCTTCCAGCGGATCTGAAGATGTGTCTCGCGGAATAAGAAAATCCAACAAGGCTGCGGTGAAAGATCGTGGCCGTTCGAGGTTCGACAAATGCGCCGCAGGGAGACGGGCGACTTGAACGCCAGGAATCTCACGAGCCAGTATTTCTCCATGACCTTCCCACGGAGTGGACACATCTCCATCTCCAACGATAAGGAGCGTTGGAGTATCAATCTTGTTAAGCAATTTTGTACTGTCGAAATCTCGAAGCGCCGCGCAACAACCGGCATATCCAATAGGGTCTGTGCCAAGCAGCAGATTTCGAATTGCCTCAACCTGAACATCACGCCGCGAAAGCGTCTCGGAAGAAAAGAATCTCTGCATCACGACATCAACAATTGCTCTCATGCCATTTTCGACGACGGTTTTTCGCCGTTCGTCCCACTTAGCCCGTGAACCGAACTGCGGAGAGGTGTTTGCCAGAACAAGTTTGTCCAAACGATCTCGAGCGTTGATTCCCAGCCACTGTGCGACCGCGCCGCCCAACGAAATACCACAGAAAGAAAATTTCTGAATGCCCAGAAAATCGGCGAGTCCAATTACATCCCGACCCAACTGCTCAATTGAATAATCTCCAGCGGGTGCATCCGAAGCTCCGTGTCCGCGTGTGTCATAACGCAGTACTTGGAAATACGGAAGCAAATCTTCGACCTGCGGCGACCACATGCCATGGTCGGCGCCAATCGAATGGGACAGAACGAGCACCGGCGCTCCGCTCTTCCCTTCGAGGCGGTAGAAAACTCGATGGTCGTCAACAATTGCAAACGGCATGATGACTTATTCCTTCTTGCTGCGAAAATCGGGTCCCAGAGAAGCAAGCAAGCGCGTTCGGAATTCCTCAGCGACGCCAAGATACAGATCGCTGTTCTCTAGATCATGCAGAGCTTTAGAGTCGAGATGGCCTTTGACTTCCCGCATCTCACCGAGCACCTCCGAGAGTAGGCGACCACTCGCAACAGCCTCCTGGCTGGCCTTCTCGAGAAGTCCGTGAGCAGAGTCCCGGCCAATGCGCGGCGACAACAGCAGCATTGCCTTTTCTGCGAACACCGCTCCATGAGTAGCCTCGATGTTGGACTGCATTCGAGCTGTGTTCACCGTAAGGCCTTCTGCGACTTCCGCCATGGAATGGATAGCAAGCCCGGTGGCCTGAATTATCGCCGCGACCGTTGGCCACTCCGCCTGCCAGCCCCCCGCTCCGCGTTCGTGCTCTTGAATCATTCCTGATAGAAAAGCGGCCACGAGTCCGGGAACACGATTCGCAGCGGCAAGGGTCAACACACAACCAACGGGATTATGCTTATGCGGCATCGTCGAAGAACCGCCGCCACCAGCATCCCGGCCTTCTGCAACTTCGCCGATTTCGTTTTGCGTGAGCAGGCTAATGTCTCGCGCCATTTTTCCAAGAGTACCCGTGAGCACGCCGCAAGCGCACATCAACGCGGCCAAGCGACCACGGTGCGTATGCCAAGGCGCTTCGGGGTAGGTAAGGTCGAGTTCATCAGCAAGAGCTTTTCCCACGGTGATTCCTTTGTCGCCGAGAAATGCCAGTGTTCCGCTTGCGCCGCCGAACTGGAGAATCAACGCGTCGGTAAAACTTTCATTCAGTTTTCTGCGCGACCGACGGATTGCTCCCAACCATCCTGCTGCCTTGAGCCCAAACGTAACCGGCGGAGCGGCCTGCAATAGAGTGCGTCCGACCATAACGGTCTTGGCGTGTTTTTCCGACAGTCGCTGCAATGATTCTTCCAACCGCGAAAGATCAAATTCGAAAATTGTGTACGCCTGTTTGAGAAGAAGAACCAGCGCCGTATCGGCTACGTCCTGACTGGTTGCGCCCCAATGCACGAAGCTCGCGGCTGCGGGATCATCGGCATGGACGCGTTCCCTGAGAGCTTTCACCAGAGGAATGACAGGCGTGCCCACTCGAAGGCTGTCTCGCGAAATCGCCTCAGCGTCAAAAAACTCCGGCTTCGCCACGGCTGCAATTTTCTCAGCGGCTGCCTGCGGAACTATTCCGAGACGAGCCTCAACCCGGGCGAGCGCTGCCTCGAATCGAAGCATGGCCTCAAGGACCGACGCATCGGAAAATAGTTTCGCGAGCACATCCGTGGTCGCCAGAGTCTCGATCAATCTCATAGCTGTTGTCTAGATGTTGGAGAGGTTAACACTCAACTGGCGGATTGTGGAAAATGCAAACGAAGCCCAGCCTGCTAAAACGTTGCTAACCTCACTCAGGCGCTTTGAGATGCTTTGACTTCGCGGGCCGTATCTCCTATGTATGGTTGGCTGAGGTAATTGAGTCCCGCTGATTGCGCGAGATCCCGAGCCGATCGCAGGTCTTCCTCTGACGCCCAACAGCCCTTGGGATCATTTTTCCCCGCCGCGGACAGGCCTGACTGAGTCCATATCGTCTTCGCACCCAACTTTTTGGCAAGCTCGATGATTTGCGGCAATTCGCCCAAGGGACGATGGGAGTAAATCAAATCCACATGTTCCGGCGGCCGGCCTACATGCCGTGGAATCACCGCGCCATTCTTCAATTCGTAAGCCGAATAATCTTCCGGCCCCGGCCCCCCACGCACCACAACTTGAAAGCCGGCAAACGCGAGCGATTCCGGAACGTCTATGGATGGCCAATCTATCACCAGGACCGTGTGAACATCGTTGAGGGCTGCTTTGGAATTCATGGAGAGTCACCTTCTGGGGGATCGAAATCCGATTTGAATCCATTAAAACTACTCCCGACCCACACTTTTGATCAATCGCGATGGGCGTCAAGCTGACCGATTGAAGTTTCTGCGTAAAATGTGAGGGGTCACTCACGAGGTAAGACCTTAACTATCCTTCTCCTTTTTGTTACTATTGCCTTCTATACCTCTTATCGAAATCAGCCCGCGAATCGCCAAAGGAGGAAATATGGCAACCACACTAGCGGCCCCCACGCTTCACAAGAATGTTTCAGAATATCTCAGCAAACCGAGAAAAATGTTGGTGAATGGCAAATGGGTAGACTCGGTTTCGGGTAAGACCTTCGAAACCTACAATCCTGCGACAGGCGAGGTTCTGGCCCGGGTTGCCGAGGGCGATCGCGCCGATATTGAGCAAGCCGTCAAGGCTGCCCGGCGAGCCTTCGAAAGCGGGAAGTGGCCCGAGATGACTCCTTCGAAAAGGGGTCGCCTGCTGTGGAAGCTAGCCGACTTACTCGAAGCAAACCTTGAAGAATTTGCCCAATTAGAAACTCTCGACAACGGCAAGCCTCTCACCGTTGCACGCGTTGCCGACGTTCCCCTCGCAATTGATATGTTTCGGTACATGGCCGGATGGGCCACCAAGGTAGAGGGCAACACCATCCCGATCTCATCCGGAGGCGCAAAATATTTTGCCTACACATTGCGCGAACCGGTCGGCGTGGTCGGCCAGATTATCCCGTGGAATTTCCCACTCCTGATGGCGGCGTGGAAACTCGCGCCCGCATTGGCCGTTGGCTGCACCGTGATTTTGAAGCCAGCCGAGCAGACTCCTCTGACAGCTTTGCGTTTGGGCGCGCTCGCAATGGAAGCGGGATTCCCCGACGGAGTATTAAACATCGTCCCCGGCTTCGGCGAAACGGCGGGTGCGGCGCTCGCGGCGCATCCCGACGTGGATAAAATTGCATTCACCGGGTCCACCGAGGTCGGCAAACTGATTCTTCAGGCTGCTGCCGGTAATCTGAAGAAAGTTTCTTTAGAGCTGGGAGGAAAATC
>DASYGR010000298.1:0-11816 GCA_035999525.1 Terriglobales bacterium
GTTCACCCAAAGGTTGAAGCGCCACAACAAGTGCTTGATCTGCCGTCCACTTTGCAGGCCTTCACCGAGTCACCAATTTATGCCCGAACGAATGGATATCTGGCACACTGGTACAAGGACATTGGCAGCCGCGTGCAAAAAGGACAATTGCTGGCTGACATCGAGACTCCAGAAATTGATCAGGAATTGATGCAAGCCCGTGCGGCGCGCGATCAAGCCGAGTCGCAAATGAACCTGGCCGCAATTTCAGCAAAGCGTTACCAAAACCTCCAGAAGATGGATGCAGTCGCGCAGCAAGAAACCGACGACCGCACTAGCGCGTACGAACAGGGCAAAGCTCAATTGGCGCAAGCCACAGCAAATCTGAATCGGTTGGGTCAACTCGAGGCTTTCAAACACATTTACGCGCCTTTCTCGGGCGTGATCACGAAACGCAATGTTGATGTGGGGGCATTAATCAATGCCGGCAACAGCGGGCCGAACCAGGAACTATTCGACATAGCCAAGGTTGATCCCATACGCGTGTATGTTGACGTGCCAGAAATATACGCTCCTGCGGTTCACGCGGGTGTGCACGCAACAATCGAACTCGCGTCGCTATCCGGAGAACACTTTACCGGTAACGTGGCGCGGACGGCGGATTCGATTGACCTCACTACTCGCACTCTTCGCACCGAGATTGATATTCCGAATCCAAAGGGCGCTCTTCTGCCGGGGTCGTACGCGCAGGTTCATTTCGATGTGAATGTGAAAGCCGTCCGGCTTTCGGTTCCCGTAAACGCGTTATTGTTTCGCGCCGAAGGCATGCGTGCGGCCGTTGTGGGTTCCGATGGTAAAGTGCATCTGAAACCGGTCGTGATTGGGCAGGATTACGGAACTACTCTGGAAATTCTCGGCGGACTCGATAAAACCGATTCGCTCATCCTGAACCCCAGTGATTCCCTCGAAGAAGGGCAGCAGGTCCAGGTCTCAACTGCCGGCGACGGGAACTCATGAAAAATGGTTTTGCTGCCCTCGTCCTGCTGACAAGCACGGTGTGTTACGCAGCTGGACCTACCTATAAGAAACCTGATGTGGCAACTCCGCAAAATTGGCAGACTCCGGCGCCCTGGCATGAGGCCAATCCCGCCGACTCAATTCCAAAAGGCTCCTGGTGGACTCTTTTCGGCGATGTCGAACTGAATCAATACGAAGAGCGCGCCATCGCGAACAATCAAACGCTGAAGGCCGCGATATCGCGCCTCGCCGAGGCACGTGCCACGGCGCGAGTCACTGCGTCGGGCTTGTATCCAGAGTTAGATCTGGGACCATCGGTTTCCCGGCAAAGGCTGTCCGGGAATCGCCCTGCTCTTGGCACCTCCGTCGCGCCTACTACGCCGACTACATACAACCTGTTCACAATACCCTTCACTCTGAATTACGAAGTGGACCTCTTTGGACATGTCCGCAGGAGCGTTGAGGCAGCCAAGGCCGATGCTCAGGCTTCTGCGGCGGATTTGGAGAACGTCCGCTTAATGATCAGCTCAGACTTGGCGGCGGATTATTTTCAACTTCGCGAACTTGATGCCGAAATCGCAGTCTTAGAGAGGGCAATTGGGTTTCAACAACAAGGACTGAAGTTGGTGAATGAACGTCACGAAGGAGGCGCTGTCTCAGGCCTCGACGTCGCGCAGCAGCAGACTGTCCTCGATTCTTCCGAGACTCAGGTTTATTTGCTTCAACAGCAGCGCGCTCAGTACGAACATGCTCTGGCGACGCTTCAAGGTTTGCCAGCCGCCAGCTTCAAGGCCCCGGTGCGAGGCATGGATACGCTCCCACCGGCTATTCCTCTCTCTCTGCCCTCTGAATTATTGCAGCGTCGTCCCGACATAGCGACGGCGGAAAGGCAGGTCGCAGCTGCAAACGCTCGTGTCGGAGTAGCCAGGTCAGCGTTCTATCCCAGTATTGCCTTGCAGGGAGGCGCTGGGATCGAAAGCGTGAGTATTTCCAGCCTCGCCAATGCATCGAGTGCTCTGTGGTCTCTTGGGATCAGCGCCCTCGAGCCATTGATCGCCGGAGGAAGGCTGCACGCTCAACTGGAATATTCCCAGGCCGCTTATCAGGAAAATGTTTCTAACTACAGGGAATCCGCGTTGGTAGCGTTTCAGCAGGTCGAAGATGCACTCGCAGGATTGAACGCACTCTCGTCGGCGTCCGAATCTCAGCAGCGCGCAGTCGTGGATGCCGAACGCTCCCTAAGTCTTGCCAACACACGCTACACCGGCGGCCTCGTAACTTACCTCGATGTGATCACAGCCGAGCAACAGGCACTCACGAATGAGCGGCTTGCTACCCAACTATTGGGCCAAAGATTGGTGACCTCTGTTTATTTGGTAAAGGCCCTCGGCGGCGGATGGGATAGCGCAAGCATCGCCGCGGTGGGTGTGAAGCCGCGTTTGAAACAGGCGCTACAACAGTAGCCAGTTCCTAATCCACTCGACAATTCAGCGCCCGAGTGCTGAATTGCCGTGCGCTCGCGGTAATCTCAATTAGAATCCTGAGCGGAAGCTATAACCGATCGAGACTCCGTATCGCGCCATTCTGCCGGAACTGAACTCAACGTTGTTGTTAACGAAGTACAGCCGGGCTTCCGGACGAACGAATACACTACGCCAGACGTAATAGCGAAGCCCGACTCCCACGTCTTCCATGAAATGCTTGCTGCTGACGTAATTTGTGCAGCTTCCCGTAAATTGAGAGCAATTAATCTGGCCATAAAACCTGAGGTCTTCGGCGCCAATTCCTGCAATAACTTCAGGTGCGAGTTTCTTTCCGATGGACGGAGACCAAATCCCGTTGAAATCGAAAAAGAGGGGACGATAAGGTGCGAACCCGCCGTAGAGATTTTGGCGCGCGCGCCAGACAAATTCACCCTCAATACCAATGTTGTGCTTAATCAGAGCGTCCGCGTTGAAACTGGGATATAAACCGCCCCTGATAGAAGGAAAAAACGTGCCTGTACTGTCGGTTGTGCCTTGAGGGGCGGTCAGTGCGCTGAAGCCTATAGCTGCATCAAACTGCTGGGCGTGTGCAGGACGTTGCATCACAATAAAAACGCATAGAATCGCGACTAAAATTAGCTTTCTCACAGGACTCTCCAAGTTCGGACAAGCCGAAAAAATGAGCTTCTACCTTCCAGCTGCTTATTCCAGTTACAAGAGTATCAAACACTTAGATGGCGGGAAATGTTGCGGTGGATGTAAAGAAACGTAAATCTCAAGGACACGGCCTATCGCGTGCGAATTTCGAGCGAGCCAGGAAGGTATTACAACATTACAGTCAGACGAGATTACAAAGCTTCCACTCGAACCTATTCTTCTAACATCAAATTCTTAGCGAGTAACTCTTGACTTCGCCTTTTATTCGCTTACAATGCCGATTATGGCAATCACAAAGCGTCAACGTCAAGTTTACGACTTTATCTCTGATTTTGTGCAGAAGCAGGGATATTCTCCCTCTTTCGACGAAATCGGACAGGGCCTTGGATTGAGTTCGCTGGCCACCGTTCACAAGCACATTTCAAACCTGGAGAAAAAAGGGCTGCTAACTCGCGATTACAATCGCAGCCGGTCCATTGATTTACTCGCGCCCAAAGGCCGACTCAAACAAGCGATGGCCGTGAATACGACGATGGTGCTGCCATTGTTGGGCAGGATCGCCGCCGGACAGCCCATTGAAGCGGTCGAAAATCCAGAGACGATTTCCCTAGCTGATTTCGTGCGGTCGAAAGAAGTTTTTGTTCTTGAGGTGCGTGGCGATTCCATGCAGGACGAGCACATTTTGAGCGGTGATTACGTATTAGTCGAAAAATCCAAGACTGCCCACAATGGAGAAATTGTAGTGGCATTGATTGACGCGACCGACGCGACCCTTAAACGTTTTTATCGCGAGGGCGACAATGTCCGGCTGCAACCGTCCAATAAGAATATGCAGCCGATTATGGTGCCGGCCGCGTCCGTGCAAGTGCAGGGACGGGTCATTGGCGTGCTGCGAAAGTATTGATGAGAGATTGGCGTCTCGTCCGTCCTGCCTAGCGGGAAGACTCGTCTCTCCATCGAATTAATCTTTTCTAAATTGGCATTCTCTCTTCCATCTGTATATTCTTCCGGCAATGACTCGTGCGCCCTCGACTGATCCCCGGCAGGAAATATTACGGACTGCTGCGCGACTGTTTCAGCAGCAAGGCTATGACGGCACGGCCATGAATGATATCGCCGCTGCACTGAAACTCAGCAAAGGCGGGCTCTATCACCACTTTAAAAGCAAAGACGAAATTTTATTTGACCTGATGAATCAGGCAATGGATATCACGGAAGAGCGGGTGATTAAGGTGGCGCGAGGGATCAGCGATCCGGAGGATCGCTTACGTGCAGTGATCCGGTTGCATATTGGAGTAGTGTTGAGCCAAAGCGATTGGGAAATCACGGTGATGCTGCATGAGAATCATCCGTTGGCCCCTCCCTTGCGCAAGCGCATTAATGGGAGAAAAAAAGACTACATACATTTCGTAGAAAATTTAGTTGCTGAAGTCCAGCGAAAACGGGGCTCGCAATCCATGGTAAATCCCCGCGCAGCGGCATTTGCTTTGTTGGGAATGATGAATTGGATCTATCAGTGGTATAAGCCGCAAGGTGCATTACAAGAAGAGCAATTGGCGCGGCAATATACAGAAGTCTTTTTTGCCGGCGCTTTCCGTTGATCGGATTAAAAGGCGCCTTGACCTGAAGCCGCCAAGACGATGGCTACGTGCCGGCTACTTCTTTTCCAGGAATCCAGTAGATTTCTTCCTTCACGACTTCTTTGGTAAATCCAATGCGCTTCAAGATGCCCTTTCCACCCTCGATCATGTCGGGATGACCGCATAAGTACGCCACAGAATCGGCGGCAGTGAGCCCCCACATGTCGGCATATTTGCGAAGGACGTCGTCAACGCGTCCGGTTTCGCCTACCCATTTCAGATCATCCCATGGACGGCTGATGGTGGGGACGTACTTCAGCCAGGGAACTTCGAGGGCGAATTTCTGTAATTCTTCGCAGTATCCCAATTCCCAAGACCGGCTGGCTCCTTCTAACAGGAAGAGTTTATGGTCGCCCGCGAACTTACCTTCTTTCCAATCTTTGTAAAGCGAACGTACGTAGCTAACGAACGGCGCAACTCCGGTCACGGTTGCGACCAACAAGTGGTTGGTGCGGCCGCTCTTAGTATCGAGGGTGAACCGGCCCTTGGGAATTTTGCGCATGAGCAGTTCATCGCCGACCTGCAATTTGTAAAGTTTGGGAGTCAGTTCGCCCTGGGGAACCAGCTCGAAAAAAAACTCAAGTTCGTCTTCATACGGGGACGACACAATTGAATAGGCACGCTCCGAGCGCTTGTCCGGGCCATCTACTCCCAATGTTGCATATTGGCCGGGCGCGAACTTGAACTCTCCGCCAGCTTGAATCCTGACGGTCCAGAGGTCTTCGGCAAGATCAGTGCGTTTCGTGATTCGCGCCCGGTAGAATTTATCGAGATTCTTATCTGCGGGCTTTTCCGTGACAGCGTCAGTCACTCATTCACCTCGGTTTAGTTCCGCCGTCTCTCAGCGGTTGTTGGGCGACCGCCCAGTTTACCGCAAACATGCGACCCTCCATGGCCAGTGTCGAATAGTTTGACACGTCACTCGGCCGGTATAGCTACTGCCGCTTTGGTGGCGGGAGGCTCCGGGCTTGTGGCCTTCAGTTGATTCAATTCGTCTTGCGTTTTCTGCCATGCGCTCACGCTCTTCTTGTCTTTTTTTGCGGAAATGAGAGGCTTCCCGCTGGCATAAAAGTCCAGGATGTTTTGCCGCAGATCCGGCGCCAACTGATCGAAATGTTTTTTAGCAAGGTCATCCAGTAGGTGGGCATAGGTTTTGTCCGCCAATGAGTACTCTCCAGCTGCCGTGGGACGGCCGGTATCAAAATCCATGTCTGGGAGATCCAGCTGGCCATTCTTCGTTTGCTTCAAGGCGGTGCCATAATCGTCCACGGACTGATTGATGCTCTTGATATACATGTCTTCGGTCTTAGTCGTCGGAATTTTGAAACCGAGAGCCTTGAAGGGACCGATCTTAGGAACGATGCGGAGGAAAAACGCCAGCACCCGGGCCCCGAAGCCTGGCTTGCGATATCCCCTGCCCCATTCTTTTTGGTAACTGGTGCGCGAAACGTGGTAGAGAAATGTTTTCTCGTTTGAATTCCAGGTATCGCGAATTACTTCCTTCTTGCGATTTAGCAGCGCCACACGAGTCATTTCAGGAATGATCGTGCTTATGCTCCGACGGAAGGTTCCGATTGCAAGATCCTCATCGCCGAAGACATCGGTAACCTGGAGATCGTAAGTTTGCTGAAACGCCCGCTCTAGTACCGGCTTCGAAACCTCAAAACCAATAAAGTCGTGATAGCGGTCTGAAGTGTAGCGATTTTTCGCGACCTGGACCATATCGAAACCAAATTCAGTGCGGATATGAGCTTTGTGATCGTCGGCGTAAGTGACTTCATCGCCAAATTTCCTGCGCAGCTTTGGGAAGCTCATGGCGACTACTTTATTGATGGTGGGATGCCCCATATTGTCGGAAGCGAAGTGGGCAAGCGCGCCTAGGGCGAAGGCATATTCGTTGAGATCGGTTGATTGCCCGACCAGCGCGACCACAAAATCTCCGCTGCGAACATAGTGGACAAGGTCGCTGAAATACGCGTTGCCGAATGGGTAATACCCCATGTCTTGAACCAAGCTTCCGCCGTAGGCATAGGCATGCGCCTTGGTCAGATCATCCGGCGTGGAATGGGGAAAGCGCTTCAGCAGTAAAGGCTGGATTTGATCTTTCCACAAGAGATCAACGATTTCCTCGTGGGTCAATACCGAGTAGCTCGTCCCCAACGATGAAGCGAAACACACAAACAGAATGATGGGAACGATACGGCTAAGACTTCTCGGTACGTTCCGAGCGGTCAGGGATTTGAGAGAATTCGCCGTCAGGTTACGCATTATTTCCCAACCACCAAAACGGTGAATGTATCGGGCACAATGGAATGCCATGGATGCGGTTGCTGTGGTGTGGGAGCGGGAGGCGGCCCGAATTTCGCCGTGACCAGGTAAACGTTATGCGTCTTCTCATCCAGAGCCAATGTGCGAGCGCCATCCTGGGTAGACACGTTCTCCGCCACACTGAATTTGTCTTTGGAGTCTTCTTTGATCACCGTGAGGTGACCATCGCCGCAGGATGCGAATGCGAATCCGGTCTCGGGATCGAATGTAGTGGCATCAACGCCTTTACCGATCGGCAATGTGGTGATTATTTTTCCGTTGTCGGCATCCACTACAGCCATCATTTCGTTGCCACAACCCGAGAACAGGCGGTGATTCTTGCGATCAATCGCCAACCCGCTTGGACCCTCACAGGGGGCGAGCGGCCATGTTGCCTTTACTTGCAGTGTCTTGGCATCAATTTCCGTGATCTCGCTCTTGTCTTCGAGGTTATCGAATATCTTTCCATTGCCGTCACTGGCCGCGAATTCAGGCTTTCCGTCCAGTTTAATCGTGGCGAGCACTGTGCCAGTCGTCGCGTCTATGGCGGATGAATCGTGGCTTCTGCCGTTGAAAGTGAAGACGCGCTTAGTATATGAATCGTAAAGGATGGCATCAGGATTCTCGCCAACCTTGACCTTACTGATCAATTTCAGCGATTTGAGATCAAAGATAGTGACTGTGCCTTCGCGGCCATTACTCACAAAACCGCGCGCGAGTTCCGGAGCCAGCGCAATTCCGTGAACTCCGGGCGTGTCCGGAATGTCGCCCTCGACTGTTCCTGAATCGACATTCAGGACGATCACATGGGTGCCTCTTGATATGTATAGAAGCCGGGAAGTACTGTCGAGGGTTAGATAGTCCCATCCACCTTCGCCGCCGAGCTTAAAACTATTTGTCACGTGGTATGCGGGGCCGTCTGCCGCTGCGAAAACCGTTAAAATCAACACTACAATAAATGAGTATTTTCCTAGAGCGTGTTTCATGAAGACCCTTTCTTCTGAGGAAAATGAATTCCGCATTTGGTAACACGAAAGAACATACGAGCGTAACTTTACCCTATTTTGGCATCAACCTAAACTGCTGGTTGTGCACGCACCGGAAGATATCTCATTATCTTCGAATTCTAGCTCTGGCTCACTTGAGCTGACATCCGAGATGGAGGGCGAATTGTCGGATATCCCGCGTCCCGTGGATTGGAAAACGATGGCATCGGCCGCAGCTGGAGCGATCCTCGGCGTGCCGTACGTACCAAGCGGAACGCTTCGCGCGGCCTGGACTGAAGTTTCGCAGTGGGTTGCGGGGCTGCAAAAGTAGTGAAGAGACCTCAAGGTTTTACGCACCGTATCGAGTCAATACCCAACCTCTGACTATCTAGCCGAACCGATTCGATTATCAAAAAACCGGATACCCGCGTCTAATAATTGGTAGCATCGAAGCCAACGCGGAATCGAAGCCAACGCGGAATCATGCGAGACGATCCTCAAGTCGCGGGGGAACTTCCGGCGGAGTTGAATGCTCTGTTGGAAGAGCTGTTTGCGAAGAGTCCGGGGTTGAGTTTTGGCTTGACGTTCGCACAGTTCAAAATAATTCTGAAGGAAATCGCAATAAAGCACGTGTCCGTTGATGCGCAAGAAAGTGCCAGTACACTTCGCGATTTCTTTAGCAGCTTACGCATTGATGATCTCGTTTTGGCCCGCGCCTGTGCTGCCGGCAACGATAAGGCTTGGGAGAGTTTTTTGTCACGCTTCCGGGAGAAGTTGTTCGACATAGCAGGGTATGTCGCCAAGGACAGTGCTGCTGCCCGGGAGCTTGCAGACTCGACCTACGCAGATCTTTACGGCACAAAGCTGCGAGATGGACAACGGGTATCGAAGCTTGCTTCTTACACCGGCCGTGGATCGTTGGAAGGTTGGTTGCGAACGGTAATAGCGCAAGAATACGTCAACCAATACCGTCGGCGCCGCAGGCTAGTCAGCTTTGAAGAGGAAGCCGAAGTAGGGACACAATTTCCCGCTCCGCCTGTAACCACTGAGACAGAAACCCCGGTTGATGCCAGGTTGGAAGCCGCCACGGACGAGGTTCTGGCTGCGCTGCCTCCCGACGACCTGTTCGTTCTCACCTCTTATTACCTTGACGACAAGACTTTGTCTGAGATAGCCCGGACGCTTTCAGTCCACGAGTCCACTATCAGCCGAAAGGTGGACAAACTGCTCAAATCCTTGCGCAAGAAGATCTTAGGAGGATTAAGCCGCCGCGGCATGAGCCGCCGCCAAGCCGAAGAGGCACTTGAGGTTGACGTTCGCGATATTCGGATTAATATTCGTAACCGATTGACGCAAGAAACCAGGAGTCAGTCGTTCTCAGAAGGAAAGGCAGAAGTGCCCGGCGGACAATAGAGTCGAAGACGGTAACAATCAAATCATGAAACCGATTCATAATTTGTTGCGGCAACGGCTCTATCGGACACAGAAGCCCCTCATTGAGCATCCTCCTATAGACCTGCTCAGCGCCTTTTCCGAAAGGGCGCTGAGTGGGCCTGAACGTACCTCGATAGTGAAACATCTAGCAAACTGCGCGGATTGCAGAGATATAGTTTTCTTAGCCGCACGAGAAGTAGCATCCTCAGCAGGGCAGATATCAAGCTTCCATCCCTCTCCTCGTTGGATTTCCTGGCCCGTTCTCCGGTGGGGTACGGTCGCTGCGTGTGCCGTGATCGTAGTAGCCGCAGTCAGATTACGTCCAAATCGGCAGAACTATTCACACGTACCCGTTGCCGTCCATAGTCAACAACCTTTGCAGAAAGCCGTGACCGCACCTCCCAACGAGCAGTCATCTCCCAACGTGGCGGCTGTTCACCCGGGCCAAGAAGTTCCTCCGGTTCGAAGACTCCACAATTCACAAGGGAAAGCTAAAGCCGTTCCGCGGATTTTAGGCCTGCCCCCGGACGATAGTTTCTATCGGCAAATGGCTCTTCTCGCCGACGTCCAGACCGATATGAGAAGACCCCTTCCGCGTTGGACGTTGGCAGCGGACGGGACGCTTCAACGATCCCTCGATGACGGGATTTCATGGAAGCGGGTTTACGTCGCCCAAGATCATGTATTCCGCGCGATCGCAGTGGCGGGCCGGAACGTTTGGCTGGGCGGCAAAAAGGGTGTTCTGTTTCACTCGGCCGATGCTGGGCAGCATTGGGCGCAAATGAAACCGACAGCTGACAATCCGTTACCCGCATCGGACATTCTAGGCATTGAATTTCAAGACGAGTTGGATGGAAAATTAACTACTGCAAGCAATGTATCCTGGACGACCTCGGACGGCGGGCGTAGCTGGGAAAAACAGTAGCCGTCCCGCAATCGAACTCCTCAGATCACATTTCCTATTGAAATCTTCGGCGGTTTGAATGGCGCACAGGCCGGGGAAATGTTTTTTCCCGCGTGGCCGCGGCGGGCTGGTGCCGGCGATGAGAATAATGTCCTCTCTGGCCCATCCACAACAAACTCAATTCCGCCTTTTTTCCACACTTTGACTTCAAGAAAAGCGGACGCGGGAAATCCGATGTTACGCGCTGGGAACTGCGATTACCAAAGTGACGTTTACAGCAAACCACGGTAGCCATACTATCCAGTTGTGGTTTGGCAGTTCTGGGGGAGGGCTGCCGAGGCGTCCTAAACTTAAATGTTTAGGGCGCTTTTTAATTTGGGTTGACTTCAACTGCGTTTAATTCCCGCTTTGATTCCACTCTGGCGAAACCAGAGCTGTCTGCGCTGGAACAAAATCCTCCATGACAGCTTTTCGCATTAGGTCAGGCGGCAATAGGCCCTGAGCCAAGATGAAATCATGAAACTTCTTCTGATCGAACTTGGCGCCGAGCGCTGCTTCGACATCTTTTCGCAACGCGATCAGCTTGGTGTAGCCGTAGAAGTAACTGTTCGCCTGTCCGGGCGCGCGATAGGTGTACCGCTCGACTTCCTCCTCGGCAAATGCCGGGGACTGCACGACATCCTGCTCCAGCACGCGTTTGGCATCGGCGGGCTGAATCTTGCCCGACTGTAGTTCGGGATCGAGGAATGCCCGCGCCGCACGTAACATCCGATAGTCCAAGGAGACGAGTTGACCCTCCAGTGGCATGTACGGCTTGATGAGATATTCGGAATAAAGCCCCCAACCCTCGACGTTGGTGCTATTAAACGCATAGCGAACCCGCGCCAATGACACACCATGCTCCAGCATTGAATCGAACTGCAATTCGTGTCCTGGGCGTGCTTCGTGTGCGGTAAGTGTCCATGCGGCCGCGTCAAAGGTGAAATCGTCGTACTTTTCCGATGAAGTTTGGCCTGGTCCAGCCGGGATGTTCAAAGGCAGAACGAACTCTCCCTTTCCTCCGGTGTTATGCAGAAATGGGGGAGGAACCATATGCGGGGCGGGCTGCTGGGCCGTCTCAGCGGCAGTCGCGATGCGAATGCGCGCTGGACGATCGGGCAGCGTCACGATCTGATGCTCCACGATTATCTTTTCTATCTGCTTCAGCCGGCTTTCATAGAAGGGAAGAATGGCGTCCCCGACCAATTGCTGCTTCTTTAGTCCACGCATTACATCCCGGTAATCTTCGGAAGGGAGATTGCGCTGTTTCGCAATCTGCGCCGCTATGGGTTTCATTTCCTCCTGAATGTTATTGAAGGCTTGGTGTGCCATAGTCGCCACTTGGTCAGGAGGTATATCTATCCCGTAG
>DASYGR010000300.1:0-8095 GCA_035999525.1 Terriglobales bacterium
ACCGGAAAGCAAAAATGGAAGTTCAACAATAAAGGTTCATGGGTCATAAGTTCGCCCGCCATTCAAAATAGTAAAGTTTATTTCGCCACCTCAGACACAGGAATGCTTTATGCACTCGATGCGAAGACCGGTACCCAAATATCTTCGTGGAGCTCCAAGCATTGGCCAATGTTCTCATCTCCAGCGATTGCCGGAAGCATGATGTATATCGGTTCGGAAGAGGGGAAGTTGATGGCCGTGAACTTGCTGAGCCGGGAACCGACTTGGATTCTTGAAACAGATGGCTCTAAACAAAACGGCCCCGCATATACCAAAGCAGACGGAACACCGAATTATGACGCCGCTTTCTACGACGACTTTTATGATGATATGCAAATCGGCGTGGGCAAACTCCTCAGCGTAGGAGGAATTTATTCCTCACCGGTAATCGCCGATGGCGTCCTCTATGTAGGCAGTACCGATGGGAATGTTTACGCGCTTAAGTAGAAGTGCCTGCACATTCTCAGTCCGAAACTTTCCCGAAACCTGAGTGGGGAGACACCCGCTAAGGAAGATGGTCCAGATAGCATGGTCCAGCGGTGTTCTGAGCTGGTGGCGTGGGAGGCGTTTTCCAAGGCTCATTGACAAAGTCAAAAAACTCGACGCCCATATGAAGCTGAAAGGAGTCGCGCGCGGTCAGTGGATTCAGGCTAAACCGATCTTCGATGAACTTTAAAATCGCGGTGTAGTCCGCGGGCGCGTGCGAGACAAAATTTTGCTTCGTGAATGGGGACACCACGATCAAGGGAACGCGATAGCCGGTGAATTGAAATTGGCACGTAGGTCCGCCGACCTTTACGCAAACGTCGGGACCTGGAGCGCCGGCCGGAGGTGGCCCCTGGAAAAGATCTATCGGGCTCGGGAGGCTGCTGGCACTGTCTGGGATAGGCATTGGCTCCGGCGCGACATGATCGTAGAATCCCCCGAACTCATCGTACGTGAGAATAAAAACAGAATCCTTCCAGCTAGGGCTCGGATTGCCCGGCGTCCCTGTGACGGCGTCAATGAGTGTTTTGACATAGGCGGCGCCGGCCTGCACGCTACAGCAGGGTGTCGGTTGTTGTGGAGTTGGATCAAAATCGGCCGCATGTTCGTCTAGACCCTTTGCTGATGCCGGCTCGATTTGCGCAACTTGCGGCAACGTTCCTGCCGCGGCGTCGGCGTAGAACTGCGAAATGGGAACGATGTTTTGTTTAAGTGTGGGTGAGCCAATGATCGTCTGGCCGTACGTGAAGTTGTGAAGGTAACTGATCTGGTAAAGACATTCCGGCCGGGTATCGTTTGCGGCACAGTTCAAGGTGCCATAGGTCGCAGGATTCGGGTCCGGGTAGACATACAGTTTCCAAGTGATTCCGGCGTTTTGCAGCGCCTCAAAAATAACCTGCGACGGAATTTGCATGTTGTCAGCCTGATCGGTTCCATTCGGGTAAGCGAAACCGTAGGACGTGGCGGAAATTAGATATTCACGGTTCGGGTTGGTTCGACTCATCACAGGCGAGAACCAACTATCTGAAGTGGCGAAGTTCGACGCCATAAAATAGTAGTAGTTCAAATCGCCGCCGTCGTAGTAACCCATCGCACGCACGCCGTTCGTATCCATGAACTGCGGAATCGTGCCGTTCCCGACCGGAGCCCGCGAATCGTGGGCCGTCGTCCAAACAAATCCATCCAGCGTCGGGTTCATAGTCGCGTCTGTTGGGTCATTAAAATTCCAGTCCACATGGCTCTCATTCCAGGATGGGCTTGGATTTTCGACGCACATGGTTTGAAGATGATATGAAGTCACAGGATGAGTGGGATCCCACATGCAGTCCGGTGAAGTATTCGCCGGCGGAGTAAAAGGATCCGCTGGATTGCAGCCAGGATTTGTAGAAGCAGGCCCTGATGGCGCGTTCGTCGGAAATTGTGGCAAGCCATTGAATGCCTGATTTTTATAATGAACGTAGTTATCGTCCTGCCAGTATTGAGCTAGCGCGCCAAAGTAATGGTCAAAAGAACGATTCTCCTGCGCCAGAAAAATAATGTGATTGATTGCGCTTTGCAGAGTAAGACCAAACGCCGCGGTCGCAGCATCAGACGTTGAGTTCGTCACGGTAATGCTGCACGTATTGTTTCCCGCGCACACCCCGGTCCATCCTGCAAACGTGCTTTTGGCATCGGCGGTGGCCGTCAATGTCACCTGCGTGTTGTTTGCAAAGCTTGTACTACACGTGCCGGGACAGTTGATTCCACTTGGGCTGCTGGTAACGCTTCCAGTCCCAACGCCAATCAGCGAAACCGTCACCGTTCCCAGCTGAGTGAACGTAGCAGTGACGGAACTCGGTGACGAGATCGTGAACATACACGGGCTGGTGTTCCCGCTACATGCTCCCGTCCACGCTCCCAAACCGTAACCGCTACCGGGTACCGCGGTCAGTGTCACCTGAGAGTTCTGAGGAAAGCTCGCCGAACATGTTCCGGGACAACTAATGCCACCGGGGCTGCTGGTTACGGTTCCCTGCCCGGTTATGGTCACGGTAAGCTGGGCTGTTGCCGGCAAACTGAAAGCCGCCGAAACCGCGGTTGCACCCGAGACCGTCACCGTGCAGGTCGTCGTTGTGTTTGCACATGCGCCGCCCCATCCCGCGAATACATACCCCGCGCCCGGCGATTCCGTGAGTGTTACCTGGGCGTTCTGTGCGAATGCCGCCGAACACGTTCCAGGACAAGAGATGCCCGCAGGCGTGCTGGTCACAGTCCCAGTACCAGAGACTGTCACCGTCAATTGAGGCATGGGTGCCTGAGCGAAACTCGCGGTGACCGCAGTAGCCCCGCTGATAGCGGCGGTACACACGCCCGTGCCACTGCACGCGCCACCCCACCCCGTAAACGTGTAGCCTGTAGCCGGAGTTTCCGAAAGCGTCACAAGAGTGCTCTGCGCGAATGAAGCAGTGCACATTGTCGGACAACTAATGCCCGCAGGACTGCTGGTCACCGTGCCTGAACCAGACAGCGTAACGGTGAGTTGCGGCGTCGCAGACTGGGCGAAAGACGCAGTAACGGCTGTGGCTGCACTGATGGTCATCGTGCAAGTGCCCGTTCCGCTGCAAGCGCCTCCCCATCCAGTGAATGTATAGCCGGCTGCGGGAGTTTCCGTGAGCGTTACAGCCGTGCTCTGGGCGAAGGTTGCGGTGCAGGTTGTCGGACAGTTGATACCGGCGGGAGCGCTGGTCACCGTGCCCGTACCCGATGCTGGCCCGGTGACTGTCAGCTGGAAATTCGGAGGCGGAGGAGGAGTCGTAGTCGAAGTCGAACTCCCGCCACCGCAGCCCGCGAGAACCAGCAGCGCAAGAGTTGCAGGTACCAAGAATCCATTGTGTAAACGGGATAGCATGAAGACGAATACTCCTACAAAGCGGCTGTAGGATGAGGCTTTCGCCTTAGCTGGTTGGCTGAAAAATCAGCGGAGACAATCTTTGGGCAAGGCCGCGCAAATAGTTGCATAACAACGCGAATGGACGCGTATTTAATAACCAAGCTTTGCACATCCGGCGAGCCAATCCCTGTCGAGAGGTTCGCCGGATACTTTCACTCGAAGTCTCCAGATCGTGCAACCAAGCTTCTCGACCTCGCGGGGATAGGGCCTACCTTTCTCCCGTGCCAGGAATGGCTGAAAATTAACCAGTTTAAGACGCTGCTCATGCTCTGAGGCAAAGATCCTGACATCGAATTTATACCCAAAATCCTTGTTGCCCCAGTGCCTGTCGTACTCGGGCAGGAGTTGCCGGGTAGCGGGATCACTTAGCACGCTCCGCAATGTGGAAAGCTCGTCGCTTGAAAGCTGCCTATGCTCCAGCTGAATGTTTCGAAAGTCTACGTTCCGCATCGGATCCGTTTCCGCGAATCCATCCGAGTACACGCGAAGGTAGAGCAGTGTTTCGTTCCTCTCAGCGTCCCAAGAGTTGCGGATCACTTCAAGAAGGATAGTCCTCGTTACTGTACTTCTGTGTTCGGCTTCCTGTGCGAAGGAAAAGATGGTGACTAAACAAACCACAGCGAAGAAGTATTTCGGGAGAGATTGAAGCATATTTCTGACCACGGTTAGTCAATTAATTCTGCTCACATTTGCTTGAGATCGCAACTTCGACTCGCATCTTGCCTGGCAAGCATCTTGTTCTTGTTTAGCTGGCGCGAACGGAGAGCCCTCACCACTTCACAGTGGTGATGGCGCCTTGCGACGCTGAAGACACAAGGGCGGCGTATTTGGCAAAAACTCCGGATTCATATCGCGACTTCAACGGTTTCCACCCGGACATCCGTTCCTTAATCACCTCATCGCTGACTTCGAGTTGCAGCAGCCGCTTGTTCACATCAATAGTGATAATGTCGCCCTCGCGCACGGCGGCGATTGGCCCGCCCAGAGCCGCTTCCGGAGAAACGTGGCCGAGCATCAAACCGTGGGTCGCACCGCTGAAACGGCCATCCGTTAAGAGAGCCACGGATTCTCCCAAGCCTTCACCGACGATGGCTCCGGTCACACTCAGCATTTCGCGCATTCCCGGACCGCCCTTTGGACCCTCGTTGCGGATGACGACAATATCGCCCGCGCGAATTCTTTTCTCTGTAACGGCGGCCATCGCCTCTTCTTCAGAATCGAAAACGCGCGCTGGCCCGCGTTGACTCAGCCGTTCATGACCGCTGATCTTTGCGACGCACCCTTCCGGAGCGAGATTCCCCCGCAGAATGACAAGTCCGCCTGTCTTCTTGAGTGGTTTATCAAGAGGTGCAATCACTTCCTGCCCCGGAGTCTCGATCGCGCTTTCGCTTTCAGCCTTCAGACTCAGCCCACTAACAGTTTTTGCGGTCCCATCGAGATGTCCCCCTCGAAGAAGACGGCGTGCCAACAGACGGATACCCCCGGCACGGTGCATGTCGGCAGCGACAAACCGGCCGGAAGGCTTTAAGTCAGCGAGTAGCGGAGTGCGCTCGCTCACGGTTTGGAAATCATCAATCTCGAGCGGAACTCCGGCCTCTCTCGCAATGGCAAGCAGATGCAGCACAGAATTCGTCGAGCCTCCGCTGGCGGCAACGCCGGCAATTGCATTCTCAAATGCGGGCCTCGTGAGAATGTCTTTTGGCAGAACGCTATTTTTCAAAAGATTCACCACAACTTCGCCGCAGCGGAAGGCAACCTCATCTTTTTTTGGATCCATCGCGGGAACGCTGTTGAATCCCATCGGCGACAGTCCAATCATCTCCATCACCGTGGACATAGTATTCGCCGTATATTGCCCGCCGCACGCACCGGCACCGGGACATGCCACGTTCTCAAGCTCATGCAAATCAGCATCGGTTATTTTCCCAGCGGCATTCGCCCCGATGGCTTCGAATACGTCCTGAATCGTGACATCTTTTCCGCGAAACGATCCGGGAGCGATGGTGCCGCCATAAAGCACCATTCCTGGAATATTCAACCTTGCTAGCGCCATGGCAGCTGCGGGGATCGTCTTGTCGCATCCAACCACGCAGACAACAGCGTCGAACATTTGCCCACGGCAGACGAGTTCGATCGAATCGGCAATAATTTCGCGGCTCACCAGCGACGCCCGCATCCCTTCGGTGCCCATCGTCTCGCCGTCGCTGATGGCAATGGTGTTGAACTCCATCGGCGTGCCACCGGCGGCGCGCACGCCTTCCTTCACTTTCGCCGATAACCGGCGCAGATGGAAGTTGCACGGCATGGTTTCGATCCAGGTGTTGGCCACACCAATGATCGGTTTCCGGAGATCACTATCGGAGAAGCCGATGGCCTTGAACATAGCCCGGGCTCCCGCCTGATTGCGCCCGTCCGTGATACCGCGACTGCGATGTTTGAGGTCCATTTTGCTTTAGAAATTATGAACTACATTTGCCATTTCGAGCGCACCGAGAAATTTGCTTTTCGTTCGCGCCGGAAAACAGCAGATTCCTCACCGCTAAGCTGTTCGGAATGACAATGTCGGAAAGTTGGATGATCCTAAGCGCTCACAACCTGTTTGGACTTGTCCGAAGCACCCGTAGGCTTAGCGGGTTTGTCTTTCGGTAGCCATGACATCAGCCCACGAAGCCGCGCGCCGACTTCTTCCACGGGATGATTTTTTTCGCTTTCGCGTAGCGCGGAAAATTTCTTCTTGCCATTCTTGTTTTCTTCAATCCACTCACGCGCAAACGTACCATCCTGTATCTGAGCGAGTGTCCTCTTCATTGCTGCGCGGGTTTCGTCTCCGACGACGAGCGGGCCGCGAGTCAGATCTCCATATTCCGCAGTATTCGAAATGGAATCCCGCATCTGCGCCAAGCCTCCCTCGTATATGAGATCAACAATCAGTTTGACCTCGTGGATGCATTCGAAATAAGCCATTTCTGGCGCGTAGCCCGCATCTACGAGTGTCTCGAATCCTTTTTTCATCAGGGACGTCAATCCTCCGCAGAGGACCGCCTGCTCGCCAAAGAGATCGCTTTCGGTTTCTTCCTTGAACGTAGTCTGCAATACCCCGGCACGGGTCGCGCCGATGCCATAGGCATAGCACAGGCCGTAATCACGAGCGCGTCCACTCGCGTCCTGATGAATGGCAAGAAGGGCAGGAACTCCACGGCCTTCGGTATAAACCCGCCGGACCAAATGACCGGGGCCCTTGGGAGCGACCATGACCACGTCCACGTCTTTCGGCGGGACCACGGTTTTGAAATGGATGCTGAAGCCGTGGGAAACGCCGAGGATCTTCCCCGCGTGCAATGCCGGTCTTATGGCGGACTCGAAAAAGTCGCCCTGGGTCTCGTCAGGAGTAAGCATCTGAATCCAGTCGCCGCGCTTTGCGGCCTCCGCCGCTGGCAAAACCTCCATGCCATCCGCCTTCGCCTTTTGGGCGCTGGGACGCCCCGGATCGAGTCCGACGATAACCTTGTACCCACTGTCGCGAAGATTGAGCGCCTGGGCATGGCCCTGGCTTCCATAGCCTAGAATCGTAATCGTCTTGCCCTTGAGGGCATCGGGATTTACATCACGCTCGTAAAAAACGGTAGCCACGGTTTCTCCTATATGCGCTGAGGTTAAAGGACATCGAGACACCGACTGATCGGTCGGTTCGAGAATATAGAATGGTATTGGGGTCGAGGGAGAGTGTCAAGGTGCTCCCGCTCCACGTTTTTGAGAAATCAATATAGAGGTGTTGACCTATGCACGGCCAAAAGAAGAGGCGAAAGCGATCAGCGGAAGGCTCAATCACCGTCGATGGAGTTGGCCTTTTCTGGTTCCTCAGTAGCGAGCCACAGTGGACCAGCGAGCACGGGTATAAAGGATTATGCATTTCCGTTCGGGCTGAAAAAGGGAACCATAGGGAACTAGTTTTGGAGTACCCATTCCCGAAGAGATTTACCGGAAATGGAGCACCGCAACTTCCGCAACGTCCGAGATTCTCGGTGAAAACCATCGAGGCCGACGTTCGCCAAGCTATTGCTGAAGGTTGGGATCCCATCTCGCGAGGAAAAACATACGTTTTTTCAGTTGCTAGATAGCCACAGGGGGCCCAGAAAAACGAAAAGCGCCTAGGATAAGTCCCGAGCGCTCTCCAGCCTCAATGAATTCCTACACCAGATGCTTGTCCAATGCCTGTTGAATCGCTTCCTTTGGCCGGTACCCGACCAGCTGTTCCACGACCTGACCGCCCTTGAAAATTAGCAGCGTTGGGATTCCGGTTACTTTGTACCGCATCGGAGTAGAGCTGTTGCTGTCCACATCCATTTTGCCGATCTTAATTTTGCCCTGGTAATGTTGGGCTAATTCTTCCACGATCGGAGCAATGGCGCGGCATGGTCCGCACCACGTCGCCCAGAAATCCACCAACACCGGAGTTTCAGATTTCAAAACATCTTTGTCAAAATTTGCGTCGGTCACTTCGATAATGCCATTGCCTGCCATCGTTCCTCCAGTGGATTTGGGTGGAGAGCGAACCAAAAATAGCTGTTCTCCAGCGTAAAGTCTATCAATTTAGTGCTAGGTATTTGATGCGAAAAGCTGTCATAAGTCGCACAGAAGTCA
>DASYGR010000311.1:0-3619 GCA_035999525.1 Terriglobales bacterium
AGAACTCCGCTGTTCGGCGTAGACCAGTCGAGGCCGGTTGGATTAGCCATTTTCTCGACGAAAGGACCATCCGGACTGCTCGCCACCTGTACGCCGAACTTGTTGTAAAGCCCATCAGGACCGTTGACCTTGATGTTGATCCCCGGTTTCGTATAAGCCCAAGCGCTAAGACCAGCCTCGACCGGGATTGATCCACTCGGTCCAAAGATGCTCGACGACAAATTGCCTGACAGAAACGGCCCCCAATATTCGACGACATTGGCCAGATATCCAACTTCAGTTCCACCTGCTTGTTCAGGAAGGTCTGATAATAGCTGAGGGTTGCGAGGCTTAATGCGTTCGGTCCGGCGGGCTCCCATGTATCATCATTGTAGATGCCGCCAACCACAATCTGCCCATCAGAAATCCCGTATCTGGTGAGGTCGTAAGTCACGTGCATAGTGTTATTCGTAAAGAAAGTTGGCTTCTGGCCGTTATAGACCTGCTGGCCGAACGTGGTCCGTTCTGCGGGCAGCATATTGTCGAAAAAGTTGTTGTTGGTATAGCCGATGTATCCGATCCCGAGCGCTGCAAGACTTGATCGAATGCCCGCGAAATCGGGGTCGATGGTATCCTGCGGGCCGGGCAGCGCTACGGTGAGCCCCTTGATCCGAAGGGCATTGAAATCCGGCGTTGGCGCGGCTGGCGTGGGGACGAACGCTGAATTCTCCACTATCTCCGCGGCATGGCTCGTTGCGCGCAGAAGGAACGCCGCACAAATCGATAATGCGATCGCCTTCCACATGGTCAAGGCTCAATCGGACCGGCTAGAATTCAGCGTGGCGCCATCAGGCTATTGCATTTTTTGCCTGTTTAACAGGGTAGTAGCCCGGGCGCGGCGGTGGTCGGCTTGGGCGCCCTAACGGTGGTGTTGGTTGCGGCTGCATTATTTTCCCTTTAGCTAATAAAGACCGGGTGACACCAGGTGACACACCAGGCCCGCAGAGCGCGTGGGTGAGCTGGTGAGTTAGAGCCGCTCGCCGCTACTGAGCCGCCCGCCAGCTCTCCTGAACGGCCAAAACGTTCTACACCGGCTGGGCTGGCCTTCGTAAGGCGTGCTTCGGGGACTGGTCGCCAGAATGTCATGCTCAGCGTTGCTTGACGCAAATCAATACCGCCAAAGTGTCACGCGATCTCAATTGGCTGTAGGCGCCACAAAACAGGGCAACGGGTCAGGATGCTCTCCGCCATGCGGTTCGCAAGATCAAGCGGTTTCAAATCGATACCAAGCGCCACGGGTGGGATCGCGCGACTGGCGTGTACTCGGTTGGACGAGATGGGCAAGGATCCCGTTGTCATTCTCTCCAAGTTAGGGCTTTCTCCCGACGAGACCCGAGACCCAGCCATCCGACTGGACGTACGAACCCAGATCAAGCTACTGGAACTGGCTGCCGAAGAGGTACAGGACGAGTGGCTGGGTTTCCATCTGGCGCGCAGTTTCGATTTGCGCGAGATCGGTCTGGTCTACTATGTGATAGCGTCGTCGGACCACCTTGCAGACGCGCTTCGGAACGCCGGGCGGTACAGCCAGATCAACAATGAAGGCATTCGTCTGCGTTTCAGTATGCAGGCCGGAACGGCGGCGATTGCGCTTGATTATGTTAACGTCGACCGGCATGCCGATAGGCAGCACATAGAGTTCTGGCTGGTGACGCTGGTACGCATTTGCCGGCAGGTGACGAACGGCCGTTTTGCACCGTCGCGCCTCAAGACAAGACATTTCCGAAATGGGATGCCAGCGGAATTCAGAGCATTCTTCGGCGTCGACATCGAATTTGGTGCTGACGCCGACGAGATCTGCTTTCCGCGACCGATTGCTTTGCTTTCGGTTGTGGGACGCGACGAACACCTCAATGAGCTGCTGCGGGGCTACGCTGAGGAGGCGCTAGCGCGCAAACCCCAAAAGCGCATCACGGTCCGTTCGAAGGTAGAGGACATTCTGCCGGAACTGCTGCCGCATGGCAGAGCCATGGGATCGGAAGTTGCACAGCGGCTTGGAATGAGCTCGCGAACGTTGTCGCGCAAGCTCGCTGAGGAGGAAGCTTCCTTCGCGGCGATATTGGACGAATTCCGGGCCGCCCTCGCCAAGCGCTATCTCCAAGATGAGACGTTGCCTGTTTCCGAAATCGCATGGCTACTTGGCTATCGCGAGGTCAGTTCGCTGACACATGCTTTCAAGCGGTGGACCGGCATGACGCCCCGAAGATTTCGTTCTGGTCAGCTCGCCTCGACTTAAGCTGACGTAATTTCGAAGGCGGCCCCCCCAACGAAAGCTGATAGCAACCAGCGCTACGGTGCAAACCCGCTCGGGGGTGGACACCCCATTATTGACAGGTCTGCGGAGTCTGTTCGCATCGAAAGGCGATGCTGGCGCAGAACAACAAATAATTGGCACCTTATAACAAGCACATTTCTGGCCTGTCTTGCTATATCCCCTCCGCTTCCAGCCTGCTGTCTTTCGAATTGCACGACCGTGCTGCGGCGTTCCAGAGGCACGAATTTTGTGCGTCGATGGTGCTTGCAGGACTCACAACGTATTCAGGAGTTCAAGGTTTATCGTGAGCAACACGTCCAACCCGGCGCTTACCGAACTGCGAATTGCGATAGCTTACGTCAAACTCTCGAGCATTCCGGAGGATATTTCACAGGCGTCGGTTTCGCTCGCCTCGATCGGAGACTGCGAGATCCGCATGTTTCGGGGTCCGGAGGTCGATTTTGACGGCACGCCACTGTTTTGGTTGGAGCTGTTTGATCACAGCACGAAAACTTCTCTGGACGGCATCGGCTGCCATAAGATTAAGGACGCTGCGCCTATATTCGAGGATTTCATATCGCAGGCAGATCGTTTGAAACACACACGGAGCGGGCGGCGCCGCTAATTTGGCGTTGTACTAATAACTGCAGCGAGCGACATCAGCCGTACTTTGCGTCTCAACTGCTTTGGAGTGAACGGATCTTGCTGGCCCTGCCAGCGAGGCACCGATTAGCACCGCGCAAGGTTGTCTATTGGACCGATCTTCTATGTGCCCCGGGGCACATCGAGGGGAGACCCAAAAACGGATCACAAACCGTTCCCTTCGCGTTCCCGGCTCTGTTGGGCAAATCTATACTTCACAAACCAAGTTGTGGACTACGTAATTACCTACAATAGCGAGAGGACGAGTCAGATAGGTTAGGGCATTCCCATTAACCCAAGAGCACTCAGATGGCGCCTAACCGCGACTTTGTTCCTTGCCCGAAGTGCGGCGAACAAATCCCGTTCCGCTGGGGAGAGCTTAAGCGAAACGCCAATCTGGTGATCTCCTGCAGCGCCTGCGGCCTCAACGATCTCGCATCTAATATAGTGAGCATGGCCGTTTACAAGCGAATGAAGGAACTTGGTCACGCCATGCCTAAGCCGCCGGCTCCCCAGCCAATCGACCCAATCCGAGTACTGCACAGTGAGAATGGCTATGAGAGCGTCGTCCGTCGCTACAAAAACGGGAATCAGCGGGTTTACACCCGCCACGCCAAAGGGAAGTCGCCGGATTGATTGTTCCATACCCTAGTACCCGGAATCATAAGTCACTAAGACGGCGTC
>DASYGR010000338.1:0-21013 GCA_035999525.1 Terriglobales bacterium
GCGCTTCGGTCTCTCCAAACTCGCGGACAAAATAAACCACTTTAATATCCTTGAGTTCGATGCTCACAACGTTTCCGGCTGTGTTGAGAAGTTCCAGCTTACCTTCATTCACGAAGTTGGAGGGCGCGACATATCCGTTGATGGTGTCGCGATCCATTTTTCGAACTACGACCTTTTTGTGCGTGGATGGCATGATTTAGGGTGCAAGAGTGGCTGTAAAATCGAGATTTTAAGCCCAGTCTCAGTCCGATTCTCTCATTTTAGACATTAAAATCGCGGAGTATCCCGTTGGTAGTAGCCAAACTGACAACGTTGTGTTATTTTCTGTAGTTTGCCACGCGCTTCCTTCAAGGTATAAGTATAGCGGTTAGAGTAATTTACGCCGGAAGAACCCTCTATCGCGGGTTCGCTCGGGGTTGTGCCTGTGGAAATCAACTAGCGCGCCGCTAAACCGGGTTTACGACGGCGAGATTCCGCGAATAACGAATGGCTGACTACATTTATACGATGGAAATCCGGCTCACGCCGGACCAGCAACGGGGCGTCACCCTGGTGCAAGACATAGCCCGCGCGGCGGGAATGAACGTCTATCTTACGGGCGGAGCCGTCCGCGACATCATTAGCGGATTCTCCATTCGGGACCTCGATTTCACGGTTCAGGGCAATCCTCTCAAACTCCAGAAAGAGCTCGAACGTGCGGGCGCAACCATGTCTGGAGTGGATGACGACCTCAAGACCCTGTATCTGGTGTTGCCGGGTAATGTTCGTGCGGAGATCAGCAGCGCACGCACGGAACGCTATGAAAAAACTGGGAAGCCGCCGGTTATTTCGCCGGCTACGATCATTGAGGACTTGCGGCGGCGCGATTTCACCGTCAACGCGATGGCGCTTTCGCTGAATCCAGGCTCCCGCGGATTGTTGATGGATCCATTCAATGGCGCGGCCGATATTGAAACCAAGACTCTTCGTATTCTGCACAATTATGCGTTCGTGGAAGATCCGTCCCGGCTGATTCGAGCGCTTCGTTTTGCCGCGCGCTTTAATTGGCCTCTCGAGGAACGCACGCAGGCGAGGTTCGAATCTGCAAAAGAAAACAAATACATCGAATACATCACTTCTAAAGCGATTGGACGCGAGATTGAGCAGTTGGCTTATGAAGATGATCCGCTGAATATTATCCGGGCGCTCGAAAAAGAGCAGTGGCTGAAGGTATTGAATCAGCATTGGACAATCGCAAAAGTTGATACGGCGGGGCTGTCAGAGCTATTGAAAACCCGGCAGCAAATGAGCGAGTTGGGTTATCCGACGGACCCGGCCGCGGCAGTTTTGTATTTTCTAACCGCGAAGCTAGGCGACAAGGATGTTTCGGAAATACGCAGGCTTATTCCCCGCAAAGATTTGGTCGAAGCTTGGCGGACGATTGAAGACAACGCAAAGGCTTTGGGGAAGCGACTCTCGGGCAAGGAGGCTTCTACGCCGTCGCGAACCTGGAAATTGTTATCGGAGACTCAGCCGGAAATGATTCTGTTTCTAGCTGTCACTTCGCGACAGAAGACGGTTGATCAGAAAATAAAAAACTTCTTTACCAAGTGGCGCGAAGTGCAAAAGAAAGTGCCTCTGCTTGAGATGACGGAACTTCGCATCACTCCGCAGATGGTGGAGTATCCCAAGATCGCCAATGAAGTTTTCATGTTGCTGCTCGATGGAAAGCTGCGTTCGCACACGGAGATCATGAAATTTCTGAAGCCGTTGGCGCCTCCGCCTCCGCCTCCACCGCCTCCACCGCCAACGAAGCGCGGACGCGGAGCCAAGGCAGCTGCCGCTGCAGCGGCGCAGGCTGGGCCTGCTACGGTGACGCCTCTCGCCGGCAAGGGGAAGAAGAAGGGAAAAGCGGAGACTACGGTTGTGGCTCCCGCAGCGGTGGCAAAAGAGGTCTCGAAGCCCGTCGCCTCCCCACTCGCGAAGCCAGCCAAACCTAAGAAAGCCAGCGTGCCGAAGAAAGCAACGAAGCCTCCCAAAACAAAAACCAAGAAGTCTAAGCCTCCAAAGTCGAAGCCACAAAAGTCGAAAAAGAAGAGCAAGAGACACTGATTCATCAACGACTAATCTGAATCTTCGAAGCTCTTGGCAACAGACAGGGTACACACGCTCGCAACGGTACAAGGGCAATTGATTGTAATCGCGACCCTTCGGCACCTATAGCTTGTCTGCGCGATCGCGCTGAGCGGTCTGCCACAACGCCCAAAGCTCGACGGCAATTTGTTCGTAACGGTCCCTGGGGCCAGCGGAGTCGTCAAACCACCGAAGAAACTCCTCGTAGACAGCGGTGAGCACGTCGTCCTCAGAACGGCACGCGCGCAACCGAGGCAAGATGGTACCTACTTCGGCCTCGTATTCGTCGGCATTGGTCTCAAAGTTGATGCCGACTGGATCGTGCCGAAATAGGAGCGCTGTTGTGGCATTAAAGAGATCGCGGTACTCTTCTCGCAGTTTCCTGCGTTCTCGCAAAGTCTCTTCGCGTGTACGGGTCATAGTCTGTGTTCTTAATCAAAATCTAACATAGACTGCCCCCTGCGACAGTCGGCGCAATAGTTGTTGAAAGCGGCGTGTTTGGAGAGAATCACGTTGACGCGCGTCGGCCCCTTGAATTAGAAAGACTCCTAATTTCTTAAAGGTGCACCTTGCGAACATTCAGAAAAGTCCTGCTGGTCACGGTCATCCTCATAGTTGCGGTCCTCGCTGCCGCGATCACTTTAACTATTGGATGGCGTCCGTTTATTGGACCAAAAACGCGTGCTTTGACCTCGTCGCAATTCGAGCGAACGCCTCGACGAGTGGAACGCGGACGCTATATATTTAACAATCTCGCGGGCTGTGTTGATTGCCACTCCGAACATGATCCCAGCAAGCCCGGAGCACCTGTCATCGCCGGCATGGAAGGCGCTGGCGAAGTAATGCCCTTCGACGATCTTCCCGGCCGCGTGGTGGCTCCGAACATAACGCCAGATCCGCAGACAGGCTCGGGCTCATGGACGGACGACCAACTGGCTCGCGCGATTCGCGAGGGCATTGGGCATGATGGCCGCACACTGTTTCCCATGATGCCGTACAGCATGTATCGGCATATGTCTGACGAAGACCTGGCTTCGGTCGTCGTTTACATCCGGTCGCTGCCGACGGTTGCGCATCCGCTGCCGAAGAGTGAGATTATTTTCCCTGTAAAGTATTTGGTCCGCTCAGCTCCGCAGCCAATCGAGAGCGCGGTAAATTCTCCCGACCCGTCGAACCGCGTTGAATGGGGGCGTTATTTGGCGACGATGGCATCGTGCGCGGATTGCCATACTCCACGGCATCAGGGACGGCCCATCCCTGGAATGGAATTCTCGGGCGGCAATTTCATGAAAGGCGCATGGGGTAGCGCTGCCACTGCGAACCTTACGCCGGATCCCTCCGGCATCAGCTATTACGACGAAGCTCTGTTTATAAAGGCGATCCGCACTGGCTATGTAGGCGCCCGCCCGCTGAGTCCTATCATGCCATTTGAATTTTATCGGGGTCTTACGGATGACGATCTCAAGGCGATTTACGCGTACTTGCGGACTCTAAAGCCGGTTAAGCATACCGTGGACAACAGTGACCCTGCGACTTATTGCAAGCTCTGCCGGAATACGCATGGTGGCGGGAATATGAATTAAGAAGATTTTCTATTTCCATCAGCGTAGATGGCCGCGCATTTTATTTACACCGCCATTTCCTAGCAGAGCTCGTTGAGCTTCGTTCAACTGGACAGCCGAGGGCTGATGTCCCTACGTGAGCTTGGGCTCAAATAAAGTACATGTCCGCAAATGATTTCCACTGTTGTCCACTAAGGTGTCACTGTCACAAAAAATGTCTGATTGTTTTCATGAACCTCCGAGTGCACCCTGTGGAAATGTAATTGCTGTTGTACCTTAGCAGACTCTCTATAATGCGCTGAGAGTAGCATCCCCCCTGGAGTTGTTTTGAAACGGCAAAACAGTCGCACGCTGAACAAAAAGCGGATTAACCGCTCAGCAGTTCTCTTGTTTATGGGAACTTCAGCGCTGTTAGCTTGTGCATTTTTCCTTTCTCTACATTCATCCTCGCCTTCGTCGCCGACGACCGATTCGCAATTGTGGGAATTGAATGACATTGCGAAGCTGGAGCCGGTTGCTCCATCTCCGAGCGATTTATTCGCGCCTGGAGTTCCCCGCGTGATTTATCCCTATTCCGTCGTGCCCGGCGGCGTGCGCACACCCGAAGAATTACGGGAATCTGGCGTTCACGACCGCGTTGTGAGTGAACATTATGCGGGTTTCGATTTCCAGAAGGCGCGAGTGATCAAAGTGAAGCAAGCTCGATTGGTTTACCTTTCATATCGCATTGGAGATCAGATTTACTGGACCACGAAGAAAGTCAGCCTTCATGAGGGGGAAGATCTCATCACCGACGGCAAAGTGACAGCCCGGACGCGTTGCGGCAATCAAGTTTCTGTGCTTCCACAGAAGAAGACATCTTCGCAAGAACCTGCGGCCGCACAGTTCGACGGGCCGATCGGGAGCTCAACGCGAGTGCCCTTCCCAGATAATTTTCATTCTGCGCTCGAGTCGAGGCCGGGGCCAGGATGGGGAGCGCCCGGGTTAGGTCCCGCGGGTCTGATCGCGATGGCCGGTGGAGGATCTTCTCCATTGGGCGGCGGGTTTCTACCAATTGGTTCGCCCGTGGCACCCGGATCGGGTGGGAAATCGCCCAGCCCGGGCGCGGGTGGAGGCCCAGGCGGTCCCGGTTCCGGTCCAGGTCCCGGTCCAGGTCCAGGAACGCCCCCGGTGTCGGTTCCGGAACCGGGAACGTTGGAGCTGGCTTTTGTGGAGTTCCTCGCGATCATTTTGGGTTTGAAGTTCGTTTCCCGAAGAATTCGATTAGCTCGATTTCATAAATAGACTCCGCCACCCATGTACTTCTGCTTATGGTGCTACTACCGAAGTTCTACGCTATCGGTTCCGACCCTGCTAACATTTAGGTCTTAATCATGTGGCATTTTTCGAATAGCTCTACCTCATTGTTCCTCGCGATTGCGTTCTGTGTGGCGTCGTCGTTTGCCCATGCAGACAGCTCCGTCGAGGTCCCCACGATTCGTCGAATCTCGATACTTGCAGGAAGCACGCTGGAACTGGAAATTGCTGCCACTGGGCCAATCAAACCTCAAGCCCAGGTTATTCAGGGGCCGGACAGGCTGATCCTGGATTTTCCTGGTGCGGTGCCGGCCAAGAGTTTGCACAATCTCGATATCAATCGCGGCGATGTGAAGGATGCACGGGTTGGGCTTTTTTCTTCGAATCCTCCGGTCACGCGGGTTGTGTTGGATTTGAAGTCTGCGCAACCGTATGAATTGTTTCCGTCGGGGAATACGGTTGTCGTGAAGTTCAGTTCCAATGGAACCGGCGGCCCTCCGGCGAAACGAACTATGGCTCATCCCGCCAGCGACGCGGACGCTACACCGGAAACGATTGTTTCCATCGAACGCTCTCCTGTTGCAAGTGATGTTCGCGAAAAGGATTTTCCGCGGCAAGATATTAGCAGCACACCAGCACGGTATGCAGAGCCAGCGCGTGTTAGCGCACCTGCTCGGGCGGCGCCGGCGCAAAATCCGCGAGTGGAAGTACTGTTCGAAAATGGGCTGTTGAGCATTCGATCGAATAAGGCAAGCCTTTCCGAGGTTCTTTCCGAAATTCACCGGCGAACTGGAGCGGAAATTGCGATTCCCCCGGGCGCCGAATCCGAACAAGTCTTCACCAGCCTGGGACCGGGCGCTCCTAAAGAGGTCCTGGCTTCTTTGCTAAACGGTTCGCATTTCAATTTTATTGTGATTGGATCGGAACGTGATCCGGGAGGCATCCGGCGAGTCGTCCTTACTCCCAAAGAAGGCGGCGCACCAGAGGCAGTGGTTTATCCGTGCGGATCAACTCCACAACCAGCTATGGCGCAAGCTGCGCCTGATCCGGGACCGCCAGCACAGGCGTTCCAAACGCCAATGCCGCCTGAGCAAAACGATCCGGCTGACGCACAAGACAAACAACCTCCGCCACAACAGTGACAGATCGCTTAGGCTGGCAGGCTAAAAGCAGTTCCATTGACGGGCTCGAAACCTTAGACTACGCTTTAGCTTCTAACTAGATTAGGAGAAGTATTGACTGTTATTAATACGACGCGCGCAGACCTCCTACGAGGCGCTCCTCTCGACAGTTGGATCGCTTTATCCAAAGATGAAACCGCGATTGTGGCCATTGGCGCCACTTTTGGAGAGGCTGCAAAGAACAGCGAAAGAGCCGGCGTGGACGACCCCGTGATTCTCAAGACACCGAAGATTTGGCTTCCTCTCTCTGTGTGAGTATCAAGTTGCCATATAAGATCAGCCCCCTCCACGGTGGAGGCGTGTCTGCTTGCGCTGTATTGAATGTCAATATTGCACTACAAGCTAAAAATGCGCCGCGCACGAAACGGTTCGAGGCGATTATAGATTCCGGGGCGTCGCGCTGCCTTTTTCATTCAAGCATTGGCAGGTTTCTCGGATTGCAGATTGAAAGAGGGCTCGTAGAAGACACCTCTGGAATCAACGGAATTGCACGCACGTATCTCCATGATATTGCGCTATACCTGCCAGGCGGCGTCGCTAACATCAGAGCTGGCTTCTCGGACGACTTACCCCTTGCGGGATTATTGGGGATGAACGGATTCTTCGATCGCTTCAAGGTAGTCTTTGATTCCACGGCGCAACAGTGCGAGCTAGAGCGAATTTTCCAAGCCTAGGACTCAAATTGGGCCAACTATCGGGGAAGCAGGTTATTATGTTTCTATGTTTACTTGGTTTAAGACGCGGCGAATTCAATACTGCAGAGATCACCCGGTCATTGTTAGCGCATTAGTGGTTCTGGCTGTCGCGGTCTATCTGCTGAAAACAAGATAGCTCTAGCAGATAGCAGGTCTAAGCGCATGCTGGGCGGATTGCTCCCCATGCGTTTTCAGGATCAATCGCATCGCAATAAACTACTTCTTCGTCCCGCCTAACTTCTCGAAGAACAGGCAAATGGATTCAATGCCGCGATGGAAGTTGGGAATGTGGAACTTCTCGTTCGGGGCATGGAGGTTGTCGTCGGGCAATCCGAAACCCATCATCACGGAAGGGATTTTCAGGACGTCTTGAAAGTCGGTCACGATGGGGATGGAGCCGCCGGAACGAATGAACACGGTGTCTTTTTTGAATACCTCATGCATGGCTTCGGTTGAGGCTTTTACATATTTGTTGTCGGTTCCAACCACACATGCGGGTCCCTTGCTCCAAATTTTGATATTCGTCTGAATGCCTTTTGGAGTGAGCTTTTTGATGTAGTTTTTGTATCTGGTGAGGATGTCGTCGGGATCCTGATTGGGTACCAGTCGCATGGAAACTTTTGCTGAAGCTTTAGCGGGAATAACGGTCTTGGCGCCGGGCGCGGTGAAACCGCCGGGCATTCCATGGACTTCCAGTGTAGGCCTTGCCCAGGTTCGGTAGAGCACAGAGAATCCTGACTCGCCGGTGAGGACGGTGGAACCGACTTCAGTTTTGCGATAGTGTTCTTCGTTGAATGGCAGCCGCTTCCAGGCTTTCAATTCAGCGGTGGTCGGAGCTTTTACCTTGGAATAAAAGCCTGGGATAAGAACGCGTCCCTTGGAATCTTTCAGCTTGCTGATGATCTCGATCAGTCCGAACAAGGGATTCGGTGCCGCGCCGCCGTACATTCCCGAATGTAAATCTGTTTTGGCTCCCACGGCTTCGATCTCGGTGTAGATGAGGCCGCGCAGTCCCACGCATAATGTGGGCAGGTTGGGAGCGAAGAGTTCGGTATCGCATACGAGCGCAAAGTCGGCTTGGAGCTTGGCTTTTTCTTTCCGGACATAGGCCGCGATGGATTCGCCTCCGACCTCTTCTTCGCCCTCGATGATGAATTTGACGTTAAGCGGGAGCGTGCCTTTGTGTCCCCTCATCAGGGATTCGACGGCCTTGATCTCCATCCACAACTGGCCTTTGTCGTCCACGGCGCCGCGAGCGTAGACATTGTTGTTGCGCTCGGTGGGCTCGAAGGGCGGTGAAATCCATTCGTCCAAAGGCTCGGCCGGCTGCACATCATAGTGCGCATAGCAAAGCACAGTCGGCTTGCCCGGGGCATTCAACCAATCGGCATAAATAAGAGGATGACCTTTGGTGGGAATGACTTCGACATTCTGCATTCCGATGCGGCGAAGCTCCACGGCGACGAAATCGGCGGCCCTCTGCACGTCAGCTTTGTGCTCGGTTAAAGTGCTGATGCTGGGAATGCGAAGCAGATTTTTGAGCTCAGCGAGAAATCGCTGCTTATTTTCACGAGCGTAATCAACCGCAGGAGATGCCATCGAGTTCCTTTCACGCGTATAAGTGGCAGAGGAATAATATAGCTGACCGGGCCGAGTTTATGAGTGGGGATTGGATTTCCGCGATTTTGGTCAGGTTGGCGGTGGCCGGACCGAGGGGCCGCGGTTAGTACTCAGAACGGCGGTCAATGAGCGTGATGGCGATTGATCGCCAACTTACTGTTTCGTAAGCAGGGATGCCGAATTTCGCCGCTGGGGGATCCCATGGGAATGGTTCCTCCTTACTCGAAACTCACGCTTGCCTCTGCGATGTCACCGGAAGCGGTCAGCGTGAAAGTCTGGATCAGCTCCGCGTTTTCAAATACCGCCTGATAAGCCCGCACGCGCTTTCCGTCCTGGATGGTCTGCCGAACCAGATGAAATGACTTGAGCGAACCGAGGCCCTTGTAGAAGCTATTAGGCTCCGCCGCGAACTCGGTGAGTCTCCGCTCCAATTGCTGTGTCATGCTGGGGTCGTTGTCTTCGATCGAGCGGGGAGGCGCCAGAAAGAACTGGGCGATATCGGCGGCCATCGCCTGGGAGTCCATCGCGTCGGTGTTTGCCAACACAATCACCGTCAGCTTGTCATCAACAAGGCGCGTGAAGTCGGGAGCAGAGCCGGGCGTACCGCCGCTGAACCAGATTGTGTCGCGGCCACGGGAGCGGCTGAGAAACCAGCCGAGGCCGAACTCGCCTCCTCCCGCAGTGGTCCAGGACTTCCACATCTCATCGTAGCTCGACGAGCGGAGTATCTTCCGACGATCGAGCCCAGCATTCCACCTGGCCAGGTCCGCGGCCGTAGAGACAAGTTCGGCACCCCCAGTGCCCCAGGTCGGACTCCACCTTGCGCTGTTCACGACTGTGCCGTTCTGGCGCGTATATTGGGCGGCACGGTTCTTGATAATGGTGAGGTAGCTCAGCACGCCGGTCGACCTCATCTCCAGCGGGGCAAAGATCACTTCATTCAGCAGCGTGCCCAGCGGCTTGCCGGTCACCTTCTCGAGAACGAGCCGAAGCAGAATGTAATTCGTGCTGCTGTAGTTCCAGCGCTCGCCCGGGTGAAATAGCAGAGGATAGGAACTCATCTTGGACACGATTGCCTGCGGTGTGGTGTCCAGTTGAAACTGCTCCCACGGAATTCCGATGTCATAGATGTTTTGGATGCCCGATGTCATATCGAGCAGGTTCTTGATCGGAATGGGCCTCCATGAGGCTGGCAGATCCGGCAAGAACTTGCCCACCGGATCGTCCAGCGAGAGCTTTTCTTCCTCCACCATCTTCATGAGGGCCATCGCCATGAAGGGCTTGGTGACAGAGGCGATGCGGTAGACGGTATCCTTTCCGGCGGGCGCCGAATCTTCCAGGTTCGCGAAGCCGTAGCCCTTCTCCAGCACTACCTCGCCGTCGCGCACCACTGCGATGGACATACCCGGGATTTGTTGCGTCTCCATCTCGGCCCGAACGTAATCATCCACCGGTGGAACACCTCTCTTGCCGCTGAGAAGATACCGTAGCCACACCAGGAGCGGCTTCAACTCAGCGGACTGCGCTGCCGCCATTGCGGGTGCGAACTGGAATGCGCCCATGTGGAACCACGCGGCCACGCTGAACATTTCCTCTCTGTCCACCGAGGGCGGCATCTTCTGCGCGGAAGCCGAAAGCCGACCGGCAATTTCCCCCATGCTCGCGCGGGCGCCGGGAGGAAGCTCACGATCGACCATTGGTGAAAACAGTTTCAGTACTCCGTTCAAAGACCAGTCGCGGAGGAACTGCGCCGGATTGGCCGCGAGGTCCCGATTCATCCTGCTCAGGACCGCTTCGATTGACTGTGGTGTAAACTCCCACGGCCTCCGGCTGGAATAAGCCTGACCGCCAAGAGTGAGGTACATTCGCTCGCCCGATGCCAAGGCGCACGTTGCCACGGTCACCGAGTCGCCAAAATAACGCTCTTCGATGACTCGTAAATCGCGCGTTGAAGCATGCTCGGGCACAGGATGCACACTCAGAACCACGGAGAAGTCAGGCGGGGCCGGGTCAGCACCAAAATCATAGGTGCAGCCCTCCGGAACTGCGGGGAGATAGTGTGGGACAAGGTCGCCAAGTACTTGCGGTAGCTCCCCATGATCGTGTTGGTAGGCCGTTAATGCAGTATTCAACTGTTGAAGGCTGCTGCCGTCAGTCGCGGCATTTGCAACAGGCAAGCACAGGGCGAACGTCAGGGCAAGTAAAAATCTCATTCATTATCAGACGAACCGGTTGGGCGGAAGTAAGCCGCTCGGCAAGATTTGCACGGACGGAGTGGCAGGCCGATGGTTCAGGATGATATCTGCATCTACTTCTCCGAACCAGGCCATCGTCTCCCCATTCGTGTCGAAGGAGTCGCAGGTCCGCCTGAAATTTGATTAGGGCTTACTCTCCGAGGTCTTCGGTGAGCGCGCATAAAACTCTGTCACGCCAGATCGCATTGAAAGGGAGGCCTTCCGCCCGCCGATGTGGCGTTCGCTGCCCGTGGTGAGGGTCATTGGGCTCAATCTATAATCGAAGGATGATTGATGAAATTGATTTTCGTAAGCATGCGGAAAGCAAATTAGAAATTTTGAAAAAGAGCTTGATGAAGGCCGAAGAATCCGTAGACCTGGAGGTCGAAGATCAGGCTGGGGCGCTTCATATTTCTTTTGAAGATGGCAGCAAGTTTGTGATTTCGGGAAACTCGCCCGTAAGGCAAATTTGGATTTCGGCGCTGGCCACGAGTTTCAAGTTGGATTGGTCGGAAGAGAGCAACGATTTTGTCTTGCAGAAAACTGGCGAGGGCCTGAAGCCGTTGGTAGCGCGCCTGGTCAATCAGCAGTTGGGGGAAGAGGCTGTAACTCTCGCGTAGATTCCTGTGTTAGGTATTTTCGTCGGCGTATCCGATATTCGCGCTTGGCTGCAATTTTTGCCTGAGATGCGTCGCGATCTGCTGGCCGTGGAACCGTCCATTCTCGATAAAAATCTCGTTAGTTCTCGATCCCGCAACAATGACCCCAGCCACATAGATCCCAGGAACATTACTCTCCAGCGTCACTGGATCGCACACGGGCCTGCACTGCTCTGCCGAAAGCTCAATCCCCATCGCGCGTAGAAAATCATAATCCGGATGATAGCCAGTCAAAGCGAACACGAAATCGTTTTTCAGTTCAAGCACGCCATCCGGAGTGCTTAGCACAACATAATCAGGCGCAATTTCCTGAACGCTGGTATTGAAATAGGCGGTAACTTCGCCGTTCTTGATGCGATTTTCGATGTCGGGAAGAATCCAATACTTAATGTGGTTATGCAGCTTGGGACCGCGATGGACCAAAGTCACACGTGCTCCGTGCCGCCAAAAATCGAGGGTTGAGATGGCCGCGGAATTTTTCCCTCCGATGACCAGCACATCGGTATCGAAAAAAGGATGCGGCTCGCGATAGTAATGAAAAACCTTGGGCAGATCTTCGCCCGGAATTCCTAAATAATTCGGTAGGTCGTAATAACCTGTGGCCACGACCAACTTGCGGGCCTGATAGTCGTAAATCCTTCCCAGGCGGTCGCTGGTTGTGACTTGAAATTCACCATCGGCGCCGGAAACCGTCTCGACTTTCTGATACTGGCGTATCGGCAAATGATAATGCTCGGCCACTTTCCGGTAATACTCCAATGCTTCCTGACGGGTGGGCTTTTGGTTCGCGGTGCTGAAAGGGATGTCGCCAATCTCAAGCAGCTCTGGCGTAGTAAAGAACGTCATGTTCGCAGGATAGTTGTAAATTGAATTGACGACGCATCCCTTATCAATCACGACGACTTTGAATCCGGCTTTTTGCGCCTCGATGCCGCAAGCTAGACCAGTGGGTCCGGCACCGATGACGAGCACGTCCACCTGAGTGTCGGGACGCGGGTCAACCTGTGCGCGAGGAAGAGTATCGGGAATTTCCTTAGCCGCTTCGGAAATTTGTTTATTTGCCAAAGAGTGTGTTCCTGATAGGAATTCGGCGCATGCGTAGATGAAGCAAATATGCCGACGCTGTCTTGAAGATCAAGATTTTAGCATGTGGAAGTGTTGGCACGGCGCTCGCTGACTTGCCAGAGCGTTGCAGCGCGGCGGATATCTGACGCACGAGCAAGTGGGAAAGCGGCTCGGCTGGCTGTTCCTGCCCTGACGCGGATGGAAGTCAGCCGCCCACCCACCCTCGGCCAGCCTTTGACAAGTGACAATGTACACCTTACAGTGTACCTTGAATGATTGGGAGCTTTAAGCATCGCGGACTCAAACGACTTTACGAGCGCGGAGACCGGAGCGGGATACGCCCCGACTTGCTCAACACTGTCGAAGACATTCTTGCCCGGCTCGACGAAGCCGAGACGCCGCAGGCCATGAACCTTCCCGGTTATCGCCTGCACCCCTTGAAGGGCGGGCTAAAAGGTTTTTGGTCGGTGACGGTGCGGTCGAACTGGCGGATTATCTTCCGCTATGAGGGAGCGAATGCCTTTGACGTTGAACTAACCGACTACCACTAGACAAGCAAAGGAGCAAATCGCCATGCCGATGAAAAACCCGCCGCACCCCGGACGCAGCATCCGAACCGCGTGTCTTGAACCCTTGGGCCTTTCTATCACTGATGGAGCGAAGGTTCTTGGCGTAACCCGGCAAACACTCAACAACGTCGTCAACGGCAAGTCGGGGATCAGCCCCGAGATGGCGATCCGGCTTTCGAAGGCGTTTGGCAGTACGCCCGAAACGTGGCTGCGGATGCAGGTTGCGTATGATCTAGCGCAGGCCCGGAAAGACGAGAGCAAAATCAAGGTCCGCCGCCAGCATGGGCTCCAGGAACTGCACGCGCAGTGACCGCGGGAACTTCCGGTCGAAATTATGAATTTTCACAAGCTTTGACGACATTTGGCTGGCCGGATTCACTGGCGGGATTGCGGTTTCCGCACTCCAGGCATCGAGTTGCCGCGAAATACCAGACCCGCAGCAGATCAGGAACGGGAACTTGCGAGCAAAGCCGCCGCCGGGCGCACTTCGCGTTGAATGGTACGCGCCAACTCGTCCTCAGCCGCTTCCAGGTCATATGCTGACTGAAGGTTTAGCCAGAAGCGTGCACTAGTGTTGAAATAGCGCGCCAGCCTCAGAGCGGTATCGGGCGTCATCGCCCTGCGTCCATGGACGATTTCAGTGATGCGCGTCACGGGCACGTGAAGATCTAGCGCCAGTCGGTTCATGCTCAGTTGCAGTGGCTCTAAGAAGTCCGCCCGCAAAATTTCGCCGGGGTGAATTGGAGGAAGAAGTTTTTGTGGTTTAGCCATACGCTCTCCTGCGCTCAATCTCATGAGACCGTGATCTAGAAATATCTCAGCTCATGAATCTCTAGTGATAGTCCACAATCTCAGCGTCGTACGCATTCCCTTCTCGCCACACGAAACAGAGTCGCCATCGGTTGTTGATGCGAATGCTGTATTGTCCCTCTCGAACGCCGTGCAAAGCCTGCAAGCGATTCCCGGGTGGCGCCGCCAAGTCTCGCAACTCCGAGGCGCTATCCAATTGGCAAAGCTTCCGACGCGCAATGTGCTCGATGGCCTGAAGACGGCGACTTGGATGCCGATTGTGCAGTCGCCCGGTTTCGGCGGAGCGGAACGACTTAATCACAGTCTGATTATATTACGCAACACGTGTAACGTCAAACGTTATAGTACATTTGAGGCCGGTGAGTTGAAGTGGGCAAGCCGCAAGTCCATCTGATTGTTATAATTCGGAGTTCTCCCTCGTTCTAACACTTTTACGTTTCATCAAGTTAAGATTTATGGCGACGACTACTGAATTCAAAACGCGGACCCGCACCGAATCCGACAGCATGGGACAAATCGAGGTCCCTGCCAATGTCTATTGGGGTGCGCAGACGCAGCGGTCGCTTCTCCATTTCAACATTGGGCGCGACATCATGCCGCCGGAGCTGATTCGCGCCTTTGGGATTCTGAAGAAAGCTTGTGCGCTGGTGAATCAGGATCTAGGCAAGCTTCCGGCCGATAAAGCAAAGCTCATCGTTCAGGCCGCCGATGAGGTTATCGCCGGAAAACTTAACGACCACTTTCCCTTACGTATTTGGCAGACCGGCAGCGGCACTCAAACCAACATGAACGTCAATGAGGTCATCTCGAACCGCGCCATCGAGCTTGCGGGCGGGGTAATGGGATCGAAGAAGCCGATTCATCCCAACGACGATGTCAACATGTCGCAATCGTCGAATGACACGTTTCCCACAGCGATGCATATCGCGGCGGCGGAGCGAGTGAAGAACGCTCTGGTACCCGCAATTAAGAATGTTCACGCGGCAATCGCGGCCAAGGCCAACGAATTCAGAGATGTGGTGAAGATCGGCCGCACGCATTTGCAGGACGCCGTGCCCCTGACCTTCGGTCAGGAATTTGGCGGATGGGCGTCACTGTTAGACCGCGACATCAAGCGGTTGGAACACGTGCTCGACGGGCTTTACGACCTCGCGATCGGCGGAACCGCAGTCGGCACGGGACTGAATGCGCCGCCCGAGTTCGCGGAGCGGGCCGCGAAGAAGATCGCCGAACTCACGGTGCTTCCCTTCCGCTCACATCCCAATAAGTTTGCGGCGCTATCGGCGCACGATGAGATCGTGTTCGCTCAGGGCGCTCTCGAAACGCTGGCCGCGTCTTTCATGAAGATTTCCAACGACATTCGCTGGCTGGCTTCCGGCCCGAGATGCGGGTTGGGTGAACTGTCTATTCCTGAAAATGAGCCTGGCTCTTCGATCATGCCCGGCAAAGTGAATCCCACGCAGTGCGAAGCCATGACTATGGTGTGTGCGCAGGTTCATGGCGCTACTGCCGCAGTGGGGTTCGCGGGATCGCAAGGCAACTTCGAACTGAATGTCTTCAAGCCGGTAATCATCTACAACTTCCTGCATTCGGTTACCTTGCTCACAGACGCCTGTCACGGCTACGTCGAGTACATGATCCAAGGCATCGAAGTTGATCGCACGAAGGTGGACTGGTATGTGAAGAATTCGCTCATGCTGGTAACGGCTCTGGCGCCGAAAATCGGATACGACAAAGCCGCGAAGATCGCCCACACCGCGCATGTCGAGAAGACCAGCCTACTGGAGGCGGCGTTGAAGCTCGGATATCTCACGGAGGAAGAATTCCATCAGTTGATGAAGCCAGAGAAGATGACGAGATCCTAAGCAACCGCAATACAATTCCTTCGTGATCGCGACTGTCCTCCGTGAGTCTTGCTACTTTTTGGATTCCCTCTGTACGGTGGCGTCGGTACTCCAATAGCCATTGTCAGCGGCGATCTTCAGTTTCATTTGTTCACCCGAAACTGTTCCTTTCACCAATAGCTTGACTGGATTTCCCTGCCATTGGGAGTTCACGGTAAATGAAATGTTCTCCCCATCCAGTTTGCCATCGGTGATGGGATATTCTTTCCCGTCAATCCCCAACATCGTTCCGGTGATCACGTTATTGTCAGACTTGAGAGTGAAGACGGCCCGACCGTCCTGCATGGGTCCGGACCATTTTCCTGTGAGGTCCGCAGCGAACATAAGTGAAGAAAATACGAGAAGCAGAAACAAAGCCGCTAGTCCGCGAGAGATGCGCATAATTCCTCCTGATGAATGATTTTTGAGATTAGCACTGTCATATTACCAATGCTGATTATGAGATTGCCGCAGACGGGGAAAACCCACCAGTGTGGAACGTCACTGCACAAGGCTGACAAATGTCAGACGAAACTGGGATTGGCTTCCATTTCTCGCAAAGATTGCGATTTCACAGTGCATTCCGGGAGGCAGGGATCCTTCGTTGGGAAACGTTTCGCTCGCGAACGTCTCCGCTGCCTCAGGATGACAATGAGTTTCAATCTTCGACTACTCTGGCCGTCATCTCTACCGACGGCTCTCCACCGGCCATGGTCTGGGCGATGATCAGGCGCCGGGCCTCGACGCGAATCTTTGGCAGATTGATTCCGAAAATCACCGCACCTCCCACGCATGCGACCGATCCCATTGCAATGGTATGCGGGGCGCCGATGCGGTCGGCTAAAGCGCCGCCCAACAACGCTCCAAACGGCGCCATTCCCATGAACATCATGGAATAGAGCGCCATCACTCTGCCGCGCAATCGATCCGGCACCATGGCTTGAATCAACGTATTGGAAGACGACATTTGCAGCATCATGCAGAAGCCGACCGGAACCAACAGTGCTGTAGAAAGGTAGAAATTGCGGGAGAAGGAAAACAATGCCAGGGTCAGTCCGAAGCCGCCACAGGAAAATGCCACCCATCGTCCGAGACCGCGCACTCCCGTGCGTGTCGCCAGCGTCAATGCGCCGAGCAGTGCGCCGACTCCGGTTGCGCCCATCAATATGCCGAGACCGCGAGCTCCTCCATGAAGGATTCTGTCGGCAAATATTGGCATCAGCACCGTATAAGGCATGGAGACAAGGCTGACCAGCCCCAACAGCAGCAGCAGAGCGCGGATTGGCGAGGTGTTTCGCGCAAAACGAAATCCTTCAATAATGTTTGCCAGCGGCGATCCTTTAGCGGGCCGGAAGGTGGGACGATCCAGCCGCATCATCAAGAGCCCGGCAATCACTGCAAGATAACTGATGCCGTTGCCAAAAAAGCACCAGCCCTCGCCTATTTTTGCTATCAGGATTCCCGCGATCGCCGGACCGATAATTCGCGCCCCGTTGAACATGGATGAGTTCAGCGCAATGGCGTTCATTAAGTCCTCTTTGCCGACCATGTCCACCAGGAAGGATTGACGTGCCGGAATGTCGAAGGCGTTGACCACTCCCAACAAGGCCGCGAGTACGAAAATATGCCAGATTTGAATCAGGTGAGTAAGGGTCAGAATCGAGAAAATCAGAGCCAAACTCATGGATGCGAGTTGGGTTCCGATTACAACGCGCTGACGGTTGAGTCGATCGGCAACGATACCCCCAATTGGCGCCACGAGGAATACCGGAATCTGACTTGAAAATCCTACTAGTCCCAGAAGCAGCGACGATCCGGTCAGGCGATAAACCAACCACGCCTCGGCGATGCTCTGCATCCATGTTCCAATGAGTGAGATGAGTTGTCCGCCGAAAAATAACTGAAAATTACGATGACGCAGAGCGCGGAATGTAGCGGAAAGGACGCTGCCGCCCGCAACGCTGGAACCGAGTGTGTTGGAAGTTTCTTCTCTGATCGTTTTCGAGATATCGGGGCGGCTCACGTTCATTAGGCTGCTATGATGCTAACGCAGAAATGGCGGAAGCTACGTTGTTCCTCGGCATTTGAACTCGTTTTCAAACAGAACCACGGAAGGTCACAACGACATTTATGCACTCTCGATTGGTTTAAGGCGCAAATTTTCACATAGCGGGCTTTCCAACCTCATCACTTTTGCATAGAATAGGGTCTCCAGGACGGTGCTTCGCTCCGGGAATCCCCGCCCGCCGCTGCATCTGTCCAATAACTTCCTAACTTAGCGATAAGGATTATGGCTCAAGGGGGTATTTGTCTGATTTGCGATTACAAAAGTCACTTGGCATGGATGCCCTCCGTTCATACCATTCATTTAGTGGCGATCATAACGAGGCTCCCCGAATGCAAGGCCTAGCAGTTACGTTTTTGACGGAAGATAAAGAACGGCAGGCCTCTCTGCAGCATCGCGTCGAGAGTACTCAAAGTGGACGCAGCGTCTTCAGCCACGTGGGTTTTCCTGTCAGCGCAACCGATCCGATCCTGCGCCAGCTCCAAGATGTTCGCACCGAAGTCGTGGTGGTGGATATTGATCCGGGCAATGTAAAACGCGCCATTGACGTCATTGAACTGATCCACGCCAACACTACCGATGTCGCAATTTTTGCTGTGGGCTCGATGAATGATCCGGGTACGATCGTGGCCGCGATGCGGGCAGGCGCGCGCGAGTACCTCGAGCGTAACGCAAGCGCGGAAGCTGTGGTTGAGGCTTTCGACCGCTTCACTTCGTCCCGCAGCAAGACTCGAACGTCCGCCGGACGGGCGCGTGTGTTTGTAGTGACCAACGCGAAGGGCGGCGCTGGAGCAACGACGGTGGCGGTGAATACTGCGATTGCACTTCAGGAAGCTCAAGGTGGCGTGCTTTTGGTAGATTTTGCTCCGCTCGGCCACGCTTCTCTTCACCTAAACGTGCGGCCAACCTTTGGCGTCATCGACGCTTTGCAGAATTTGCATCGGCTCGATTCTTCCCTGCTCGACGGCCTGATGACAGCCTGCAAAGGTGGTTTGCAGTTGCTCGCTGGACCTCAGCAACCAAGTTCACTTTCTCCGACGTCCGTGGAACTTGCCCGCCTGTTTGATCTGCTGGTAACTCATTTCAAATACGTGATCGTGGACTGCTCGGGACGCAAAGACCAAACTGAACGCTTCCTCTGCGATTTATCCAACGCGGTATTGATGGTTGCGCAAGCGGATGTCGTGTCTCTTTGGAGCGCGAACCGGATCCGCACGTTCCTGGAAGAGGGCGCCGGGCGGGATCGGGTCCGCCTGGTTCTGAACCGCTATAAGAAGATTCCCGGATTCAATGATGAAGACATCGAGAAATCAACAAACTGCAAGCTGCTTTGGAAGCTGCCCAACAATTATCAAATGGTATCGCCAGCCATTGATAAGGGAGTGCCGGTAACGTTTCAGGATAATCAGGACATCAGCCGGGCTTTTCGTGCGCTTGCAGCAACTCTGGTGGACGCTTCGGCGACGGTTGAGGGCTCCCTCGATCTTTCCTACCAGCATGACAAGCAGGACGCGAAGAAGAAAGCGGTTGGACGGCTTCTTATCTCGCCAATTCGGGCAGGCCAATAATTTCCCGCGTTTCAATTTCTTAGTTACCGATTCGGCCTGAAAAGATCGGCCCGAGAACTACTTCGCCGCGACTGCTTTGGCTTCAATCTCGGTGTAGATGGCGGGATTCGAGCACATTTCGTAAAACCAGCGGTCGGTCCAGCCTTTCCAAGTGAAAGTCCGCGCGTCAATAGTGGGGATCCTGCTGGATCGAATGACAACCTTGCGAAAAATTCCGCTGCCCAGGGGAACAAGGCCGCTATGAAGCTGAACCTGTTCGACATTCCATAGTCGTGGGAAGGACGTGCTTACGGGTTCAAGCGAAATTTCCTGTTGCAGTCTCTTGAAAGCAGCTTCGCTGATACGAATTCCCCCGAGGTTATATTTCAGGAGAAATTCGTCAGGATTCTCTCCATCGCTATTTTCACTGACCGTTTGAAAGGCATAGACGTTGAACGGGACAGCGACTGTCTGCAAGGCCTTCCGAATCCGCTTATCGCAGGATGAGAGCCGGTCGCTCTCGTTGAGCGCGTCGGAGATCATGATCTGCTGTGCGCCATCCGCGAGATACACCGGCGCCGAATTCTGGTAGGAAATACCAAGGCCCAATTCAAGAGTCGGAAGACCGGCGCGTTCGAGCAGCTGATTGTAGCCACGCACGATTTCGAGCATCTCGCGGGCCAATACGCAGGCTTTACTGACGGCTAGTTCCGGTTCGGCTTCACGTTCCAAAAGCGCAAGAATGATCGCATCGCCCTCGATGAACACTTTAGTAGCGCCATATTTGCCTAACAGCTTGTTGACCGGATCATAGAAATTCAGACTGAAATACGAAGCGGGATTCATTTGCCGCGCCAACAAAGACTTCGTAAGCAGGGACGAATCGCGAACGTCCGCCTTTACGACCACATGGCGCAACACGCGATCTTCGACCGGTTTTTGTTCGTGCTGCAACAGATATTCGTATAAGGTGCCATTCATCGCGGAAAGATCCCGCATCTTTTCGCTGGAGAGGATGTTCACCTGATTCAGCGCTTCGTTGAGAACTTCAAGCCGCCGCACATCGCGGTGATGCCGTAAGAAGTCCCTTAAAAATCGGCCCGCAATTTTTGTCTGTTCGTCTCCCCGGCAATTTGCCACTCGAGTCAACGCCGCGGAAAAACTTCCCGGAGAAAGTTTTCCATGCTCGGCAATAAGCTTTTCAACGCGGCTTCTTTCATCTCTTGAGATCAGGGCGTTCTTTAACTGTTGAGCATTGATGGTCGGCGAATATTCATTGAGCAGCGGCACGACTTCATAGGACGCGATCACATGGTCCATCGCCTGTTCGCGTTCCAGCAGTTCCCGCCATGCCATCAAGCGGATTTTCTGAGACTGACCCTCTGGTGTGGAATCGTCGGGAATTCCCGACCCAACGAGGACTTCGGCATTTTCTGGGACATTCAGCCAGGTCTCTAATACAGCGTCGTCGCCGGCTTCCGGTCCGAGGCCGATCAGTTGGAGCAAATCGCAGGCCATGCGTCGGCTATTCCAAAAGCGATCCGGATCGCGATCGAAATTGCCGATCATTACATAGTGCTCGGCGTTAAGGTAAATGTCACGACCGTCGTCGCTGAAAATCAACGGCGTGAGAAATAGCCGATACTCGGCGTAGGTCTGATTTCCAAATAGCGAACGGCGTGTCCGCGCAATGGTTTCTTTTTCGATCTCGCGCA
>DASYGR010000382.1:0-2825 GCA_035999525.1 Terriglobales bacterium
GGAAAAATTGAAAATCTCGCTGCTCCCCTCGGCCAGCGATGCCAGAATCGCATACCGGTGCGAAATGGATTTGTCCCCGGGCACCAGGAGCACGCCGCCAAACGCCTTCGCCGGAGTGATGCGCTTTTTCGTCACGCCAAAATAGTAGCACGCGCCGCGAAACAACCCCACGGCTCCCATTGGTGTCCAATAGAATGCGCTCCATAACTTGAATATGACTCGACAAGGAACCTCAGCCCTGCCGTTACCCCGGAATCACATCAGTAACACGTCCGGTTTGCTTCGCGTTGCAACGCACGCTATGATGAAAAGTCTTATGCGTCTCCGTCCCAGCCTTCTGTTGTCCTGTCTGTTGGCTCTCTGTCTTGCCGTCCCGGTTTTCGGCGCGGAGAATCCCGTCATTTTTCCTCTCAGTGATATTCATACGGGAATGAAAGGCGTCGCCTACACCATCTTTACGGGCGACCAAGTTGAAAAAATGGATGTGACCGTCCTCGGCGTGCTCAAAAACGCCATGGGCCCGAAGCAGGACATCATTCTCGTCGAGCTCTCCGGCGCCGATGTAGCGAAAACCGGCGTGGTAGCTGGAATGAGTGGCAGCCCCGTCTACTTCGACGGCAAACTCGCGGGCGCCATTTCTCTTAAAATCGGCAGCTTTACCAAAGACGCTATTGCCGGCGTCACGCCCATCCAAAACATGCTCGATATCCAGAAGGCAATGGCGAAGCCTGCCGGAAACGGTAACGGAACGCCTGCCGCGTCGCCTGATGGCTTGCAATTTGACGCTTTTCCCGAAAGAGTCGCTCTCGGTGACGGAAAATTCCTCGTTCCCATTGAAACGCCTCTCATTTTTTCCGGCGTGATGCCCCAAACGCTCGCCCTTTTTAGCAGCCAACTCCAAGCTTTCGGAATGAGCGCAATGGCAGGCGGCACCACTGCCGCGCGCCCCGACGACGCGCAGCTCAAACCCGGCGACATGGTTGGCATGGATTTGGTTTCCGGCGATCTCTCTCTCGACGCCGGGTGCAGCGTCACTGCCATCGTCGGCGACGAAGTCTTTGTTTGCGGCCATCCTCTTTTCGGCTTCGGTTCTGTCGCTTTGCCTATGACTCGCGGCCACGTAGTCACCACGCTCGCTTCGTCCCTCGAGTCCACAAAAATTATGAATTCCGGCGGGCCTATCGGCACCATCACGGAAGACCGCGTAACCGCCGTCGTAGGCCGCCTCGGCGCCTCTCCGGCCACGCTTCCTGTCGAAGTGAACGTCACCACTCCCACGGAACAGCGCCATTTTCACTTTAACGTCGTCCAGAATCCGAAGTTGACGCCCCTACTCGTCGCCCTTTCGGCCTTCAACGGCATCGTCTCAAACACCGCCTATACTGAGGGCACCACGCTTGAGCTCGACGGCCACATCGATCTCGTCGGCCACCCGGCTGTTCAGCTTCGTGACATGTACCCTCCAACCGACGCTTCCGTTCCAGACGGTTACCAACTGGCTATCGCCGTGGCTTCCTCCTTCGCCCGTATCTACGCGAACCCCTACGAGCAGCCCAAGGTCGAAAAAGTCACTCTCAACGTCACCAGCCGTCCCGAGAACCGCTGGGCCGCAATCGACGGCGCTTGGAGCAACAAGAGCGAAGCTCAGCCCGGCGAAACAGTTCGCATCAAAGTGTTGCTGCGCCCCTACCGCGGCGCTCCCTTCATTCAAGAAGTCCCTTTTACCATTCCCGCCCAGGCTGCCCGCGGCAATCTACAAATTCTTGTTAGCGACGCCTCCTCTCTCAATCGCATGCGCGAACTTTTTCCTGGCGCGGGCGGAGAGCGGTTGCAGAGTCTTGACGAGTTGATCCGCGTCATTAACAGGGAACGGCAAAACGATCATTTGTACGTAACACTGCTCCAGAATTCCCCGACCCTGCTCGTCGAAGACAAAGAGCTTCCCAATGTGCCTGCTTCCGCGGTCAATGTCTTCGATCAGCATCGCGTTCCCGGCGGAGCCCAAATGCTCTTCCAGTCAGTCATCGGCGAGCATTCCGTCGGCATGAGTCAAGTCATCACGGGCCAGCAGTATCTTTCGATTACGATTAAGTGAATTCAGCGAACAACACGGTAAATAAAAGGATTGGATAGTAGGTCAGTTTGAATTTTCTTAATCGTGACACAAGAAGTCAAAATTCAAACTGACCCAATACTTAAAGACTGCGAGACACCTGATGCGGCGAGCCATACTCGTTTCGATTCTCTCTGTGGCCTTGTTTGGAGCGGTTGCGGCACGCGCGGAGCACACGCGCTTCTGGGAACAATCCAGTTTCGCGGAATTCGAAAAGGGCACGCACAAAGGTGTCGCTCTCCGCAGCGACGGCACCCTTATACCTGCGCCGGAATTCAAGTCCTTCGCCGATCCCAACCTCGCCTATGTTTGGGCATTGGTCGTGGATTCTCACGGGCGCGTATATGCCGCGGGCGGCTCTGACGCCAAGGTTCTGCGCCTCGACGACTCCGGCAAGCCTGCCACCGTTTTCGAATCAACCGAGCTTACAGCTCAAGCCCTCGCGATCGACAAACAGGACAACATCTACGTCGCAACATCTCCCGATGGCAAAGTCTATAAAATCACGCCCGATGGAAAGCACACCGTCTTCTTCGATCCCAAAACCAAATATATCTGGGCGCTCGCGTTTGATTCTTCTGGCATCCTCTTCGTCGCCACCGGCGACAAAGGAGAGGTTTACGCTGTCGGCCCCGATGGCAAGGGCCAGCTCTTCTTCAAGAGCGATGAAAGTCATGCCCGGTCTCTCGCCTTCGATCACAATGGAAATCTG
>DASYGR010000414.1:0-8796 GCA_035999525.1 Terriglobales bacterium
GTCCCGCAATTAAATGCAGCAGAGTTGATTTCCCACAGCCCGATGGCCCCACAATGCAAAGAAATTCCCCTTGATGTACATCCATCTGGATATTTTCCAGCGCGAGCAACTGCGAGCCATCATTGGTCTTGTATTCCAGGGAAAGATTTTCCAACGCGACCCGCGGAACCGCATTGGTCTCACGTCTTCGATACGGCAACAAAGTTGCCGCTGCGCTTTTAATATGAGGAACGCTGGTAACAATTGTTCGCTGTGAGAGCGTCGCTTGCAATCGCCGATTCGGGTTCATGGAATGACCTTTCTGCCTTTCTCTACCAAAACCTGATTTAAAAGGGACAGATCGTAGATTCCAGACAGATCAGGCATCTTCTTCCCAAGAAAACCATCTTCGAAGGCGAATTGCGCAGAAGCGAACAAAGAACTTTTGACCGGATCGTAAGTGACTTCCAATCGTCCGAAAGCATCATTCAGAATCTCTGGAGAAAGAGCCTTTCCGGTCTCCTGCTGAATTTGCTCATTGATGAGTTTTTTGCTTTCTGGAATGTGACTCTGTATCCAATCAGTGAGCTCTACGTGGGCACGAATCCAGTTCTTTACAACGTCGGGATGGCTTTGCAGAAACTTGGCGCTAACGACCAAATTGGTGGTTATAAATCGCTTCTGAGGCCACAAATCCCGCTCATCCAAAAATAAGTGGCCGTTCCCTTCATGAATCAGCCTCGTCGCCCACGGTTCGGGAGCCCATGCGGCATCCAGCTGCTTTTTTAGAAATAATGTAAGTTGGTCGGGATTGGCGAGCGGCACTACCTGCACGTCGCCACCTTTGTCGGTTGTCTTTAGACCATTTGTCTTAAGCCATGCCCTCAAAGCAACGTCCTGGGTATTTCCAAGCTGCGGCGAGGCAACCCGTTTTCCATGAAAGTCTTCCGGTTTATTGATTTCGGAATCATTTCGGACAATGAGCGCCGCCCCTCCACTCGCTGCACCCGCGATTACGCGGAGCGCTTCCCCATTCGAGTGCACATATCCGTTAACGGTGGGACTTGGACCCACATATGCCATGTCAATTGCGCCTGAATACAATGCTTCGATCGCTGAGGGACCCGCGTTAAAACTCGTCCACATGATTTTCACGCCGGGTCCCATGGCTTTATCGAACCATCCATTTCGCTTGCCGATCATTGCCTGGGCATGGGTGATATTGGGGAAAGCCCCGACGCGGATCACGGTCTGCCCCAGAGCAATGATGGGATAGAGGGTCGTCAACAAAACGATTGCCAAAAGCGGCTTAATCATTTTTCGCACCGCTATGCGCGACCATCGGCAATACCCGGGACGCTTCGTGCTTTTTCTTTTTTCGCCGTCTGGGTTCAACCGATTCGTATCCGATAATGTCCGCCAACGTTGTACTTTCGAGAATCTTGGCAGCGGCGTCGCGAACTTGGAGAAACACTTTATAAAGGGAGCGATGACTGGCGTCACGATCAATAAGACTCCTCAGCTGCTCGGCGTCTCCAAAAGGAGCTAAGGGTCCATCCACAAGCCGGATGATCTCACTCAGACGAATCTCGGATGGCGGCCGGCGAAGCTGATAACCGCCTTTTGCCCCGCGAACGCTGTCCACCATGCGGGCATTTTTCAGTTCGAGCAGAATCAGCTCCAGGAATTTTTCCGGCAAAACTTCTTCGTACGCAATGTCCCGGATGCGAATTGCCCCCTGATTATGATGGCGGGCGAGCATCATCATTGCCTGAAGCGCGTACAACCCTTTTTGAGAGATCTTCATAATTCCAATATTATGCCATAAACCCTATCTATATACTAGAGTTTATAGACATAGAGGGCATTGCAATTCAAAGGCCAGTCTCCGCCGTATCGCCACACGAATTTATTCGCTTGTTTTCAGTCTTTTATATTCAGGATGGAGAGATTGCTCAAAGCCTAGAGCAAAGAACCAGAGCAAAGAAGCAGAAGAACGTTTCACAATCGAACGGAAATTCCTGGGAACAAATCGAGAGTATTTCTAAGGCTGGTCCTTGATCCGGAGAATCATCAAAGTTATGTTGTCCGGTCCTCCTCGCTCTTTGGCGAGTCTCACCAGGCTCTCGCAAGCGGATTGCGGCTGCTTTTCGCTCGCTGCCTTCTGAATATCCTCGTCAGTCACCACTCCCCATAGGCCGTCGGTGCAAAGCAACAAAATGTCATCACTGACCAGCAGTATTGGATTCGCCGGATACTCCGGGCTGATTTCGTTCCCAGCACCCACGGCCGCCGTCAGGATATTGCGGTGCGGGTGGTTTTCGGCTTCTTGCGAACTAATAAGCCCGGTCTCGACGAGCCGATTCACATATGAGTGATCCCGTGTAATTCGAGAAATTATCCCTTCGTGAATGAGATATAGGCGGCTGTCCCCCACATGCGCGTAATAAAGATGCGCGCCAACCACCGCCATCGCAGTGCACGTGGTTCCCATCCCCGAAAGACCGGGATGCTCACTCGCGTATTGCAGGATTTGTTGGTGCGCGGCCCGTATTCCCGCATTCAGAAGCGATTGAGGATCTGGAACGCCATCTCCGGAATATATTTGCTTGACGCTTTGAACCGCGATACGACTGGCCTCTTGTCCACCTTCATACCCACCCATACCGTCCGCGACAATCGCCAGCCGCCCTTTGCGTACGAATTCCGCATCGCTGGCGGGCTCCCAATATTCGTAGCGATCCTCGTTGTTTTCTCGATGGCAGCCGACATCGGTCAGGCTCCCAACATCTACTCCGGCGCGGATTTTAGACAACTTCTTGCTCGCCATGTTCTCTAAGGATGCCTCAACCGAACGCACTCATAAAGATACCAAGCTCTATCAGGGGATGTCCCGTACCAGACTTCGGTCTCGACATCATACGCAACTGCAATCCCGCCTGTGTGACATTTGTCACGACCAGCGGGTGATGATCACCACTGGCGTTGAAACCTCAATTGTTTGAACATGAGTCCACTGCCAAAAAGCAGCAGGAAAGACCAGCGGAAAAGACCGGCAGATGAGGGACTCCAGAATGAGCGCGACCGTACTAAGAAGCCTGCAAGAGCCTGAACCGATGGAGCATAAACCGAGCCCCGTCGTAGCATCCCTGAATCGCGTGAGTAAGAACTATGGTGAAGTGCAAGCGTTAAAAGACGTAAACCTCGCTATTCATGCCGGCGAGTTATTGGCACTACTCGGTCCCAATGGTGCGGGCAAAACTACGGCGGTTAAGTTGCTTCTTGGGTTGGCGAAACCCACAAGCGGCAACGTGAGCGTATTCGGAGGAAATCCAGTTGAAGCCGAGTTTCGTATGCGGACCGGAGCCATGCTACAGGTCGCAAAAGTTCCCGAGACGCTCCGCGTGAAAGAGCACATTGACCTTTTTTCCTCATACTATTTGAATCCATTGCCCATGTCTGAAACTTTGGCCATTGCGGGCCTTGAGTCAATCAAAAACCGCGAGTTCGGCGAGCTTTCGGGCGGACAGAGGCAGCGCGTGCTATTCGCGCTGGCGATCTGCGGCAATCCAGATCTGCTATTTCTTGACGAACCAACCGTGGGCCTCGACGTGGAAGCGCGAAGATTGCTCTGGGAACAGATCCGAAAATTGTTAGCACGAGGAAAGACCGTCCTGCTCACAACGCATTATCTCCAGGAAGCCGACGCACTGGCTACGCGCGTGGTCGTAATCAATCGAGGTGTGATAGTTGCTGAAGGCACTCCGTCAGAGATTAAGGCGCGAAGTGCCGGCAAGCAGATTCGTTGCGTGACCCGTCTTTCGATTGATGCCGTGCAGCGGATGCCGGGCGTAGTGGCAGTCCTTCAGGACCGGGAAGCGCTGCAAATCAAGGCCACCGAGGCGGAGCCGGTTCTTCGGCAGCTTTTGGCCTCTGATTCGGAAATCTCAGGGATCGAAGTCACCAGTGCCGGGTTAGAAGAAGCATTTCTCGCCCTCACCGAAGACCACAACAAAGACCACACCCAGTCTCAACAAGCAACGTCAGGGAGCAACTGAAATGGCGACTACCTCTGCAACTCTTACTTCTGTGGCTTCGTCCCGGCGATTCAATCATGGTCTCGCCGTTTACCTGAAAGAAGCCAAATATGAATTCCTGAAATACCTCCGCATTCCGGTCTATTCATTGTCAACCGTGCTGTTCCCCGTGATGTTTTATGTCCTGTTTGGATTGCTGATGAACCGGCAAGGCACAATTGGGCAACTAAGCGTGAGCACATACCTGATCGCGAGCTACGGGACATTCGGAGTGATGGGCGCCTCCCTATTTGCGAATGGGGTCGGCGTTGCCTCCGAACGCGGATTGGGATGGATGCAAGTAAAGCGTGCCAGCCCGATGCCGCCTTTTGCATATTTCTTCGCGAAGTTTGTGGCAAGTATGATTTTTGGATCAATCATAATTTTGCTGCTTCTTATTTTGGGCATAGCATTTGGCGGGGTACACATCGCCTTACTCTCAGCCCTGAAGCTGCTCGCGGTCTTGATTTTGGGGGCGATTCCTTTCTGCGCCATGGGCCTTGCGATTGGATATTTCGCCGGCCCGAATTCTGCCCCCGCCCTGGTCAATATAATTTATCTGCCTATTTCGTTTGCCTCCGGACTTTGGATTCCTCTCGCGTTCCTGCCAAAGTTTCTGCAAAAACTAGCTACTGTTTTGCCGCCTTATCACCTGGCGCAACTCGCCTTGCAAACTGTGGGAGGCTCGGGGCAAGGAACGATCTCAACCCACTGGGAATACCTGGCGGGTTTCACATTTTTGTGCCTTGGAATAGCGCGGCTTGGGTTCCAGCGCGATGAAGGGAAGACATACGGCTAAGAGAATTTAGCTTTGATTTTCAAGGAGACAATATGCAAAACAAAAATAAACTCCTCGGATGGACGCTTTGCGGGGCCTCGCTCGTGTGGCTGGCAAGCCTCGGAAGACTGGATTTGCTGATAGTTCTCCTTCCCCTATCGGCGCTATTGAGTCTCTTTATTGCATTCCTCAACAGCAGAAGAGACACTAACTGAAGAGAACAAGAAGGGGTAGCCTAGAATTGCGCATATGAGATCACTTCTTCCCAACAGAGGCGAACCGGGGTGGGTCATATACATCTGGCTCGTGTACTTGATTTTTTTCTTTGAGCATCCCTTCGCCGAGCACGTTGGGAGAAGGGAATGGATCGCAACGATCCTGGGCGTTGTCGTATTCCTGGCTTTCTATTTCGGCATGTTCTGGCTGAAGCGGCCTCGGAACCTTATATGCGTTGGCGGCATTCTGACTCTCGGAGTCATCTTCGCGCCATATAACCTCGGCGCGGCCTGTTTCTTCATTTATGCCGCAGCTTTCATACCCTTTGTGGTGAACACTGAACGGTCGGCTGTCAAACTTCTATTGGCAGTCCTAGCGATAGCCGGTCTAGAAACCTGGATTTTACATACCCCGTGGTATTTCTTATTTTGGTCAGGCTTCTTTTCCATGGTTATAGGTGCGGCGAATATCTTCTTTGCCCAAAGGAATCGGGCCAATGAAAAGCTGCGAATGGCGCGCGAGGAGATTGAGCACCTTGCGAAGGTTGCTGAACGCGAAAGAATTGCGCGGGACTTGCACGACGTGCTCGGCCATACGCTGTCCGTAATCATTCTGAAATCAGAACTCGCGGGAAAGCTGATTGACATTGATCCCGCTCGCGCCAAATCCGAAATTGCCGATGTCGAGAGTACTTCCCGCACCGCCTTGGCCGAGGTTCGCAGCACCATCCGCGGTTATCGCGCTCATAGCCTTGAAGCTGAGATCAAGCAGGCCAAGGCGACGCTTGAAACAGCAGGAGTTTCGCTAAAGTCTGAAGAAGCACAAGTCCTTCTCACGCCGGTTCAAGAAAGCGTAGTTGCTCTCGTACTGCGGGAGGCGGTTACGAATGTGGTACGTCATGCATCGGCTCGCAATTGTCAACTACGTTTGGCCCCGCAAAATGGGAATTGCCTGTTGGAAATTCAGGATGATGGACGCGGCGGAACTCAGATCGAGGGCAATGGATTGCGTGGCATGCGCGAACGGATTGAAGCTCTGGGCGGCACTTTTGTCCGGGAAACCCGTGCTGGAACCCGTCTGGTGATTCAATTTCCACTGACTCCAGCGAAAGCGAACGGCGCCCAGTGAATTCGCCGGCCATGAACACGATTCCGAAAACCAGTCGGAAGCAGATTCGAGTGGTCATTGCCGAGGATCAAGGCATGGTACTGGGAGCGCTCGCCGCTTTGCTCGAGATCGAAGGCGACATCACGGTAGTGGCCCGCGCCAAAAATGGCAAAGAGGCTTTACGCGCCGTACTGGCTCATAAGCCCGATGTGTTTATCACCGACATCGAGATGCCGGAGATGACCGGACTTGATGTCGCCGTTGAATTGAAACGGCAGCATAAAGACACCCGGGTAATTATTTTGACGACGTTCGCGCGCGCTGGCTATCTGAGGCGAGCTCTAGATGCAGGTGCCTCCGGCTATCTATTAAAAGACATGCGGGCGGAAGAACTGGCCGAAGCCGTCCGGCGCGTCCAGCAGGGGTTGCGGGTAATTGATCCCGAGCTGGCGACCGAAGCATGGGGAGATCCCGATCCCCTGACTGATCGCGAGCGCCAGGTGTTACGCCTCGCCGGCGATGGTGTTACGAGCCTCGACATAGCCAATGATCTGGGACTCTCAGAAGGAACCGTCCGCAACTATTTATCCGAGGCAATCAGCAAGCTTGGCGCAGCGAATCGGACAGAAGCCGCCAGGATCGCCCGAACCAAAGGCTGGCTGTAGTAGTTTCAATCCCATCCGATTTTCACACCGATCGCCTTTTTCTCTTTTCTCAAATTCTCCAGCCATTTCCGTAACATTCGGTGTCTATTGTAGTAGTGCATGCGCCAACGTGGGCCGCTCCCACAAAGAGATAGGGGACTCTTATCGAGTCCAGGAGGGCGTATGTTCGAAGACAGTCTTTTCACTTCCAAAACTCAGCGTTACCCCCGCGGGTGGACCGCGCTTGTTTCCCTGACTATCCAAACTTTTCTTGTCGGGACTCTCATCGTGCTGCCAATGCTGTTCCCGGATGCACTTCCATTTCCCGCTTTGAAAAAGATCGTAGAGATTTTTCCGGTACCACGGACGGTCCAGAACGAAACCACGCCGGCCATTCAGCACCAGCATCAAGATGAGACACGTTCTGAAATAATCCAAGTCCCGCAAAGTGTCCCAACGGCGATTGACCAATTTAACGATCTTCCTCCGACACGAATAAGCGGGAACTCTGGCCCTCCCGACCCCACTGGAATTGCAGGCGCCCACACTGAAGATCCTCAAATGTCCGCGCTCCTTCACCCGGAGATATCGGTTACGCCAACGATTCAGAAAACCCAGCCCACGCGCTGGCGAGTGTCGGGCGGAGTCGCTCAGGGTTTGCTGATCCGCGATGTAAAACCTATTTACCCGAGGCTCGCACAGGCAGCAGGAGTGCAGGGCGAGGTGATCTTGCAGGCAGTGATCGGCAAAGACGGACGCATCGAGAACCTGCACACGATTAGCGGTAATCCGCTTCTGGTCAAAGCTGCGGTGGATGCCGTCCAACAATGGCGTTACCGCCCTTATCTGCTGAATGGGGAACCAGTAGAGGTGGAGACGCAAATAACCGTGCGGTTCACGATGTCGTGAAGGGCTGCATTGGGCTACAAATTTTCGGCATAGGTCGCTACCAGGCCAGATAGATGCTGGCAGAGCGCCGCGACATCTTGTTTTTGGCTATTACTCTCAGTAACAAATTCGACGCCATAGTTGTACCCGGTGCGATTGCAGATCTTGCCTTGCACTCTGATGGGAGGCGATGAATACGGCGGGGTGAATTCCACGGCCATCTGATCGCCCAGATTCAATTCGGTGCCTGCAAACATGCCCATCCCGCCGTCGCTCAGTGAGAATGCTCTTCCCGAAACAATCGTAGTTTTCGTGACATCGCGCACAATGACCCGGATGGGCACATTAACTCTATACCGCCACCAGCGGCGCGTATACGACGACTCAACCGCGTGTGTGAATGTATCAGCCAAGGATTGCCCGCAATCAACCTATCGGCAACATTGGTCTGTAACTTTAAGCTTGGTATTGGATATGTGGAAAAGGCCTGTGCGAGTTCGCTCCACGTGGACCGCACGATAATTCAACTCAACTTTCCGGTACAGTAGTCATGTGGAAATGGTGCCGCCAGCAAATCAGTTTCACCGGGAGAAGAGGGTTTCTACACCCATCATCGGCATTGCTGCCCTCCTCGTGCTCGGACTTATTGGGATGTTTGCGATGCCCGGAACAAGCCTCCTCCAACTACTAAAGCTGATTCGAAGTGGTCACATTGCCTTCAATGTGGATCAACCAACGGTCGTTCACCAGATACAACAGTTGCGGCGTCTTGAAACCATCAGTTACACCATGGACAAAATTATTTCTGGTGAGCGTGGCAATCCCTATCTGCCAAAGTTTCTTATTGGCGATCGCATTCTACTTATTGCGCATGGTGAGGTTATCGCCGGCGTTGACCTCGCAAAAATTCAGCCCAGTGACGTCACGGTGCGAGGTGTCAATATTTCAGTCCACGTGCCTGCCGCCGAAGTGTTTAGCACGCGGATAGATAATGCCAAGACCCGCGTTTACTCTCGCGACACAGGCCTGTTCTCATCCCCCGATCCTGATTTGGAAAGTCAGGTCCGCGAGGAGGCGGAGCGGCAACTCCAGCAAGCGGCCTTGCAGG
>DASYGR010000429.1:0-12322 GCA_035999525.1 Terriglobales bacterium
ACAAATGCGACGGGCTGTGGGGCCCCAGGCCCGGTGGCGCTGCAAGGCGCAGTTCGATTCCGCCTCTCGATAGCCGCCGCCGGGGACAGTTCAAGAGTTTATGTGGCAAACTGTGACGCCGGAAGTACGACAGTAATCAGCGCCGTTCCCACCAGCAGCGAGCCGTATCCGCCAAATACGGTCATTAAGAGTCTTCAATCCCCAGTGAGTTCTTTCCCGCCCGCGCCGTCAACCGCGGGACTGCCGCCCGCGCAAGCCCCAGTATTTGTGTTGGCTACTCCGTGAAGGCGACTGGAAAATCATAGAGAGATCGAGTCATAATGTCGTTGATCCAATCCATTGAGACATGATCTTCTTCCACTCCGCCTGATGGTCCACGAAACTCTTTAACCTTGAGAAAGAATCTTTAAACCATATTCTTGCTCTCTCTACCGCGGAGCAACGCTGCAATTACATGGGGATTGCGGCGACCATGGAGCACGGCGATTATGGCCAGAGGCTTCTCCCCAGGAACATAGGCAATAACATAGTCTCGGAGCGACTGAAACAGGACCGGTTTGGAAGTTAAGTCTTCGCGACGATGGCCTTGGTGAGGGAAAGTGACGAGAGACAGAATTGCTTCGTAAATCTGTTCGAGCACGCGATCAGCGGCATCTAGATTATCGGCGGCGATATATTGCCAGATATCATCAATGTCTTTAGCGGCGTCAGGGTGGAGGACGAATCCACTCATTGCTTACGAGCGGCGATCACGGCGGGCATCCTGGCCGCTCTTGCGCCGAAGAGCAGTGAACACTTCTTCGCCGTCTAGGGGCTTTACATTCCCTCTTTCGAGATCGTTGTATCTCCCATCCAGCATTTCCCGAACTTCAGCGAGCTCTTGAAGATACCCGGCCATCGCCTCTTCAACCAGATCGTTGGGCGCACGCCCGGTCTTGGCGGCGAGCTCCTGGAGCCGGGATTCCATCTCGGGACGTAGGTTTACTTCCATGAAAGCAAGTTTAGGAGGGTCTACCGGCAGTGTCAAAGCATTTGCTCGGGTTACCAAGGAGAAATCGTGAAAACGCAAGCCATCGCGACTTCGGCCCTACGCACGCTCTTACCCCGCCGCTACGGCCTGCTGTTTCTTATATCGCAGGGCGATGTTCATGAAGATGTTTCCGCTGGAGGTTTCGAAGCATAGAACCATGGCCTCGGTATCTTCTGTGCTTTTGGAGCCGTGTTCGGAAGTAAGCAGGGCTGGAGGATGCACGCGGAAGTGGAAACCCTGATCGTTCAAAAAGGCGACGGCATTCCCGATGACCTGATTCGCCAATTCACAGACCGCTTCGGGCACCAGATTGTCCGTTTCGGGCAATTCGGACCCAGCGAAGAGGCTGGCAACGCGCCGGGCAGTGGCCGGATCGAGATCAAAGATGATTCTCCCTTCGATGTCGCCAGTCAGCCAGACGAGCGCGGCCACGCCCTTTCGGCGATAAGCCTCCTTTTCCATACTCAGGTGTCCAATCGCCATGGGCGACTTTAATCCCGGAGCCAATACCGCATCGGCTGCGTTGATAAAGGGCTGAATCAGCTCCATCTTCATAATCAGGCTCCGGCTCCCGCCGCATCTGCAACCGCACCGTCATTCCCGAGCACGTACTTGATCACTTCATACAACACTTCGGGCTTTACCGGTTTTTGAACGAAATGGCGCGCGCCTCGTTGCAGGGCCGCCACAATGTTTTCCTGATATCCGACGGAAGACACCATAACGATTCTGGCTTCGGGATGCTGCTGCACGATCTTTTCCGCGGCCTCAATACCCTCCATCTGCGGCATGGTGATGTCCATGAGCACAATGTCAGGATTGATACGGGTGTATTCCGTGATTGCGGCCAAGCCGTCTCCTGCTTCGCCGGCTACTTGCCCGCCAAAAGTCTCGATGATGCGGGCCAGATTCTTGCGGGCGAAAACCGAATCGTCCACAATCAGATAACGAACTGGCTGCCCATCTTTGCTGCGTCGAACTGGCACAAATTGTTCCATATAAGCACCCTCCAGTGCCGTAACTCTCTACGTCACAACTTCGAATGTCGCCCTTCGGTCAGGGCTTCCCCACCCCAGCCGACTTGCCGGCCCGGGAAATTCTGGATCGGCTCGGCATACACTGCACTTGCAATGTATTGGCAAGCGCTTCCAACTCAATCACACAGTCTGCGTATCCTCTTTCAATCGCTGCTTTAGGCATACCGAAAACAACACAGGAATCCTCACTCTGAGCTATCGTCAATCCTCCCGCCAACTTGACCATTCCCATACCGTCAGCACCGTCGTCCCCCATGCCCGTCATAAGGACTGCGGTTCCCCGCTCTCCAAAATCCTCCGCAAGGCTATGGAATAACACGTCAACAGATGGGCGGTGTCCGTTCACCTTGGCGTCGTCGCTTAGTACAACGACATTTCCCAGCGGCAACCGCTTCATCCGGATATGCCGATTGCCAGGGGCAATGAGCACCCGGCCGGGAAGCAACAAATCGCCAGATTGCGCCTCTTTGACTCTAATGGCGCAGATTTCATCGAGCCGGCGCGCAAACATTTCCGTAAAACCCTCCGGCATATGTTGAACGATGACGATACTGCCTGGAAACTCTGCCGGAAATTGTGCCAGTACATATTGCAGAGCTTGCGGCCCGCCCGTGGAAACACCAATTGCTATAAAGCGTGTAGGCTGTTTTTTCGAATCTGGCGGAACCTTAGGATTGATCGGTAATGTTCCCGGAACCGCAGGAATATGTACGCCGCGGCTCTGTGCTGCAGCCTTGATCTTGCCAATCAGATCGCGCGCGATCTCGGGCATCCGGGCAGAAACGTCCCGGGGCTTCGCAACGAAGTCAAACGCCCCCATGGACAATGCCTTGAGCGTGATCGACGCACCTGCCGTGCTGTGAGAGCTCACGACGATGACGGGCAACCGATATCGGCGCATGATCTCTTTGAGCATGTCGAGGCCGCCCATACCTGGCATTTCCAAATCCAGAGTGACCACTTGCGGCTTTAATTCCTCGATTTTCTTAAGACCGAAATTTCCGTCCATCGCAGTGCCAACAACCTGAATCGAGCTATCGCTTTCGATGATTTGCGGAATCAATTTGCGCATTAACGCGGAATCGTCCACCACCAACACACGAACTGTCTCAGGCATTGTCATTGGCCAGCCCCGGCAGCCGCAGCGGCGAATTGCGCCCGCTCTGCGGTCGAAAGCAACAATTCGGAAGCAATTCCACTTATCTGCTCTGAACGGGATTTGGAAAATCGCTCGACAATGCCTGCGAGATTCATGATCAGCACAACCCGGCCATCGCCTAAAATCGAAGCACCGCTCACGAGGTCGGTTGTAACCGTCTGATCATCGAGAGCCTTAATGACCAACTCCTCTTCGCCTTCGAGTGAATCCACGATCAACCCAAGCTTTCGTTCTCCAAAGGCAATGACCAGGACAAATATCTTGCTGGAGTCTTTGGAACGCCCGCTGCTCAACCGTCCCATCCGCAGGACGGGCAGCACCTGGTTGCGCAATTGCAAAACTTCGTAAGACTCGACCTGATGCAGGTCCGATTCAAAAGCGCGGGTAATTTCCGCAACCGCGTTCAGAGGGATCGCGTAGAGCCGCTGTTCTACGCGAAACAATAGTGCCTTAATGATGGCAAGCGTCAATGGCAGCTTTAACCGAAAGGTCGTGCCCTGCCCTATCCGAGTTTCAATCTCGACAGTGCCCTTCAGCCTTTGCAAAACACTACGCACAACATCCAAGCCGACGCCTCGCCCTGATATTTCAGTAATTTCGTCTGCGGTACTGAATCCCGGGCGAAACACCAGATCAATTGCTTCGGAATCGGTAAGACGTGAAGCCTCTCCGGGGGTGATGACGCCTTGCTTCAAGGCCTTGGCTTTTACTTTCTGGGGATCAATGCCTGCACCATCGTCACTGATGGAAATAATCACATGGCTGGCGTGGTGATAAGCATCAAGGCGAACGGTTCCTTTTTCCGGCTTGCCATGTTTTCGCCGTTCCCCGGTTGCCTCAATACCGTGGCTGACGGCATTCCGGACAATATGGGTAAGAGGCTCCGCGATTGCGTCGAGCAAACTCTTATCGAGATCCGTGTCCTGACCCTTAATAGCCAACTCCACATCTCTGCCGCAGCGCTTTGCGACATCGCGTACCATTCGCGGAAAGCGGCGAAATAACTGCTCCACTGGAACCATCCGCACTTTCATCACAGAGCGCTGCAAGTCGCCGAGAACTCGGGACTGAAATGCCATGGCATCGGCAAACTTACCTCGTATGGCCTCCCGAGGATGGAGTTTGGCGAGCTCGTTGAGCGCCTGCTGAAGCATGGACTTTCCAATAATCAGTTCACCCACGAGGTTAAGGACGGTATCAATTCGACCGGAGTCCACGCGCAAAGTATTCTCTGCACTTTGAATCGGAAGCGGGTTCGCCGGTCCTTCCAATTCGGACGAGCTACTCGCCGACATTTGGTCGCCGGAGACGAAGGAGTCATCCAACGGGAGTTCAACCCCGGCCGGATTTATGGTGGCGGACTTAAGGACGGCTGGCAGTTGCGCCGGAGATGTGCCTGCTTCAAGCGCCTGTACCTTCACTTCAGAAATGATTGTTGGAATGCGGCAGCGGGAAGCAATGACTTCTTTCGATTGATCGCTTGCTAAGACAAGAGTGAGATCTTTGCTGCTTCCTTCGGCGCCAGCCTCTGGGCGGGTACCGAGAACATCTCCGACTTTGCTCAGCTCCATCATGACAAGTTGGCGGGCGGCCATTGGCATTGCGCAAAGCGGATCAATCTGTGCGGCAATTTGATAAATACGCCTGCCTCGTCCCGTCGCTTCGTGAATTCTGACTTTTTCGTATTCAGTCCACGTGACTGCGGGAGCAGTGGGCGCCTTAGTGCGACGAGACTTTTTGCTGATTTTTGCCCCGGTCAACTCGCGAATAATTTCTTTCACCGCGGTCACGGAAGGCAACTTCTTGCCGCGTTGGTAGGCGGCCAGCATGGCCTCAAATGTGTCCGCTGCACAAAACGCAATTTCAGCGAGAGAAACGTGAGTTGGCACCGAGTCCGCCGCGAGGGCGTCTTCCAGTTCGTGCGCCAGTTCGCTAAGTTCGCGGAAACCACATGCAGCGGCATCGCCTTTGAGCGTATGCACGGTGCGGCGCATGCTCCGCATGGCATCAATGTCGCCCGGCTGCTTCTCGAGTTTCAGCGCTTCATCATTCAGAGCCTGCAACAATTCCTGCGCGGTTTCAAAAAATAGTTCGCGCAATTCGTCGCCCGGTCCATCGGAAAATTTCGTCATCGCGTCGCCTCAATGTGCCGGTATGCGGTTCCGCTTTCCCGATAGAGCAATGTGAACTTATCGGTAAGATTGCGCAGGCTCTCGGCGTGGCCGACGAATAAAAACCCCCCGGGATTGAGGCAGCGCGCGAATTTTTCCACTAAACGCTTTTGCTCCGGTTCGTCGAAATACATCATTACGTTGCGGCAAAAGATGATGTCGTTATGCTGGGGCAGATATTCGGTCTTGAGGTTGTGGAAGTCGAAATGAATCAGCTCTTTTACCGCCTTCTTGATGGCGTAGCGTTCGCCCACCTTGTCGAAGTACCGCAGGCGATAGGTGTAGTCAACGGAGGCCATCTGGCTTTCCGAGTAGCTGCCTTCCTGCCCGGCTCGCAAAACCGAATAGTTAAGGTCACTCGCAAGAATTTCAACTTTCCAGGGGCTGGGTATGAGCGGCTTGGGCCAGGTGAGTGGCGCGTTTTGCTCAAATCGAAACTGGTAATTGTGAAGGGCGTCGGCTACCAGCATCGCGATTGTGTATGGTTCTTGTCCGGTGGAGCAGCCCGCGCTCCATATGCGCAGAAAATATTCTCCACTTTCCTTTTTTTGCCGCAGGAGCTCAGGCAGGATATGGACATGAAAGAGATCTATCTGTGCTTTGTTGCGGAAGAAACTCGTTTCATTGATGGTGAGGTCTTCGAGCAACTTTGACAATTCCTGCCGGCCATGGTCGCTGATGAGCAGCCGGTAATAACTGTAAAAAGAATCAAGCCGGCATTCTTTGAGCCTTCGCTGTAGACGATCCTGTAGAAAGTGTGCGCGTCTGGCGTCGAAATGCATGCCACATTCCTGATAGACGAGCGCCTGTAGAAGCTTCAATTCGGCATCCGAGACATGCATCGCGAGGGCGGGTGTGCTCATTGGCTCTTTTCCGGTGGATTCTGTTTGCTATCTTGCCGCAACCGCCTTGGAGATCTTGGCCGCGGGTATTGGATTGGCGCTAGCCGCCATCTTCGTGTTCCGTTGAAGTCCGGCGTACTCGAGCAGCTTTGACATATCAAGCAGCACAATCAGGCGGCCCTGATATTTTCCCAGGCCGGTTACGCAGTTCAGCCCACCTTCCTCAAACTGAGTCGGCGACGGTTCGATATCTTCAGCAGGAACCTTAAGCACTTCGGACGCGGAATCCACAATCAAGCCGGAGAGACGCGCATTGTGTTCCACCACCAGGATCCGGTTCCTTCGGCTGTTGGTTATCTCTCGCTCTCCCAGACGCTTCCTGAGATCAATCACAGAAACAATTTTTCCGCGAAGATTGATTACACCCTCGACGTAATGGGGGGCGTCAGGCACAGCCGTAATTTCTGGCACACGCACGATTTCATGCAAAGAAACAATCGGGACGCCATAGGTCTCTCGCCCTACGCGGAAGCCGACAATGTGCAATTCACGATTCATATGAAGTTCGTGACTTATGCGCGCGAACCGGCAGCAGCCTGGCGTGCCGCGCCTTTCCTCATTCTGACTTCCTCGCTCATCACAACGCGCTCCATTTGCTCGAGGGCGAAGCGTCCCATCGAATCCATCAACTCGCGTGACATCTTGGACATCTGTTCGGCCGAAGCCGCCAACTCCGTTGAACCGGAAGTAGTTTGTTGCACTAACTCCCGCATCCGCTCCATCGCTTTCACGACGGCATGTGCTCCAGAAGCTTGCTCTTCCACCGCCGAATTGATTTCGTGTGTGATTTCGTTCAGCCGCGTAGTCGCACGCGCGATTTGCGAAGAGCCATGGGACTGCTCATTGGTCGCGGCGCCGATCTCTTGCGCGAATTTGTAGACCTCGGTCACGACGTTGGAGATTTTTCGCAGCGCGCCATTTAATTCTTCGCCGAGGCCCAATCCCTCGTTCACGATGTCGGTGCTCTGCTCCATATTTTCGACAGCTTTTCTCGCTTCCTTCTGAATACTTTGAATCAGCTCGGAAATTTCTTTGGTGGATTGTGCCGATTTTTCGGCAAGCTTTCTAACTTCGTCCGCAACAACCGCAAAGCCCAGACCGTGCTCTCCGGCGCGGGCTGCCTCGATTGCGGCATTCAATGCCAGCAGGTTCGTCTGCTCGGCCAGATCGTCAATCACCTCGATGATCTTGCCAATGTCATCGGCTCTTTGACCCAGGACATCAATAATTTGCCCCGACGAGCGAATCGTCGTGTTTATCTTGTTTAAGCCATCCGTGGCTTTTTCCATTGTCGTAATGCCGCTGTGCACTTCCTCACGTGATCGGTTGGAAATATCGAGCAACACTTTCGCTGTGTCGGCCACTCTTTGAATGGAGGCGACCATCTCGTCAATGGATGCCGAGGTTTCGCTTACGCTCGAAGCCTGTACCTGGGTGCTCTTCACCATGTTTTGCACGTTAACGCTCATTTCATGCATGGTGCTTGTAACTTCATCAATGGCTGAGGAAGTTTGCAGGCTGATCTTGGCTGACTCATCGGAAGCCCCTGCAACCTGGCTTGAGGCGCTGGCCACTTGTGAAGATGCATCGCGTACGTTTCGCACCAGGCTCCTCAACCCCTCGATCATGCGGGCAAAGGCATTGCCCAGTGTGTCATTGGCAGATCTCGGTTGAACTTCAACGGCAAGATTGCCGCCTGCTATAGCTTCAGAAACGGAAGCCATTTCCTTCAGGTAAGTAACCATGCTGCCGAAGGAGCGCGACAATTGCCCGATTTCATCATCGCGTTGAACGTCAATGTGGTGTTCTAAATCGCCGTTATTGGCAATCTCTTGCGCCACAACCATGAGTTTGTTCAATGGATCAGTGATTGACTTGGCGGAGCGATATGCAATAACAAGTCCCAACGCCAGCGCGATCAACGTGCTGAATAATGCAACCCCGATAGTCCATGTGCTGGCAGTTTCATCGGAGGCCCGGCTTTCATCCAGGACTTTCTTGTTATCCCGGTCAGCCGCATCGAGTGGATCAGTCGAATTTTTTACCCAGGAAGAAGGGTCCTTTTGCAGATAGAAGATTTGCAGTTCCGCAACCGTGGCGTTTCCCGAATCTACTTCTCTTCGTTTTTCGAGTAGTGGAGCGGCAAATTCCGTGTCACACGTGCTCTCATTTCGTTGAGCTTTCTCAAGCTCCTCGCGTTGCTGCTCTGAGGCTAATTTTTCGACATCCGCAAATTCCGCGTTTAGCTGGCGCTCTCCATCGTTCATCCGCTCGACTTCGCGGGTGTCGCCACTCAGCAGGTAATTGCTTATAAAGAGCCGGTTCTGCATCATCTGGAACTTGATGCTGTTGATGGTCTGCGCGATCTGAAGCGACCTGGAAGCTGCGGCTTTGGTGCCCCGTTCCCTGTACATCGCCACAATATTTACCAGGAAGAGCACTACAACCATCAGAAGGATGGCTCCGAAATTCCAATAGAGTTTCCTGCCAATCGTCATTGCCGCTCTCCTCCGACTTTGAAGTGTTTCACTCGCTTAATTTTGGGGTACAAACTTGATCTCAACTGTTTCAGTACTTGTTTCGCTGGCGGATTCGAACTTCCATTTCTTGACCGCGTCCATGGCGGCGTTCAGCAGCAAAGGATGTCCTCCGACTGGGGAGGTGGTCTTTACCGAGCCATTTGGTGCAATTACAATCGCCAGTCTTACGGTTCCTGAAATGCCCATCCGTCGGGCTATCTCTGGATAGTCCGGTGCGGTCTTGGTTTTGATCCGCCGGCTCGTGGCTCCCTGGGCGAAGCAGGGTAACTGCGAGCAAAAAGAACCGACGGAAAGAATCAAGCATGTCGCAATCAACCCTCGCATCAGCAGTTGGCGAACAGTCTCTACGCGGATGGCTGCCATTGGCGGTAACGTTCCCCTTCATTGTCCTGAATACAACGCACGCACTTCACTATTAATTGTTGTATCCTCACCTCTTATCAACGACAAACCCTTTTAGATTGAGTAAGTTACTTTGGTACTGTAACTTTCAGGGCCTTATGGGAGACCCTGGATTCTGTCATCAACGACCACATTTCTTTATCAACAGAGTTTCGGCGGAGCTTGCTGGAGATTTCCCACTTCGACACCCCATTGTCATTTCGCTTGACTCAAAATGAGACTTAAGGCTAATGTCCAATTATTCAATTAGTTGTAGACGAAGTCGGAAAGAAGGCTTCTCTGTTGGCACAACGTGGAGAATTGCGTCTGGACCGCGGTATGCCTATCCATTCGCAGGGGTCATTTCAAGATCTATTGCTACAAATTTCGGACGCCGCCGTTCAAGGTGCGCCCACTTCCTTTCTTATTCGTTTTTTTTGCCAACTGACGCGGCAGTTTTTTCAGATTGATGGGAGCTACTTCTGGAAGGTGGTTTCTCCCACGGAGTTCGTCGGTGTTGAAGCAGATGGGTTGATGGCTGAGGGTTTCAGGGGAGCCCGGCTCAATTCGACCGAGACCAACGCGCTCGCCGAAGCTGTACGCACCCGCAAAACGGTGTACACGAATCAACCGGATCCTTCGGACCACCCCCTCGGGTCGAACCCCTGCAAATCCCTCATGGCCGCTCCGCTGGTAGTTTCCAACGAAGTGACCGGGGTTGCCGTATTTGTCCAGCAGGACGAAGCCGACTTTTTCAACGAAGATCTCGCAGTGAAAGCTACTATTTTCGCCGGCCAACTGGCCAGCCTGCTGGAAGCGAGCCGGTTATCCGAAAATTCGCGCGAAGAACATCGGCGCGCAGAAATATTGGCGGAAGTTGCGCATACGCTGCACTCGGTTCCAGATCCATCCGGAGTCATTGCCGCAGTGGCCGGGCGTCTACGGGTGCTGTTGCGAGCTCAGCTTATCTCGGTGTTGATGCGGCGAGGCGCGAATTTCGATCTTGCGGATATCTCGGCCGAGAGTCCTGAGCTTGCCATCTCTGTCCGTTCGCGGCACGATCGGAAGGGACTTCAATTCGCTTCTGAGCTGGCAAATCGTGCCCTCTCGGAAGGCAGGCTCATTGCGACTCCTATCGAACCTGCAACGCACGTGCTCGGCGAACTGATTCCCGCCGGAATGTTGATGGCCGCCCCTTTTCGCACTTCCAACGCGGAGGGGGTTGTTCTGGTGTATCCACGGAACAATGATCCTTTCAGCGAAGAAGAGAAATCTCTGATTTCCGCGGTCGCCGGGTTTGGAGCGGTGGCAATCGCCAACGCTGAGTTGTATACAACGGCCCGCGGCCAGGCACATGAACTTCATCAACTGCTCAACATTTCAGCGGAATTGGGATCGCTCGGCAATCTTGATCAGTTCATGCGCCAATTCGTTTTGCGTGCCAGCGACTTCCTGGGATTCGAACGAGCGTTCGTCGGCATGTTGGAAGATCAAGCATTTCGTATCCGCTGGAAATACAGCAATGGTCAGTCGGCACCCACAGACTCCATGTTGCCAGATGGAGTCACCAGCCGGACCCTGTTGAAGAAAGAGGCCTTCTGGACTGACCATCCTGCCGATGTGCCGGGTGTGGACGTTGAATTGATCGAAAAGTTTAAGGTACGCCAGCTTCTCGCCGTTCCGCTGCTTGGAACTGATGGAAATGTTTTGGGAATGTTGGGAGTGCTGGACCGGCTGAACGGCGCCGATATATCCGAAGAGGACGTCCGCAGAGCGCGCGCACTTGCCACGCAAGTCGCCATCGCACTCGAAGTGACTCGTAATCTGCACTTGGCGGATCAGCATCGCCACCGCGCCGAATCCTTAATGGGATTGGCCCTCGAACTCAGCTCACTGACTCAAGTGCCTGAGCTTGCCAAACGATTCGTCTCTCACGCTGTCGCCATGACCGGAGCTTCGGCTGGCGCTCTCGTCGTGCAAAACGATTCCGCGCTGCAAACCGCAGTGTTGCAGGCTTTCTCGGGAGACGACCTTACCGATCCGTCGCTCACTAGCCGTTTCGCCACAGCGATTTCCGAGGCATTGTCACAACATCCAGAGACAATTGTTTCGGCAAGCGCCTCCGCCTTATTGGGTCCCGCTGTGGCGGAAGGGCTGCACTGGATCGATTGCACTTTGATTCGCCTGCTGGGCGCGACGGGAGAATTGCTTGGCGTGTTCTGCATGGAAAAGCTTGCGGCAACGGAGGATTATCCACTGCTGCTGGCAATTGCGGGTCACGCGTCGGTTGCCCTGGAAAATGCCCGGTTCTTCGCTTTGATGGATCGCGCGAACCGTCATTGGATCGAAATTTTCGATGCCATCACCGATTTCATTGTTTCCCACGACGAGGCAGGCAATGTTCTGCGCGCCAATCGCTCCCTGGCTGATTTCATCGGCGTGCAGCCGAAAGAATTAATCGGAGTCAACATGTCCGCGTTGCTGGCTATTGGCACCGACGCGCCAGCGCGATCTTGTCCCTTCTGCCGTAGCACAGGCGAAACTGAAGGCGAGTATGTGCATCCCGTATTGGAGCGCATCTTCCTGGTCTCCACCTCGCGCGTTCACGGCGCCAGCAGCGAGGTGCTGCAAACCATTCATGTGTTGAAAGACATTACTGACCGGAGAGAAGCGGAACGGCGCTATCGCGAATTGTTCGACAACATTCAGGAAGGACTGTTTTTTTCTACTCCCGACGGGCGGTTTATTGAAGTGAACGACGCGCTGGTTCGCATGCTCGGCTATAGCAGTCGAGAAGAGCTTCTACAGACCGACGTTCGCAACCAGGTTTATGTTTCGCCGGAGCAATTATCGGAAATTACTGAGCAGATCCAGCGTTATGGGGTATTGCGCAACCGGGAAGAAACGCTTCGTCATAAAGATGGGAGCACGGTTCACGTCCTGATTAATGCGTTTGCGGTTCGTGATGTTCATAACCGCATGCTGCAATATCGCGGATTGATCCTGGACATCAGTGGCTTGAAAAACTTTCAATCGGAACTGCAGCGGGAGCGCGATTTTTCCGGAAAAATTCTCAATAACACGCAAAGCCTTATTCTTGTG
>DASYGR010000243.1:0-3080 GCA_035999525.1 Terriglobales bacterium
ATGATCGTAGCCGCCAAAGAAATCGTACTTCGATTCCGTAACCATGTAGGAAGTTGGAACTGGAATGTTCTTATACCAGGAGATATCGGTGCCTGGACGGTAATCCACGCCGTAATAACAATTCCGCGCTACTGGAAAGGAAGATACGGCCCGCTTGGCGTGGTCGGCCACGAAGATAACATCGGGAGGAAAGAAGGACTGGTATTGATCGTGAACTCGCACCGCGACGTTGGCCCACCACAAAAACGTCTGCGCAAGTGGCGTGCGGTTGTACAGCCGTACCTTGGCCTCGACCATCGACTTTCCCGGCGAAAGACAGATACCCACCATGCCCTTCATTCTTAGCATGGGATCGTGCTCACTCAGCCAGACTGTCCGGCTTCCATCGGAAGACTTCTCAATTGATGCATGAACTGGCATAAAGGTGGACGGGCGATGATGCTGCGGCCAGTTGAATTCGACGCCTCCCGATATCCACGGTCCCAGCAGACCGACAAGAGCGGGCTTGATGACATGCTGGCGATAGAAGAAGTCGTACTGGTTGGTCTTGTCCAGCCCTGTATGGATGCGCCCCCCGATCTCAGGAAGAATCATCAACTCGATATATTCGTTCTCTAACAGAATCGCCTTATAGCTCACATTTACCTTCTCCAGAGCTACCCGATCTGTGAATGGATTGGGATAAACCTTCCCGCTGCTTCCCTGGTACACACGTTTTTCGAGAAACATTGGATTCGGATCAGCATCTTGGATCGGATATGTAGGAATGACAACCTGCTGCTCCCAGCAACGGACCGGCTCGGATTCACTCGCTTCGCTCATCTACCCTAAACCTCGACAATTCTAAGAGCATTTCATTGGCCGGGAATTCCCGATAACTCTCAAGAACACGAGAGCAATACAAACCCGGTCATGCTTAACGTACACGCTCGCCGACCGCGACTGTCAATAGCCGCTCCCCTCTCTCCGTTCACTCTTGGCTCCCGATTCGGTATGCTGTGCACTTGCAGGTTTGTTCCCAGTTCCATTTGCTCAGGCCCTTCGGAACACCGCCACTTGCCCGCCCTGATTCGACCGCGTAGGCGTTAGGCAATACTGAAGTCTTCGCTGAAACTCCGCGTTAAATGCAATCAAGGGTGCTCAGAGCGCGCTGAAATGACCCTTCAGGACGCGCTGAGCAATCCCGTCACATCGGGTCGAGAGTTCTCCTGGCACAATTCTGAAAAAGGCTATCGCTCCAAAGGAGTTCATAAATTGCCTTAGGCTCAGCACGCCTGGGGATGTGCCGCAGCCCTCTCGGGTTCGAGCCTCTTCGAGATAGGCTTGTCCGGGAAGTTAGTTAATGCTTGCCGGGAAATCCCCCGATTCCATGGAAGGTCATATAAAGCGAATAACCGCTGACAGCAATCGCCGCCGCCATTTCGAGAAAGAGGACGGCCACCCCGTACTTGTACCACCGCTCATGGGGAGCCGCTTGGTGAGACGAAGGAATCCTATTCACGATGGACCTCGCAATTCATGGTATTGGCGAATGGTAGTGTCAGGCTTCTTCCGGAGCGAGCGCACCGGAAAGTATGCCGTGTTCCTCTGGATGGCGCTCGTAACGTGCAGCCCAGAAATAAAAAAGGACGAAAGGTAAAAACATGTAAAGCGCGACAAGAGAGTAGCCCAGGTGGATGTCTCTTCCGCCCGCGAAGATAAGCGGGTACACGATCCCGGCTGCGGTTGAGACCCCGCCAATGAATCCCGCGGCGGCGCCAGGCCGATCGGGAAAGAGCAACGGCACCAGGGCGAACGTCCCTCCGGTCCCAAAGGAAATGAAAACACCGAGTGCCACCAGAACTAGCACGGAAGTATGCAATGAACTCGAGAGGCCGGCAATTGTCATGCCTGCCATGGCCAGGGTGATCAGGATCAGCGAGATGGCAAGCCAGTGCAGGCGGGGCGCATAGGGGAGGCTCTTGGCGATCAACGGCAGGGGCGTCCAATTCCGGCGCTGGAAGAGATCAGACATGAACCCGGCAAAGGGACGGAACAGCGATGCGGTGAATGATCCCACGGCAGCGAAGGTGCCTGCTGCGATCTGAACCCCGGCCACTCCGGTGAAGCCGAGCGCGAGAATCGCATGTTGAAATCCGCGCGTGAAGTATCCAGGTAGCCACGCATTCATGGCGATCTCCAGGCCGAAGGACATCGCATAGGCGAGCATCAATGCGATGGCGATGTAACGGCTCCATACGAATACCGTGTCGCGGATGTTGCTCCTCACGCGCACCAGGTCGCGCTGCTCCGTGGACTTCGCAGCGCTCCCCCGTATGAGATACCAACCGGCAAGGGCGATGGCAAACACGCCCAGCCAAAGGAACGCGCTGTGATAATCAGTGCCAAACAAGCGTGGCAGAAAAAGTGCGCCTACGCCGGCTCCTGCATTCCCGGTGCCGGCGTAGAGTCCCTCTGCAGTACCAATCTCATCGGCGTTGAACCACTGGGCAACGTGCTGGATGCCGACCACGAAGGATACACCCGCAATCGCCACGACAATTCGCTCAATGAAAAGAGTTTTGTAATCCGTAGCATACGCCGATGCGATCGACATGACGCCGCAGCCTGCCAGGATGATTGCGAATGTCCGCGGAGCTCCGAAGCGATCGGCGGCCCAGCCCGCGACGATCCTGCCGACGGGCGCCATCCATATGGCGGAGCTTGCCAGCAGACCGAGTGCCTTGATGTTGAGGTGATAATTCGCAGCAATACTCGGGCTGAATGCAGCAGTCGAGAACCACATGAGAAAGCACCAGAAAAAACCCAGTGTGGCAATGATGAGTTGTTCGACTTTGTGCGTAGCCATAGCTTCTCCGTCCTTCAATCAGGATTTGTGTGGTTAACATCAGAAGCAGAAAGTGCGGATACACCACCCGTTCGGCTCAAGCTGCAATTGGCTCACGTCAAGTCCTCGCCCTCCGTGTTTTCCCTCCGGAGTGTCAGATTCATTTACAACAATCTGCTGAGATTCGGCTAGGCGTGCACCAGAGATGATTTCTCAATTCGCACGGCGCATTGTTTGTAATTGGGTTCGCGGG
>DASYGR010000090.1:0-9969 GCA_035999525.1 Terriglobales bacterium
TTACGAGGAAGTCTGCCTCTACGAACAGCCTTTCATCAAAGACCAGACGGTGACGATTTCGCAACTGATCGCAACCAAAATCGGCAAGCTTGGCGAGAACATTGCGGTGCGCCGATTTGCCCGCTTTAAAGTGGGTGATGCGGGCGAAACCATCGCTATTACAAAGCCAGATCAAAAAGCGGAGTGATTCGAGGGCGCTTTTGGCGCCCTTTTTTAATGTTCTAAGAACCGAGAAATGAAATGCAAACCCCCGTCTTTAAGCGCGTTCTTCTCAAAATTTCCGGCGAAGCCCTCGCCGCAAACCAGGGTTTCGGAGTTGATCCTCTGCGAATCCATGAGATCGCCGCGGAGCTCGCCGACGTTCACACTCTCGGCGTTCAAATAGCAATCGTTGTCGGAGGGGGAAACTTCTTCCGCGGGGTCGCCGAACAGGCGCGCGAAATGGACCGAGTCTCGGCTGATCAAATGGGAATGTTGGCAACCGTAATAAACGCCCTTGCACTACAGGATGCTCTGGAGAAACAAGGCATTCACACTCGCGTGCAATCCGCAATCGAGATGAATCAGGTCGCTGAACCTTTTATCCGGCGGCGTGCCATTCGGCACCTGGAGAAAGATCGCGTCGTCATTTTCGCCGGCGGGACTGGCAACCCCTATTTCTCGACGGATACCGCGGCATCGTTGCGCGCGATGGAAATCAAGGCTGAGGTCATTATGAAAGCCACCAAGGTGGATGGCATCTACGACGCCGACCCCATCCTTGTGAAGGATGCAAAGAAATTTACCGAAATCACTTACATGGACGTTCTGCAACAAGGCCTGAAAGTCATGGACTCCACCGCAATTTCGCTGTGCAAGGACAATAATCTGCCGATCATCATCTTCAATTTGAATCAGCGCGGAAACATCCGCAAGATTCTTACCGGGGAGAAAATCGGATCGCTGGTGAGCGCGTAGAATGTTACCTCAGAGATTGTAATTCGACGCGGTAAATACCGCCCGATAAGGGACTTGAAGGCCTGCAACGATGGGTTATATTTTCCGGCTACGGCTTACGCTGGGATCTTTTGTCGTGCGGATTTCGTTCAGTACTAGCCAGAATATATATCCGAGCAAGGATCTCTCTTTAGCATTCTGAGCTTACCGTCTATGCTTAACATCCGATGTCGGGTCGTAAAGACCAGCCGCTTTCAAATCACCAGACAGTCCTTGAATGTTGAAGGTTACTGTCTGAGGAGCCTTTTCATAACAGCTGAATTCCAAAGCAAGTTCTTTGTGACGCAATAAATTTACGAGAAACTGATTCTCACGACCATAAGGAAACAACGTATCATGGGAGTCACCGCCACTCCAGTGTTCTTGGATAGGTTTGTCATTGTCAAATTTCATTCGGACTTCGCTACCGTCCACCGTAACGAAATCGTCCACGTCCAGACGCGTTCCGATAGTTCCCCTAGATAATTTGCCATTGTGAAACGAAAGCACAATACAAATGCGATGATCTCGATAACTTTCGCGCGCATCGAGACTTAGGATTTGATTCTTCGATCCATCAATCGGATTTACTTCAGCGCCTTGCACATACCATCTAGAAGGTTCCGGCGCATTATTCGGCGCCAATTCCGCCGCTTTCGAAACAACGCTTTCAGTGGTTGTTTGTTGCGTACCGTTGCAAGCGAGAAGAAAATTTAAGCTGGCAATGCATACCACGGTCAGCTTTTTCATATTCACCATCAAGTTTAAGAGTGCTCTTGCCAATTTGCCGCTTGTCGATACGCCTTACCCAAGAAGGCTAATACCAGTTAAGTCTAGTACGGGTTATCGTTCTGTCAACAGGTAGCCACTACAACAAGCCGAGTTGGGCGTTCCAGTTTTCGACTGACTCACGCGTCGGAATTCTCCTCTTGCAAGCCAACTGGTTCCCACCATTGCATGATTTGACCCTCGACGATTCCGCCCCAACGCACTGTCCAGAGAAGGTGAATATTCGTACGACGATTACGGTCGAAAACATCCCGATATGTGACGAAACCGTAAAAATGGAGAAACGATTTCCCGTTTCGGATACTCATTGCCGTATCCGGCGTCATCGGATCATTAGCTTCGAGGGGAATGAGAACTGACTTCGTGCTCTTAGTCTTTTCTTGAAGTGACTCAGCATATAGCGCTACTCTGCACTGCGCATAGTCGGGCATTACGTTTGTTTCACTAGCGAGAACGAATCTGGCTCTAAACTCATTAATGAAGGCCGGTGTCGATCCGTAGTTTTCAAGCCAGCAGGTCGCCGATGAGTATTGCCCTATTTGGACGCTCGTGTCGTTGACGCCAATCTTAATTCGGGCTCTTTCTTTCGAAATCAGCGCGTTGGTTCCTTGCAGGGTCGCCATGGCGGCGCGTTTAGTTTGGAGAGCTTGTATCCACAGGAAAATGAGAGTAGGAAACCCCAAAATAACTAACCACCACTCAGGCTCCTCAAGGGCTGCAGGCCACTTTCGCGGATGACCATCTGCATGGTTCGCGCAGTCGGAACATGGTCCGTTCTGGTTCACAAAAGTGACGTTCGTGATTGGAGACTGGGGCTCGCGTGAACGGGGATTCCCTGGCGTCGCTAGGAGCAATGCCAGAAGAAAATATTTCATGGCGGCGGAATTGTAGCATCATTAATTTCTCGTAGCGAAGGTATGGCGGAGAGATATTCAATATTTCAATGAACGAAGGTCCATGAAACAAAATTTTAGGGTACGGTCAATTTGGATTTTTAGGAAATCGGCTACAACCGCGACCTTGCTAATGTACGCTGCGTTATAATTCAACGTTCCAATTCTTTTTTCGGAGCTAAACAAATGGCTCAAGCCACGATGGCCGCACTTCCCGGCCTGAAAGAAACGTACGTCCAGCTCAAAACGCGCATGGACAAAGCGGTTGACGACTTCCGCAAAGCCATGGCGGCAACCCGTACGGGACGGGCGTCAGTCCACATGCTGGACTCGGTAACCGTGGATTATTACGGATCACAAATGCCGCTCAATCAGATCGCGCAAGTGCACGCATCCGAAGCTCAGCTCTTGACGGTACAACCTTTCGATCCAACATCTTTGCCTTCGATTGAGAAGGCAATTCGAACAGCCGACCTGGGACTGAATCCAATGAATGATGGAAAGATCATTCGAGTTCCGGTACCACCTTTAACCGAGGAGCGCCGCAAAGACATGGTCAAGCACCTCAATAAAGTCCTCGAAGAACATCGCACGGCAGTCCGCAACATACGCCGTGATGGCAACGACGCCATAAAGAAAGCGATGAAGGACAAGAAGATTACCGAGGACGACGAGAAGCGCGCAATGGACGAAATCCAAAAGCTCACCGACGAAGAAATCAGAAAGATGGAAGAGATGAATAAGGCAAAAGAGAAGGAACTGATGGAGGTTTAGAAACTCGGTTATCAGGTTAACTTTCTTCTTCTGAGTTATTGCGCAGGGTGAACCCGGAACAACTCAACACAGGCAGCCGCGGATACTTCGGGAACCTTGGATCACTAAACGACAGCTGGCAGAGAAAGAAGACCGCGCCGCGGTCAGATGTAATCCTCCGCGAATTCACGCACTTCGCGCACAGACCGACACGACTTTCATCCCCACGATTCACGCTACCTGATGCCTCATTCCCACCCACCCGACTTAAATCCCAACTTCTGCAACTCTCTCTATTTCCCAGCATCTAAACATTGACAACGATTCACTCAAGTCTTATTATTGCGTTGCCCTTATAAGCTTACTGATTGATTAATAAGAACTTATAAGATCGGAGGAACGAATTATGGCCAAGATTATAGGCATTGACCTCGGAACTACCAACTCCTGCGTCGCTGTTATGGAAGGTGGAGAGCCCAAGGTCATCGCGAACGAAGAAGGTGGCCGGACTACCCCGTCCGTCGTCGGTTTCACCAAGACGGGGGAGCGTTTGGTCGGACAAGTCGCCAAGCGCCAAGCCATCACCAATCCCGAAAACACAGTTTACTCGATCAAGCGGTTTATGGGACGCCGCTACGACGAGGTCACGGAAGAAATCAAGATGGTCCCATACAAGGTCGTGCAGTCGGGCGATCACGTCGCCGTCTTAGCGCAAGGCAAGGAGTACACCCCTCCGCAAATTTCGGCGATGATTTTGCAAAAGTTGAAGAAGGCGTCTGAAGACTATCTCGGCGAGAAAGTCACCGAAGCCGTCATCACGGTGCCTGCGTATTTTAACGATGCGCAACGCCAGGCCACGAAAGATGCCGGACAAATTGCCGGCCTCGATGTGAAGCGAATCATTAACGAGCCGACCGCGGCAGCGCTCGCTTACGGGCTCGACAAGAAGAAGGACGAAACCATCGCCGTCTACGATTTCGGCGGCGGAACCTTCGACATCTCAGTGCTTGAAGTCGGCGAAGGCGTAATCGAAGTAAAAGCCACCAACGGCGACACCCACCTCGGCGGCGACAATCTCGATCAGCGCATCGTTGACTGGTTGATTGACGAGTTCAAAAAGAACGAAGGCCTCGACCTGCGTGGAAAGGGCAACGAGATGGCTTTGCAGCGTCTCCGTGACGCAGCGGAACGAGCCAAGATCGAGCTCTCGACCACGATGGAGACCGAAATCAATCTGCCGTTCATCACGGCGGATGCTAGCGGTCCGAAGCACCTGGTCGTGAAGTTGACTCGCGCCAAGCTTGAATCGATGGTTGAGGACATCATCCAACGCTCCGTCGGACCATGCAAACAGTGCATGAAAGACGCCGGCGTTGACTCCAGCAAGATTGATGAGGTCGTGCTGGTCGGCGGACAGACTCGCATGCCGCGTATTCAGGCGCTGGTAAAAGAGTTGTTCGGAAAGGAGCCTCATAAGGGCGTCAATCCGGATGAAGTCGTTGCGGTTGGAGCGGCGATTCAAGGCGGCGTGCTCGGCGGCGAAGTGAAAGATCTTCTGCTGCTGGACGTGACTCCTCTGTCTCTTTCCATCGAGACTCTCGGTGGTGTCGCAACGGCGATGATTCCGCGCAATACGACGATCCCGACTCGCAAGACGGAAACGTTCTCGACGGCGGCAGACAGCCAGACTTCGGTCGAAGTCCACGTGTTGCAGGGCGAACGGCCTCTAGCGCGTGACAACCGGACGCTCGGCAAATTCCACTTAACTGGAATTCCACCGGCACCGCGCGGAATACCGCAAATCGAAGTGACGTTCGACATTGATGCGAACGGAATCCTCAACGTGACCGCGAAAGACACGGCCACCGGCAAGGACCAGAAGATTACGATTACTTCCTCTTCCGGCCTGAGCAAGGACGAAGTCGAACGCATGGCCAAGGAAGCCGACTCGCACTCCGCCGAGGACAAGGCGAAGCGCGAAGAGATCGAGTCGAAGAACCAGCTCGATTCCATGGTTTACAGCGTGGAAAAGATGCTGCGTGAACAGGGCGACAAGATCTCCGGCTCCGAGCGTGGAGACGTTGAAAATGCCATTGCCGACGCGAAGAAAGCGCTTGAGAGCAGCGACAAGAGCGCCATGGACAAAGCCCGCGAAACTCTGACCCAGGCATCGCACAAGCTGGCGGAGCAGATGTACAAAGCCGCTCAGCCCCAAGGCGCGCCGGGTGCAGGTCCAACGCCAGGAGGTCCCGATCCGCACGCGAACGGAGCCTCAGGCAACGGCCAGAAGAAAGACGAAGGAGTCATTGACGCCGAATACGTAGACGTCGAGGACAAGAAATAAGCTGTCAGCTATCAGCCGTCAGCTGTTAACGGGGGCGCCTTCATGGCGCCCCTTTGCTACTGAGGATTTGGAGCGGGGATTCCGAGACACTTTCTCGGGCGCTCAGGGGGATTTAAATTGCAATTCAAAGTGAACGGGCAAGACTATTTCTTAAATTTCGTGGAGGATGAAGGGCGCTGGTATGTGTTCGCGCCGACTCTGACCGGCGTGCAACGCATTCCGATCTACGTGGACGTGCCGAAGTACGAGCGGTTCGGATTTTCGGAGAAGGGCAGTCATAAGACCCAAACTAAAACAGTCTGGAGTAAAAATAAAACCTCTTGTTAAGATAAAAGTTAAACTTTTTGTCATCCTGAGCGGAGCGAACTGGCTCGCTTGCGAGCGAGTTGCGGAGTCGAAGGACCTCTACCTCGGCCACTGATGTTGCCATAGGGGTCCTTCGACTCTATTAGTCGTTCGCTTCGCGAACAACTGCGGTCGCTCAGGATGACAATGCAAACAGATAGACAATGGCGACTCAAACCAAAGATTACTACGGCATCCTCGGCGTAAAGAAGAACGCCTCGGCTGACGACATCCGCAAAGCGTTTCGCAAGCTTGCGCGGAAATATCATCCGGATGTCAATCCCGGCGACAAGGGCGCCGAAGAAAGGTTCAAGTCGCTCTCTGAAGCCAACGATGTTCTGAGCGATCCCAAGAAGCGCAAGATATACGACCAGCTTGGATTTTATTCCGACAATATTGATCCGGCAGCAGCCGATGCATACAGCCACGGCGGCGGTCAGCCAGGAACCGGCGGATTTCCCGGCGGTGGTTTTGGTACAGGGCAACCCGGCCCCCAAGGGACGAACTTCGACTTCGGAGGATTTGATTTTTCAGATTTATTTGAGGGTGCACGTGGGAAAAAATCCGCAGGCTCTGGCGGCTTCAAAGATGTTTTCTCTGGGATGTTTGGAGGACGCGGTGGCGCCGCAGCCGCCGAGGGTCCGGAACCGGGCCACGATCTCGAATATCAAGTCAATGTTCCCTTCTGGACCGCGATCCGCGGCGGCGTGATGCGGTTGAACATTACGCGCCGCGATACCTGCTCTACCTGCCGCGGAAATGGTTTCACAGAAGCACCTGGAGTATGTCCGGAGTGCGGCGGAAAAGGCCAGATCACGCAGACTGGCGGGCGGATGAAGTTTAACGTTCCGTGTCCACGCTGCCACGGTACGGGGCGGAATATCTCGACCTGCCCGGCGTGTCACGGCGAGGGCAGTGTGGAACGAACCGAACCGCTCGAGGTCCGCATCAAGGCAGGCACCCGAGATGGCCAGCGCATTCGAATACCGGGAAAAGGCAATGCCGGGGCTCGCGGCGGTCCCCCGGGTGATTTGTACGTTATCATCCGCACCGGCGATCATCCTATATTCCAGCGAGATGGCGATGACATTCGCATCACGGTTCCGGTGAGCGCAACGGAAGCGGCATTGGGTGCGAAAGTCGAAGTCCCGACCATTGACGGCCGCGCCCAACTGAAGATCCCGCCCGGCACTCAATCTGGCCAGAAATTACGTCTGCGCGAAAAGGGGGTTCCCTCGGCTACGAAAGAAGGCGCGCGTGGCGATGAAATCGTCGAAGTTAAAGTCACGGTGCCGATGCCCAGGGATGAGCGATCGAAGGAAATCCTGCGAGAACTGGCCCGCTTGAATCCGGAAGATCCCCGTGCGGAACTGTGGAAAGAAGTCTAATGTTGCGGCAAAGCCTTTGCTGCGACAAGCATTTCGTCAGCTCGCGCCCGCACGCGGATGTCCTCAGTGAAGTTGGTCCAACGCACCACTCTTGAAGAATCCACCAGAAATTCTGCGGGCCGGGCGATGTCATGCCCGTCAGGTCCTCCCCCCACATGCAGCAGATTGTACCGACGAATGACCTCGGTGTTGGGGTCGGACAGAATCGTGAAAGTGTAGCCTGCTTTTTTGCTTAAATCACGCGAAACCTGGGACGAATCTACGCTAATCGCCACAGGCCTGACGCCTGCCGCACTGAACTCACCGAGCCGTTTCTCAACTCCTCGTAACTCGAGGTTGCAGAAGGGTCACCAATATCCTCGATAGAAAATTAGCAACACTGCTGTTGGCGGGATGCCGTCGGCTGCAGGCGCGAACAACTGATCTAATGAGACCGAACGGCCGGCGGTATCGGCAAGAGTGAAGTCAGGCGCCTTTTGCCCCACCTGTGGCGCACTTGCGGAACGCGGGAGGGCGCGTGCCTGAATAAAAGCGAAGATTGCGACGGCGGCTAGTAGAAGCGAAAACAAAGAGAGGATCGAACTCAGAATCCTGCCGCGATGAATGCCCGGCGGGGCGAAAACTCGCCACAGTCCGCTTGCCAAAAAAATTAACGCGACGAGTGCTAGTAGCAGACTCAACCATGGTATGACCTGCTGTCCGGGGGGATGGACGAAAAAAAATATATTGCTCAGGACGGCGCCCAACGCGAGCAGAAACCCCAACCACATGGGCCAATTCCAGCGGTCTGCGTTTACGTCGGGCATTGCGAGTGGCTTAGTGTAACAGACCTATACGCACGCCCGGCTCTACTTTGCTTGGCTCGGATCATCCGCCGGGTTGACGTAATTGACCTTTAATGGCGACATTCCGTGGATTTGAATTACGGTTTCCCCACTACTCATCGCATAGTGATGCATGTCCGGATCGAGATATGCGAAGCTGCCTGCCGGAAAACTCATCATGTGCGCGGCGTCAAATTTGTCCCCCATACCGACCTTTAGAGTCCCTGACAACACCGTTACATTCTCCCGGCTGGGATGCCAGTGGGGTGCGAGCCTATAACCATCCGGCATCTTCAGGCGGACCGTGTAGTCCCCGGTTGAGGCCATGGGATCGCCTTCCAGCACAGCCAACTGCGCGCCAGCGGGTACAAAGGCTGGAGCCGGCCCAAATTTAACTTGATCAGGAGTAAAGGCAGTCTGAGAAAATCCCAAACTCGTCATGACAGTTAAAAGCAAAATCGAGAACCAGGCTATCTTCACACTTGCCTCCTTTGATTGGAACAAGATCATAGCCCCTCAGCGAAACCCTGCCAAGTCCATTCAGAGAAATCCTGATTTGTTTTCACATTAGATCTAATTTGCCTTATCCTCACGATTCCTTATCAAATTCTACGGAGGGGGCACGCTGACTGCGCACACTCAAGCGAAACCAGTTCTGGGGGACAAACACTCCTCGCACCTCACGCTGTGGCCCTTGGTCGCCGCGACCTTCTTCATGGTGTCTGGGGGCGCGTATGGAATAGAAGACATCATCCACGGCGCTGGATATGGACTGGCGATTCTGATCCTGCTGCTGACCCCGGTTGTATGGAGCCTTCCCACGACGCTGATGATTGGCGAACTGGCGAGTGCCCTTCCGTGCGAAGGCGGCTACTACGCCTGGGTGCGCCGCGCCATGGGCGACTTTTGGGGATTCCAGGAAGCGTGGCTTTCGCTGGTCGCATCCATTTTCGATATGGCGATTTATCCGACGCTTTTCGTTGCCTATCTCGTCCGGTTATTTCCCTGGTTCGCTGAGGGTCATCGTGGATGGATTGTCGGGATCAGCGTGGTTGTCCTATGTGCGGCTCTCAATATCGCTGGGGTGCGAGTCGTCTCTACCACGTCTCTTTGGCTTTTCGTTTTACTTTCCGCTCCATTCGCGATGATTGTGGTGCTGGCTCCCTTTAAATATTCAGCACTGCTTCATGCCGGAACGGCGCCGACGACTTCAAAAGTCACTCTCGTTGGTGGACTCCTCGTCGCCATGTGGAATTACATGGGATGGGACAACGCCTCGACGATCGCCACTGAAGTCGAGCGTCCTCAGAGAACCTATCCACGCGCCATGTTGTTGGCGGTAGCCATTGTGGCTTTAAGCTACGTGCTGCCCGTTGCCGCAATTTGGACTACGAAGCTCCCTGCAAGCGCGTGGGAGACTGGCTCCTGGGCGGACATCGCGGGCTTGTTGGGTGGACCGCTGCTCCGTATAGCGTTAGTTGTTGGAGGAATGGTCAGTGCATTTGGCATGTTTAATGCGTTGGTGATGAGCTATTCGCGGGTTCCGCTGGCGATGGCGCAAGATGGAATGTTGCCGCGAGTTTTTGCGAAACTGCATCCGCGCACGCGAGCACCATGGGTTGCGATTATCGCTTGCGCCGTGGGCTGGGCACTGTGTC
>DASYGR010000251.1:0-5790 GCA_035999525.1 Terriglobales bacterium
CGCTGGTTGTAAAATTTCACTACTTCGGTAAGATTAGCCGCGGCTCCATTGTGAAAGTACGGAGCCCGTGCCGCCAGTCCTCGCAAGATCAATCCCTTACCCCTGCCGATGTCGCTGCATTGTCCAGTGAGCAAGGCTTTCCCCGGGTCGGACGTAAAGTAAGTGTTACCAGCCAACGGGCCTTGCGTGCAAACTAATTCAAATACAGGAAATCTCGGCATCTTTAATTCATTCAGCGCCGCCAAGATATTGGCATCCGTCTCGTAGGTTGTGGAATGGCCATTTCCGATGTCCAACGGCAAGGGGAATGAATGATTGCCCACGTTGAAGTTGTCATGGCAAGTGGTGCAGGTTCCGGCAATCTGCTGGTTCCCGGTGGTTAGTCCAGGTACATCGCTTATTGTGAGAGGTTGAGTGTTAAATATCTGCTCTCCGCGAGCGATCGAAGCTTGCCGCGGATTTGGCGAGTTCTCGAAAGATTTATAGATCGTGAATACATTCGGAGTAAACGGCTTTCCCTTGGGATCCGCTCCCAGAGAATCGTTGATGCCTGGATAGTATGACTGCTCAGAAAGGAATCGTGGTCCTCCGTTTGCCGTTTTCGAAAGATCCCCAGCCTCGAAATCGAATAACTGAGCGGAGTTGAGTGCCAGCTCAAACTTCACAATCCGACTGAGTTGCGCCGGTGTGGGAGCCCCATTGGCCTGCGCATGGCCCAACGTGGCGTCTATAGCTTGTTGCGTAAGATCAGCATTCAGGTTCGCAGCGAAGGTTTGTTCATTATTTAGCGGGTTGGCAAGCGACTCGCGGCCATCGAACATGACTGCGCTTGAGAAGCCCAGATTTGTGGATGGCAAAGGTCGCCGATAAACGGAAACGATTTGTTGTCCTTGCGCATCTACGGTAAGCGCGCAACCATATGGATCTTCAACGGCAGTGATCGTATATTGTGCAGGAGATGGATCGGTAGCATTAGGAGGAACAGCAAGGCCGATTCGAAATAGCCCACTCTTCACCACCAGGCTATTGTCAATCGGACCGGTAGGACATGTTGAGCCGTCCACCTGAGCAAATAAGGGATCTTTACCACGGCTGATTATGTACTTGAATCTTGCATCCGCTGCGCTCAATCCGAACCCGTCGCTGGGCGCGTGACAAGTTCCGCAGGTCCGCCCGTTCATCCCGAGGCTTTGAAAGAATGGACCGCTCAGGTCTACGCTTCCGGTGCTGCTGTAAGTCGCGGACAAGCCGGTGGCATTGAAAAACGGGAATAGATTCGGGAGATAAATGTCGGCGATGGCGGAACCGGTGGCAAGAACCGAGAGTGTTAGAAGGCAGAGAAACGCTCTCCTGCGGAACTTCGAACGGCTACCGCCCTCGACCTGATCGCGCAGCTTCGTCACCACGGATGCGTACTTCGATGTGACAGACATGACCGTCCCCCTTTGAACTTCGAGTTTGCACTTTCGGAAGGGTTGGCTTGCTTCAGGCAGTTGCTTCCCCCATTTGCGGGAAGCTTACCCGTCGAGCATGGTGATGGCGTCTCGACTTTTTGGCAATAGCCCGGCCCTTATCTTTTTATTATTCTTTTATTACCGCCTAACTTATTGGCAGTAATAGGATTGCTCCTCAAGAAGGCCGAAGTGCGATAAAATCCCCCTGTCCTGGGGGTACCTTCCGTGTATTCGAAGTCTCCTGAAATTCCTGAATTCCTCCGATTTGGGGACGATTTTGAGCTGGACCTGCGCGCCTACGAGTTGCGCTCGGCGGGAATTCCCCTGAAATTAAAACCCATTCCAAGGGAGATCCTCTTTTTTCTGGTTGAGCGAAGGGGCGAACTTATAACGCGGCAGGAGATTGTTGACCGGATATGGGGCAAAGGCGTCTTTCTCGATACGGACAACAGCATTAACGGCGCCGTCAGCAAGATAAGACAGGTACTCCGGGACGATGTGGAACAACCGCGTTTCGTGCAAACCATTACCGGCAAAGGCTATCGCTTTATTGCCGCCGTCCAGGAGATAAAACCGTCGCATGAGGAGTCGAACACAGAACTTACATATCCTGCGCAACATTCAGCGGGCAATGCAGTTTCTCCGCACGCGAGTCCCGGGGGTCTGAATCAAGCCGGAGAATCGCCGTCGGCGGCAGCCGCTCAAACTCTCAACTCGCGTTCCGAAATACGAGCAATCGCGAAGCCGGTTAACCGCTCGATTGTCGCGCTCGGGCTCATCGTGCTTGCGGCCGCAGGATTTGGCATCCGGTGGATTTTAAATCAGAATTCTCCGCGCCCTTTTGCCGATTTTACGGTCGCGCAAATCACCAACAACGGGAAAGTGGGCGTTGCTGCGATCTCGCCGGACGGAAAATATATCCTGCACAGCGACAATGAAAATGGCTTGGAAAGTCTTCGCCTGCGCAATATTCTGACCGGAAGCGATGCCCAGATCGTTGCGCCATCCCTTGTTCGATATAAGGGCCTCGAATTTTCGCCGGATGGGAACTATGTGTATTTTCGCCAATTGATTAATAGCATTGGCAGCGAGTGGGACGCTTATCGTTTGCCGGTGCTGGGTGGGAGTCCGCAGCTGATTGCCCGCGATGTTGACAGTGACATAGTGTTCTCCCCTGACGGCAAACGAATTTCTTACGTGCGAGCCAATGATCCGGAAAATGGCAAATACCGTACTCTTTCGGCACGTCTTGATGGGGGTGACGAGACGGTATTGGCAGTCCACCAGATCGAGGGGTTCGGCAACGAGGCTTATCCCCCATTCAACTCCTGGTCCAGCGATGGGAAAAGGATTGCGTACAGTTATGCGAAGATGTCCGATCAGCCGGGCGTAATTCGTGTATTCGATTTATCCAGCAAACGGCTCAGCTTTCTAGAACAACTCTCTAACTCTCTTACTTTTGAAATAAATTGGTTGCGCAATGACCGATGGCTGATGCTGCTGCATGCGGAGAAAGGCCCAAATTTCGGCAACCCGCAGATCGGCGAGGTTTCTCTCAAGAGTGGGAAACTCTACCCGATCACACGCGATACCAACAGTTACTCTACGATGACGCTTTCGGCGGACCAGAAGACTGCCGCCACCGTGCAGGTGAAGACAACGAACGCTCTCAATGTTTTTCCCGACCCGCCCCGCAACATACCAATGATTGCCGCACCACTTTCCGAGATTGCGGATGTAAGCGCTTTTGATTGGACCACCGATGGAAAAATCGTGATTTCGGACGGTTCTCATATATTTCTAGCTGAGGTCAATGGGGAAAAGGAAAAAACGATAAGCAGCGATCGGCAGGCCGCAGTCCTGAGTCTGGCCAGCTGTCAAAACGGATACATTCTGGTTAACTGGGCCTACCGAGCGGGTACAGATGGCGAGACGATCTGGAGAATAAGTCCTGACGGCTCGTCTCCTCAGCGGATGGGGACCGGAACTCACGATAGTTCGCCGGCCTGCTCCCCGGACTCGAAGTGGGCTTACTACATAGACAGCTTGCGAGCGCTAATGCGAGTGCCAATTGAAGGTGGGCGTCCGGAGATTGTGCCGGGAAGCATCATACCGAACGCTTATCAACTGCTAGGGTGCGTTGATTTTTCTTCCGATGGCCGCCAGTTGATTTTAATCGCCGACGTTCAGGGTGCAGGCGCCCAGCCGTCGCGTGCCAAACTTGCGATCATTGATTCAGAGGGCCGATCCGCGCCTCGATTGCTGGATCCTGATCCGCGTATTGCGGCAGGCTCTGTCTACACTGGCGGAGTAAGATTCGCGCCGGATGGAAAGTCTGTCGTCTATGTCATTCGAGAGAAGGGAACTGCGAATCTTTGGATGCAGCCGCTGGACGGTTCCGCGGGCCGCCAGATTACAAAATTTACATCGGGACTAATTACCGGATTCCATTGGTCTCTCGATCGCAAAATGCTGGCGCTGCTCCACAGCCAGACAACATCGGACGTGGTAGTTCTTCACGAAAGCAATCAATAACGTAATCTGACGCTATATTCGCGACCGTTCGACAACTGCATTGATCTGGTCAGCGCGTAGCTTCATCAAAGGCCAGCGATACAATCCGGGCTGAATTTCTGGAGGCACCTATGCGTCGTCTTTCATTTGTAGTCTGCCTGTTGTGCGTGGCGGCTCAATTCGCCTTCGCGCAAAAGCTTTCGCCGGAAGTGCGCGAATTCGTCAGTGTAGATGCGCCCACGGTGGCCCTGACTCACGTGCGCGTTATTGATGGCACGGGAGCGCCCGCGCGAGAAGATCAGACTGTGGTTCTCTCCGGAGGAAAGATAGCTTCGGTGGGCGACGCGGCATCAGCTGACATTCCGAAAGAGGCACGAGTGCTCGACTTGAGCGGAAAGACTGTGATCCCCGGACTGGTGGGGATGCATGACCATATGTTTTATCCGGTAGGCGGAAGAATGTATGGCGAGATGGGCTACAGTTTTCCCCGGCTTTATCTGGCGGCCGGTGTTACGACCATTCGGACTACAGGGTCGGTCGAGCCTTACACCGATCTGCATCTCAAGCAGCAAATTGACGCCGGCGAAATGCCGGGCCCGCACATTCATGTGACCGGGCCATATCTTGAAGGCGCAGGAACGTGGGCGCTGCAAATGCATCCTCTCGCGGGAGCGGACGATGCCACCAAAACCGTGAACTACTGGCTGGATGAGGGCGTGGACAATTTCAAGGCCTACATGTTCATCACTCCGGGCGAGCTTTCTGCGGCCGTCATCGCTGCACACAAACGCGGGGCAAAGGTCACGGGCCACCTGTGTACGATCGGTTTTCGCGAAGCGGCTGCGATAGGCATTGACGATCTGGAACACGGGCTGCTGGTGGATACCGAGTTCTTCCCCTGGAAAAAGCCGGACACGTGCCCAGATGATCCGAAGGCAACCGAGTTCCTCTCCAAGCTCGACGTGCAATCCGGCCCGGTGCACGACATGATTCTCGATCTGGTGCAGCGGCACGTTGCGATGACTTCCACGCTGCCAGTGTTTGAGATGTTCGTTCCCGGGCATCCTTCCATCCAACCCCGAGTTCTCGCCGTTTTATCGGCGGAGGCGCAGGCGGACTTTCTGGCCAACAAAGTCCGTTCGGCGGATCCAGCGTCGCTTCGAAAACGCTACGGCTCTGAAGTCTCGCCATGGACTGCGGCGTTCCAGAAGGAAATGGAATTCGAGCGAGCGTTCGCGAAGGCCGGCGGACTGCTGCTGGCGGGACTCGATCCCACAGGCATGGGCGGCGTGATTGCTGGCTATGGCGATCAGCGCGAAGTCGAGCTTTTAGTCGAGGCTGGATTCACTCCCCTCGAAGCCATCCACATCGCGACCTCGAACGGAGCTCAGTATCTGCGAGAGTCCGACCGCATCGGCACGATTGCGCAAGGGAAACAGGCGGACTTGGTGGTGATCAAGGGAGACCCGTCAAAGAATATTGATGACATCGAGAATGTGGAAACCGTTTTCAAAGATGGAATCGGATACGACTCCGCAAAGCTGATGGAATCCGTACGCGGGCACGTGGGGAGCAACTAGAGTCCCGGCTCGTTTACGAGATTTCGATGTGACGAGTGAGCAAGCGGGGCGAAAGCATGAATGCCCACTCGTCGAACACCGCGACGAGTTGATTGGATAAGAGAGAAGGCTCGAAACGAACCCGGTATGCTTTGATTTGAGGACCAAAGCGGCTGGGAAGGTAAGGAGCCTTCACAATGATGATTATAGGATGTGATTTTCATCCCAGCTGGCAACAAATTAGTTGGTTGGACATGGAGACG
>DASYGR010000162.1:0-8268 GCA_035999525.1 Terriglobales bacterium
ATATTCAACGAATTGCTCGTTCACTTTGTCGATATCCTTTGCCCCAAAGTAAAATGGCATTCCTTGCTCATCCGGTTCAGAGGGAGTTTCAAGTAGGTCAGTCTTCCCAAGAAGATCCATGTACTCGTAAAAACTTAACGGGGGAAGAAGGAAATTGGTGAGTCGTCCAGCCCCGGATTCTTCACTCTTCAATCTTAAGGCAGCGGCAGCAGAACCTGAAGCCAGCGCCTTGATGTTGGGGTATGTATCCACGACAGTTTTTAGGTGCACTTCCCATTTGCGCAGATACTGGATTTCGTCAAAGAAAACGTAAATCGGTTGCGATGTATGGTCCACACCAGTGGCTTGGGTGTAGTAGTCCAGCAGCTTCTCTAGGCTGAGTCCGTTGTAAATAGGGAGGCTGGCCCACCTTTGCGCTTTTTGCAAAGGTGGGAGCGACGAGGTCGGCGATGACAGTTTTTCTTCCGCATCTGCGAGTAAGATGGCATCATATCCAGCATTCCCAGAGGCGTGCGAATCGAACCCAATGAAGCAAAGATCAAAAAAGCCGACCCGGGCTGGATGAGTCCCCACCTTTACAAAGTGCGTAAAGGTGGGCCAGCCTCCCTTGAAAAAATGCCTTCCCCTGGACATATCACTGCATTTCAACAGAACCAATGTACGAGGTTATGCATGTCATTCTGCGGCAAATGAGCCGAATATGTGCCTTGCGATTCCTGGAAAAATACTCGACTGTCAGCAGATAAACGGGATGCGGTTCGGTCGAGCGCAGTTCGGCGGCATTGTGGCGAGACACTATCGGCAAAAGTCGAAGGAACTCTGCCGGGACTGATTACTGACTTTAGGGGTTTATTGAAGGAGAGAACCGCTCGCCTGCGCCGCTCTAGTTTTAATTTCTTCAAATACGGTTTCAGCTCGAGTGATTGCTTCCTGAACGTTGGAGCAAATATTTTCGCGGCCCACCACCTCTTCAAACTCTGCCTGATGCATCAACTGCGCCGGTTGCGAACGCGCTCCGCAAAGAATCAGCGTGCGTTTGCTGGCATGCAGTTGCCGCGCCACGTCTTCGATTGCGAAAAGTCCAGTCGCGTCAATTGCTGTCATATTCCGCAGCCGGATAATGACAACCGGCGGAAGCTGCTGCAGGTTCTCCGTCACCGTTGCAATCTTGTCGGTCGCTCCAAAAAGGAATGGTCCATGAATGCGGAAAATCGTCGCGTAATAAGGGATGTCCTTGTCCTGCAAAATATGCATACGCCCGTCTTCCACGTAATCGTCGGTGACCTCCGAAACAGTCGTAGTACTGGACACGCGAGCGATGAACAGTAACGCTGCCAGAATCATTCCGGCCTCGACGGCCACCGTCAGGTCGGCGAACACTGTCAATCCAAATGTCACAAGCCACACGCTAATGTCAGTGCGAGTTAGTCGCAGCAGTTGAGGAATCTCGCGCCATTCCCCCATGTTGTACGCCACCACCATCAGAATTCCTGCCAGCGCTGCCATGGGAATGTAGCTGGCGAGCGGCGCGGCGAATAAAAGCACGCACAACAGAGTTAAGGAATGAATCATGCCAGCAACGGGCGACTGAGCTCCGGCTCGGATATTGGTCGCGGTGCGGGCGATTGCGCCGGTTGCAGGAAGACCTCCAAACATAGGCGAAACGATATTGGCTACGCCCTGTCCGATGAGTTCCACATTTGGATTGTGCTTATCGTTACTCATGCGGTCGGCGACCATCGCCGACATCAACGATTCAATCGCGCCTAACATCGCGACTGTCAAGGCGGATCCGAGTAGCCCGTGAATCAGATCGGGCCGGAAGTGTGGGATCGTCAGATGCGGCAGCCCGCTGGGAATGCCGCCGAACCGCGAGCCAATAGTCTCAACTGGAAGTTTGAAAAAATATGCCGCTGCGGTTGCAGCCAGCATGGCCACAATGGCGCCGGGAATGCGTGCCGAGATCTTGCGGCAAACAACAATGATTGCGACGGTGACGAAAGCAAGCGCAGCCCCCCGCGGCGACCATGTGGGGAAACTCGCGCCGATGGCCTTCATCCGCAGCCAGAACTCGCCCGGTACTCTCTCCAGCCGAAGCCCGAAAAAATCTTTGATCTGGGTGCTGGCGATTAGTATCGCGATCCCATTGGTAAAACCCAGGACTACCGGGCGCGGAATAAACTTTACCGCCGAGCCCATCCCGGTCACGCCCAGAATCATGAGTAGGGTGCCGGCCATCACCGTGCACATGAACAGGCCATCCACCCCGTGAAGAGCCACGATTCCCGCCACAACAACAACGAACGCCCCCGTAGGTCCGCCGATTTGAGTCTTCGATCCGCCGAGCAAAGAGATTAAAAAACCCGTTATCATCGCACAGTAGATCCCCGCCTGCGGTGTGAGGCCAGAAGCAATCGCAAACGCCATTGCTAGCGGTAATGCCACCAGGCCCACGGTGATTCCCGCGACCAGGTCGTGGCCAAATTTGTTCAGGGTATATCCGCGCAGGCATAGCGCTGACTTGGGCAGCCAGCGATCGTCGATTCTTAGAGAAATAAATCCCAAGGTTAACGGTTATTATGACAGCGGTAGGTCATTTCAGTGGTTGTCAGTTTGATGTCCACGGCGTCTAAGTTCGGAAACCCGTTTTGGCCTTTTCCTTGGGCCAAGCCATCTGAATGACAACGGTAGCTATAAGGGGGGCTGGGCCACCTTTGCGGTTTTGGTTTTGGCAAAGGTGGGAACTCATGCGGTTCGCACCTTCACACGGAACGCGAAGGCTGGGCCGCCCGGCAATTATTTCGCAACTACTTCATCGCGGGTCTTGCCGGCTTGCTCTTGAGTTCGACGAGGATCACATCCATTCCGTGGTCGGTGGGATTCTCCGGCAGGTGGACTGTTGCTGGAGTGTATTTCGCATCGCCGGCTTTCTCCGTGACGGTCTCACTTTTTCCATTCGGGTAGTTGAACTTCACTTCGCCGTCAGTGAGGAACACCGCAACTGCATTGGGATGGCTATGCATGACCGACTTTTCATGCGGGCCATAGTGCACTTTCAAAATCCGCACCTGGGAGTTTTCGCTAATGACCGAGTAATGCGAAGAATCAGCCTTCGCTGCGTCCTGAGCCGACAGAACTGAAGCAAAACATACGACGCACAACACGACACCATAAAGCGCGAATGGCACTCTCATTTTTTCTCCTGGTCTTGCGGATATGAAAAGCACCTAACCCTACTCTGGCTGAAGTCTTCGTGTCAATCTGGAATAGAGAGCTTCATGCTGAGCGCTCCACGCAAAAAAAACGCCGCCCATGGATTGGGCGGCGCGGGGATTAGTTGTTTCTATGAAATATTAGCGGTGTCCTCCATGACTTGAGCCGCCGCGCGAGCCACCACCAGAACCTCCGCGTGAACCGCCGCCGGACGAACCTCGAGACGAGCTATAGGAACGTCCCCCGCCCGAATAGCCTGAGCTGCGGCTTCCTCCGCCATAAGAAGATCCACCGTAACTACGTCCGCCGTAGCTGCTTCGCCCTCCGTATGATGGCGCGCTATAGCTTCGTCCGCTGTACGGAGAGCCACTGTATCGTGATGAACTACCATATGACGACCTGCCGTACTGACTTCCTGAGCTGTAGCGTGCAGAATCTCCGCTATACGATCTTGCCGAATAGCCAGAGTTTCCGCCAGACGAATAACTACGCGGCGCTGGCGCTACCTGCCCGGTTGGTCGAGGAACGCTTCTCGACGCTCCCGAGGAAGCACCTGCCCCGTTATTCGCGAATCCTCGCGGCGACGACTGTCCCGGCGATGGCTGTCGAGAAAACGACTGTTGCTGCGATGCCATTCCTCGATTGTTCGTAGAGTTCTGGCTTGGCGTCCAGCCAGCCGGTGGCCGCGGCACCGACCCTCCGAAGGAAGTGTTCGGTCGGGACGAATTCCCGAATGAACGATTGCTTGGCCCCTGATTCATAGCCGTGCGCGCCGACCGTGATCCTGTCGCACCGCCCGCACTCGGCGGCCGTGGAACGCTTCGTCCGGATGACATCGAGTTGCGTGAAAACGAGTTGCCTGACCCCGAGTTGCGTGAAAACGAGTTGTTCGGGCCTCTGGCGTTGTTCGACGAAATGCCATTCGACGAAACGCCGCTGTTGGAACGTCCGAAGTTCGCCCCAGGCCGTGCTGCCGAACTGCCAAACGAATTAGCCCTCGAAGCTGCCGGCGGAGTCATACGGCTCACCGTCGCACGCGACACCGCACGCGCCGGAGCGGCCGCAGCGGGACGGCCCGCATTCCGCCCCAACCTGCTTTGCATGGTTGGACTCACGCCCGGCCTACCCAACGCTGGCGCGCTTCGCACGGCGCTGGCATTGACCCGAACCGCATTCTGGCGAACCGGCAACCCACGTTCGAGCGTTCCACGCGAGACCGCCGTAAATCCGCCACGCGCGTTCAAGTTCGCGTAGTGAAAGCCTGCGCCAAAACCGTTACGAAAACCATTGCGGAAACCATTGTGGAAGCCATTGATGTTATTGATTCGCGTGTTGTAAATATTCACTCCGCGGAAGTAGCCCCACCCGGCGTGGTACCACGGACGGAAAGGTTCTCCCCAACCGAGCGGGCACCATCCGTAGCCGCCGCCGAAACCGAAGCCGACACCAACGCCCCAGCCCGGACCCCCGAACCATGAAACCAATGCTGGCGCGTAAAAGCCGCGTCCCCATCCGCCGTAGTATGGCCCTGGAGCCCATCCCCAATATCCGCCGAAGCTGACCCACCGGCCATAGTGGAATGGAGCGAAGCCCCATGGCTCGTAGTCATCCCATGTCCATCCCCACGGACTCTCGTAAATCCACTGACCGTCGGTATACGGTGCCCATCCCGAATCTACCTGGCTTGGAACCCAAACCCGGCCGTATTCCGGCGTGTCCCGCCATGTGCCGTACTGATCGAGATCTTCGGAGCCGATTACGTCCGGAGAAACGTATCGAGCGGAAACGGAATTATCCTCACGGCGATTACGTACCTGGCACCAATCATCAAAGCCATCTGGGGAAGGGGCGCTGTGAATTTCGTGCGCCAGCGAGGTCCCGCCGCTGAAGCGAGCCTGCTGATGCTCCTTCACGCGAACGCTTGGGCCCTGGCCGGTGGCCTCGCCCTCACCGCGCCATACCGTTACCAGCGTCGTATCGGCGTTGGGATCAACATCAAAACGGTAATCTCCGGTTTTCAAAATTGTGAACGCCTCGTTTGGCGTGTCAACCTCATATACTTCGCCGTTATAGAGATGCCTTACATGCAAATTCATCGCGCCCTGATGCAAAGATAGCTGCACCGAATTGTCGCTGACATTGGTGAGCGTCAAGCTGGTTTCGGAACCGATGCGGATCAGTCCGGTTCCGACGTTCAATTCAGCGCGCGAATTCTTGTCCGCCCAAACATTGTCCGCGATGGTCAGCGGACGATTCACGGAACCTTCCACCCACTGCTCCGTACCGTGCGGCTGAATGGAAACTGATCCTGTCGTGTATTGCAGACGTGCGACGCGTCCCGGAGGGTCGTTCTGGTCGGAATCGCTCTGTTCAAGACTGTTATTGGGATCCATGGTCGCGTCCGCGGACACATCGGGCGTTTCCAGCGGACGGCCCGCGTCGGGCTTGTCGTAGACTCTTTGGTCCGACGTCTGGTCTTGCGGCGGATATTGTGGCTGATCAGGGGCGACCGCTGGTTGATCTGGTTCCACCGCTGGTTGCCCAGCGTCGGGTTTGTCGTACGTCTGAGACTGATCGGGGGTCTGCGATACCTGGGCCGATGGTGGTGGAGGAGGAGCCGAAACCTCATCCTGCGCCAGCGCTGAAGGAATCGTCGCCGTTGAAAAAACAATTGACCACACCAGAATTAAGAAGCTTGCTAAGAGTGCATTCCTGAGAATTTTCATAAACTCCTCCACACCGCCCGCTGCACGCCCTGGAGCACCGCGTCCGCTTGCCACGGGCGGTGCACTACTTCTTCTGACTTGGATGCATAAACCCCCTTTTGGCAAACAAGTTGCGGTGAAACCTCAACTATAAAAGGTTTGTAATCAAGGAAGGGCGAGCAGTGCCTGTACCGAAAGCTGGGGCCGCAGGAAAATGGGGTGACTACAAGCCTTTTGCATGCCGCATCGCGGACGCAAGCCCGAAAAAAGGCGCAAAAAAGCCCCACAAGAGGCAATATCCCTGAGCGAAGTCTGAGAGGCGCCTGCTACCAATCCCTCGCGCATCGCCGAATTTTGAAACGATAACCGGCCCATATCATCATAACCTCGTGGACGGCCCCAAAGTTTTCCTTACCGCAGAGTGGCGGGCACTGGCAATGTTGAACTATGAGGTGAATCCGTCCTTACTTCTTCGCTATGTTCCGCCCGGCACTGAAGTAGATTCCTGGAGCGGAAAGGCTTTCGTAAGTCTGGTTGCGTTCCGTTTTCTGAACACGCGAGTGTTTGGTGTCCGCTTTCCATTCCATTGCAACTTTACCGAGGTGAATCTCCGCTTTTACGTTCGTCGCAGGGAGCGGTCAGAAGTGAGGAGGGGTGTAGTTTTCATCCGCGAAATCGTACCGCGTCGGGCGATCGCTGCGGTCGCGAGAGGCTTCTACAACGAGCGCTATTTGGCCCTTCCAATGTCACACCGGCTCAATTCGAATTCCGCGAACATCACGGCTGAATATGGATGGAAGTCTGAAGGTGGTTGGAACAAAATTCATCTTTCTGCGAAGGGCGATCCGGCCCTGCCGAAAAATGACTCGCTCGAACAATTCATCACCGAACACTATTGGGGATACGCGCGCGGCAAAAATGATACATGCATCGAATATCGTGTTCAACATCCGCAATGGCGAGTCTGGAAAGCAACAGAGGCGGCCTTCGAAGGGAATGCGGAAGAAGTCTATGGCAAAGATTTCTCCGCAATATTAAGACAGCAACCCTCCTCCGCTTTTCTAGCAGAGGGTTCCGAGGTTGCCGTATACGGTGGAACAGTAATCCCGAGCGATTTCCCGCAACCGTCAATCTAAACTACACGCGATTCCTTGAGCACCGCTCTCCCCCGGCAACGCCAACCCGCTCAGGGCTAAGCCGCAGCCTGCTTTACCCGTTCTGCACGATTCAGCAGAAGGGCACCCAGCAGTAAAAGCAGCATAATTGCGAACCATCCCAAGAAAGTCATGCGGCGTAACAGGCTCTCGTATTCTTCGGTGAGCCGCAGGGATCGTCCGGCGACAAGATATCCGGGGTGCGAACCCGATACGTACTTTGCCACAGCTGCAATGCGAACTCCGGGACGCGGTTGCCAGGTGACGGTATCGCTGCCGTGGCTACGAATGTATTCAAGAACTTCCGGCGGCACGCTTGGAACGGATTGGTCCAGATAGCCCGTAGATTTTTGCGGCGTGCCGTTGACGTCGTAGAAGATGACAAACGGTTCCAGACTCCGTTCCAAGTCCACATATCCAGGAGGAATGATGTCGTCGGGATCGGTTCCCGAGTGAATTTCCGAGGCGTAAAATTCTGCCATCTCGGCTTGTGGCTGGTCTGCGCCACGTCGAAGCAATTGTTGCATGGTCACCGATGCGGCGCCGCCGAGCACAGTAAGAATCACTCCAAGCGACACCGCGTGAAAGAAAATTGGCTTTCTCAAAATCTGTTCCTGCACCATAAGAATCCTTTCTATGGCTGCCGACCGCAACAGGTCGAAGAACGTTTCAAGCCAGAATTTGGTCACTCCGCCAGACCTGTCGCGAAAAGCGTCCAGCAGAGTCTGGCGCATTTGCTCCTGATAATCAGCGCGAAATCTCGCAGGATAAAGCAGAAGCGCAATTCGGTAGAGCCGTAACATGCTCCGGCTCGGCTCGCTCATGACCGGGCCTCCTTGAGCACGCCATTGCGGCGCAATGCGCCAATTGCGAACTTCAGACGGGAGATTTCCGCAGCAAGCACTTCACTCCCAGACTTGGTGATGCGATAGTAGCGGCGGCGATCGTTATCCGTGAACTCCGTTTCTTGCACCAGGCCCGCGCTCAACATCCGATCCAACGAGCCATAAAGCGTGCCGGGACCCATTGCCACCCCGCCGCCTTCGCGAGTAGCAACCTCCTTCATAATCGCGTATCCATGTTTCTCGCCCCGTGCGAGAGCAAGAAGTATCGAAAACACCGCCGCTGTTAGCGGCAGCATGCGACTCGTGCTAAACCCTTGCTTCGTTTTAGCCATGCCGGTTTATTTTCTCCTC
>DASYGR010000177.1:0-15478 GCA_035999525.1 Terriglobales bacterium
CTAATGATGTGCGACCAGTCAAGGACTGCGTTTCTGACAGGCTCGTCGCTGCCCTCGACCGCTCCGCTGTTGCAGAATACGCAGCCCGTGAAGGCAGGTTGATTCAGGTCCATCTGGGACCAGCGAGCGAAGATACGATCTTTGTCGGTTGCGTTGTAATCAATCTTCAGATCACCCTGGTTGTTGTTCAGATCATTTCCGCTGTTATAGAAATAATTGTTTCCGTTGAGAGTATTGGTTTGCGGAAGCGGATAATACTTCGTCATCCCGAACAAAGAGGTGGCGACAGGACTTGGAGCCAAGCCGGCATTGGCCAGATTGTTGAAGGGGATAGGGGCCGAGGTGGTGGGATTCTTGAGTGTTATTCCGGTTCCTCCGCTACAGATGCCCGCGCCGTTGAATGTTCCGCCGAAACTGGTGCAGAGCTGCCCGAAATCGCCACTGCGAGCCTGTTGCGTTAGAACCTGAGCGCCAGTTGGTCCTGCATTTACGAGACGCTGGCCCTGATAGTCGGCGAAGAAGAAAAGCTTGTTTTTGATGATTGGACCACCGATAGTGCCGCCGAACTGGTTGTAACGCAGTTCCGGTTTGTTCTGGACGCCCTGCGCATTGAAACCGAGTTTTCCATTGTCCACACCCTGGTACCATCCTGCGGAGGCAAGATTGGCATCGAGTGCGTCGTTGCGGAAAAATTCGTAGAGATCCCCGTGGAAACTATTCGTTCCCGACTTAATGGTCGCGCTGACAACTCCGCCTTCGTAATTGCCGAACTCGGCTGAAGCGTTTTGCGTGATCAAGTTGAATTCCTGAATCGCATCTACGCTCGGGGTGTAGCCAACTTCATCGTTCTTGTCTTCGCTGTTCAGAACGCCGTCAATAAGGTATTCGTTGGCCTGTTCGCGGTTGCCATTGATATACGGCCGCCCCGAACTCGTCATTTCATGCGGGGTTCGCATGCCATCGGGGTCAACATTGGTTGCTCCCGGAGCCAGCAACGTCAACTGAAGGTAGTTGCGCGAGGCTAGTGGCAGGCTCACGTTCGTGTTCGCATCAATGAGCGTGCTCACGTCGGTGGTCTGAGTTTGAAGAATCGGAGCGCTGCCCGAGACCTCGACGACTTGTGACAGCTGACCGATCTTCATTTCGAACTTCACGTTCGCGATCTGATTCAGCACCAATGTGAAGGGAGGATAAACTGCGGTGTCAAAGCCCTGCGCGGAGGCCGTCACCGAATACGTCCCCACTGGAAGCCGGGTTATGTTGAAGACGCCCGAGGAATCGCTGTGCGTAGTAAATGTGGTTCCTCGATCTTTATCTTTCGCAGTGACGTCAGCACCGTTGATAGGTGCTCCACTCGGATCGAGCACAGTTCCCGTGATTCCAGCCGTGACTTCTTGACTCCATGAAGTCTCCATAGCCGCAAACAAACACCCCATTGCGAAGAGCAGAATTGCAATCTTTGTTGAGCGTCGCATACATCCTCCTGAACCTGGAAACGATCAGCGTGCAAAATTAACTAGGAAAAACATTAGTGCAATGCTATATAGGAGACGAGAGATGGTCGTCAAGCAAAAAACGCAAGATTTATTAAATATTCGACGTATCGCTCTATAGCTCCTGTGGAAATCTTGGCGGACCTGAGAGTTTTGCAGGGTCGCTAGAGGGTGGAGCGCGGAGGTTAAAGGATTCAAAGAACGCAGATTTTAGCCGTCATATTGCAAATAATGAAGCCTTGCGGCATTGGGGGCTTTACAAACAAGCGGCCAGAATGTAATTTATGGTCCAGATAAAGATAAGTCATACGCTCTATAGCAAAAGATAAGGGTATTTTGGAGAAAAAGCGTTATCTGCTCTATAGCTATAGGGATACGAATGGCTTTAGTCAATCGCGCTAACACAGCTAAATGTGTAAATTTGCAGCTACCAATTCTATTTGAGACCGAACTCACGGAGTCTGCATGACAGAGATTGCGACGTCAGGAAATGGCCAGGGTGGAACCCCTGCCTACAAGAGGATTCAGTCCGCGATCCTCAACCGTATAGAAGCCGGCGAGTTGAAGCCTGGGGACGCAGTAGAGTCGGAACGGGAATTGGCGAAGATTCACACCGTGAGCCTGATGACGGCCCGCCATGCACTCGTGGCGCTGGAAAGAGAAGGAAGAGTACAGCGCCGTCGAGGGGCTGGAACCTTTGTGGCTCCGCCGATGATCCACTTCAATAAGCTGACAAGCTTTACTGAGTTGATGACCGGACGCAGTCTGGCTGCTTTTTCCAAAGTTTTATCCTTTGGCACGGTCAATGACGAACCAGATGTCAACGCGCGGCTGGCGTTAGCTGCGGGAGCCAAGTTAATTAAAATAGAACGGCTGCGCATGGGGGCCGATGAACCGTTTGCCCTGGAGACTTGTTATTTGTCGGCTGCGGACGTTCCCGGCCTCAACCGCACCTCATTAGTGAGTGGATCATTGTTTTCCATCCTGCAACGCGACTACGGCGTTCAACTTTCCTACGCGGATGAAGAAGTGGATGCCACAGCGGCTGATTCCAAGACCGCTCATCTTCTGGAAATTCCGCGCGCCCTGCCTTTGTTACGAATTCGGCAGGTAATCTTTTCGACAAAAGCCAGGGCGACCATGTACGTGCTGGGTTTGTACCGCTCCGACAGGCATACCTTGCTCATACGAAGATTCCGCTGAGTTTCGGCGCAACTGGCGAGCTTCGGCGGCTGCGGCGAATTTCCCATACGAAGTTGCAAAGCCCAAAACGATCAACTAAGCTTAATTTCCCACAGCTTAAGCCGGGATGGCGGAACTGGCAGACGCAGCGGACTCAAAATCCGCCGGGCTTCGGCCCTTCGGGGTTCAACTCCCCGTCCCGGCACCACCGGTTCACGTAAGGGGCACAATGCCGCATTTTTCGCGCCCTCTCCCATGCCCGCTCACATCTCGGTTTAAAATGGACATTCAATGAGCGACCCCGTCATCACTCAGGACACGATAAGCATTTCGCCGGGTTCGCGGTTTCGAGCCGCCATGGTTCTGGCTGTTATTGCGGACGCGCTTCAGATCGTCATATTTCCCCTATTTGTGGAAGGCGCTTTTTCCCCAGCCGATGATGTCCTTGATTTGGGCATTGGAGCCATGATGATTCATCTGCTGGGTTGGCATTGGGAATTTCTTCCGACGTTTTTTGCCAAGCTTGTGCCTGGAATGGATCTAGTTCCTTGCTGGACGATAGCGGTAGCAAACGTCTATCGCAAGTCGAAGCAGATTGTGGTGGCCGAGGAAGGAAATCAAGAGCAACAAGCCGTCCTGACGGAGGCACAAGGGTTGTTAATCCGGCTTTCCGGCAAGAAGTAGGCTCTATTGAAACAGCCCTGTGGGCCTGATAGCGCTATTTGTGCATCAAAGTTCCGTCTACATATTTAAGAAGCTACAGCTTCTTACGGATACAAATCGGAGCGAACAAAACTGGAGGAACTAACCATGGAATACTGGAAGCGAGCATTGTTGGCTGGATCTGCAGGAGCAGCGGCCATTATGTTTGTCAGGGGAAACAAGCCTGCGGGCTTGATCTTGGCCGGGGTTGGACTGGCGACATTAGTGTCTGAATATCCCGAGAAGTTTGCTGAGTTGCGCGAGAATCTGCCGGACTATATCGAGCGCGGCACAAACTATCTGGACGTCGTGACCAGAGTTGGAGAGCGTCTTGCGCACGTGGCAGAGAGCCGCGGATCGGACTGGTACGAGGCGTTGCTAAGCCGGTAATAGCCGGCGATCACTCGATTCCTAGTTGCTTTCTGGCGTCTGGGCTCAATCTTTCAGGACTCCACGGTGGGGTCCAGATTACATTCACCGTTACGTTGCGTACGCCGGGTAATTGCTCGATGCGCGCCTTTACCTGTGCGCTTATGTTGACGTGTTCGGGGCATCCCTGGGCAGTGAGCGTCATGTCAACGGTGACGTCTTGTTGAGCTTCGGGTGCGTCTCCGGGCACCGGATCGAAGCGAATGTCGTAAATCAGTCCTAAGTCAACAATATTGACGGGGATCTCGGGGTCGTAGCACTGCTTCAACGCGCTTAAAATCTCGTCCTGGGTAATTGCCATAGAGTAGTTTCTTGAAGAACACTAACTGGTCACGATTGATTTTATCCTAATCAGGCGATGGAGAGACGGGCGCCTCGCCCGTAAGGCCGGGGACGTCCGGCCCCCCCATCGAAAATGCGCATTGCGAGAGAAGTCTGAATGGGAAAAAGAATTCAAATCATGTTGTTGATCACCATTCTGGCCGTTGGAGGCCGTGTGGGCTATATTTTTTACCAGCGCCATGAGGATAATCTTCGGGCGGCGAAAAAGGCGCAGCCTCCGCCGCTTAATCCGGATTACTATGTCACCCCGAAGAAGCTTTACGCATACGATTTGAAGACTGCACGGCAACAATTGACCGCGCAGCCAGTTTGGGTGAAAGTCGGATACAGCGTTACTTATTATCCGTATGGTGGCTCACGCCATCATGCCGATTTCTCACATGAAGCGGGGTTGCTTCTTCCGCTCGAGCGTCTCGAAATTAAAGACGTGATTCTGGATACCGCACCGAAATCTTCGGGGCAGCGACAGGTGATGGCAGTATTCGCCAAGGATGCTAAGACCTATGCCTTCCCGGTGGGTGCCGTTCAGGGGGATGACTACCGCTTTTACATGAATGACATGTTGTTCATCGAAGACCCGCACACGCTCTACACAAATTGGCCGGCTGACATTTGGAATTCCATTGACAAGCACGAAGTGAAGCCAGGAATGAGCGAATTGCAGGCGAATTTTGCAATTGGCCTGGGAATGCTCGAGGGCGGGGGTGACGACGCGCAAAAGACATTGGACTATGCCAATGGAGGGAAGCCGTTGAAGATCACTTATGTCCGCGGGAAGGCGACAGAAATTGATCCTGGATCGGCCTCCCAATAAAACGCGACGCCGAATCCCCGCGTTTACAAAAAACGTAAAGACGGCAGACATCTTAGTCATTCGCCACGTCGAGTTGCTTCTCCCATGAAACGGCTACGGAGTTTGGGGTTTGTTCATACTGCCGCTTCTCATCCAGGGTTGTGGCTTGGTCCATGAGTTGCTTGCGTTGCTCAGCACCAAAGAATGAACTAACGGCTTTCTTGTAGTGGCATCCCTTGTTGCCGATAGGGGCGGAAAGCCAATCACAATCCCAGGGTCTCCTAGCGACTTTAGCATTCGTGTAGGCGCAGTCGTATTTCATCGAATACCACAATCTATCGCTGGCCCTGTCGAGAGAAGAGCCGGGCCAACTTGCTACAATAAACATCACTAATAGGAACCACCAAAGACTGGAAATATTACCCTTGGATTTCAGGTTGGCGTTAATATCTTCAAGCGTGTTGATAACCCTTTGATAATAGTTATTGGGATCGTAATCGTCGTAGTCCATGTTCGCTTACCTGATATATCACGCCAACCAAGGAGTGTTAACGAAAATTTCAGGCCCACCCATCGCGGGTATATTCACCGCCCTTCCAACCCTCGGGTTCGAGTGCTGAGGTACTGGGATTTCGGCAAGTTCGCTGCGAGAAACCCCCAACCCTATGGTTTATTCGCCTTGTCTTCGCCTGTGAGGCTCGAATTGTGTTACGCTTTATTCATGAACTCGATAATACTGCCGACGCTTCGAATTGGAGGTAGCGCGGGAAAGTTTGCCCGTGAGCTGAGGACCGCCCATGCCTCCAAGGACAAAAGAAGAGAGTGTCAGCTAATAGAATCCATCCCCGACCAGTGGAGTTTCTTCGGGTCTCGCGCAGAAATAGTTTATGAAGAAGTCAGAATAGTCGCGCATGGAATTGGGGGGAGCGGCATAAACACTTGTGGCATCTACTCGGTCAGTGTTACGTGGCCTGACGGAACACCTGGGATTTTAGGTAAATACTCTGCCGGTGGTGAATTACGCTTGCCTAATTATGTTCCCGCGTCTGACCGGCTTAAGCGACGTTCCGGTCCACCTGCTGTTTGTACAGCCTTACACAGAAGGTAACTGTAATAAGGTCGGCCAGTTCTAGCACTTCCCGAAACTCCTATCGAATGTGGCGCCAGCGGCTCAGCCGCGGATGAAGCAACTCACGCCGCTCTCTTTTGCTCCTCAACATCCTTCTCCTTAACTTTCAGTTCTACCCTCCCGCTTTGGATGTCGAGTCTTAGCCGGTTGTAGATGCTCATATAAATATTTGAGACCCACACCAGCGCAAAAATCGCGAGCAGATATCCGCGCCAATCCGAATAAAGCAGTGTGAATCGCGTGATGATCAGGAAGAAAATCGCTACGTAATGGCTGAAGCAAAACTCGCAGGTGAAGAGATAGAAGAATTTCCGCACTAAGATGTTGCGGGCATTCTTACATCGTCCCAGGCAATATTCGCGCCGCTCGCGGAAGATTTCTTCATGCGTAATCGTCCACGCAACCGAGGCAACCGGTATCGCCAGCACAAACAACCATGCGACTTGAAGGCTAATCGGCAGTGAGCATCCCTACGAAGTGCAAATTTGACCAACGGTGACGCAGCAGCTTCGATGCAATTAGTCGGCGCCGAGTTTTGATCCGAAGCTAAGTCTCATGGGCACAATGTTGTATACTCAGCCCGTTTCCAAACGGAGCGAGAAGCCAATGCCGAAAAGAGTGTTTATTCTGTTGATAGCCGCAGCAGCTAGCAGCTTTGCTCAAATACAGCCCGCCCGCCCAATGCGTCCAGCGATGCCGCCTGCCATTGTTTCTCCGGAAGTATCGTCTGACGGCCACGTTACGTTCCGCTTCCGCGATCCCAACGCACACGATGTCTTGCTGGCGCTGGAAGGCGCGAAGCCAGTGCCCATGCAAAAAGGCGATCAGGGTCTTTGGAGCATCACGATTGGACCTCTTGATCCAGATTTTTATGGTTACTCTTTGATCGCCGACGGTGTTCCTCTGGTTGATCCGTCAAACTGGATGATGAAACCGAATTTGCTGTTTAAGCAGAGTGAGGTCCACGTCCCCGGTCCGTCTTCTCTGCCATGGGAGACGAACGACGTTCCGCATGGGGAGGTGCAACACCATTTCTATAAATCAGGCGTAGTTGGCGACGAACGCGATTATTACGTTTACACTCCACCAGCGTACGATCCTCGCGGAACCACGAAATACCCCGTCCTCTATTTGCTGCACGGGTTCAGTGACATGGCGAATGGATGGAGCGAAGTGGGCCGCGCCAACGTTATCCTCGACAATCTCATCGCAGAGGGAAAAGCCAAACCCATGCTGGTGGTGATGACTTTGGGTTACGGCGCGCCTGAGATCGTCACTCGCGGCTTCGGCGGGTTTAACGACACTGCCTTGCGTGATAGGAACTTCAGCAAGTTTCAAGAGGCGCTTCTAACTGAAGTTATTCCTCGAGTGGAGAAAGAGTATTTGGTTTTAGAAGATCGCAACTCGCGAGCCATATCCGGACTTTCCATGGGAGGGTCGGAGTCGCTTCTGACTGGTCTCAACAATCTCGACAAGTTCGCATGGATTGGAGCCTTCAGCTCTGGCGGGATGCCCGACGATTTCGCGGCCGATTTCCCCTCGCTGGACTCCAAAGCAAATACTCAACTACGCGTGCTGTGGATTGCGTGCGGAACCGAAGATGGGCTGATTGGGGTCAACCGCAGGTTCAGGGAATGGCTAAAATCCAAGGGGATTAGCCACACGGATATTGAAACTCCCGGCATGCATACGTGGATGGTGTGGCGGCGCAATCTGTCGAATTTCGCGCCGTTGCTGTTTCAATGAGGGCTTTTGACCTGATCTTCTACCACTTTTGGAGTTATAATCCGCCTCAACGGAGGATTTATGAAACTCCTCAGCTTGCTTATTCTGTTGGTGAGCTCGATTCCGTTATTCGGCGGCACGGGCGAATCACCACTACCCCTGTTGCCGCAAGCTTCCGGATCGCCAGCATTCAACATTGGCTCTTTGTCGCTCAATCCTGCGAGCAAGATTAAGCCACTTTTTGTATGGCCTGACCAATCCCCGTACCGTTTCACGGAGAGGTCGGTAAGAAGCAGAAGCAGGACTTGTTACAAGATGCGAGCGTATTACATGGTCAGAGAGAGCAAAGACTCCGACATAACGCAGCCGGATGGATACTCCACATGCGAACCTGCGTCGCGGTTTGAGGTGAAGAGGGCAATCGGGAAGAGAGTGATTGAGGAACGATCTACCGAACCGACACCGATTCCTTTTCGCTAAAAAGCTTTCCGAGCCTTCAAGTAGTGCGTAGGTCCCGCTTCAATTCAAGCACTTGATCACCCTTCGCGATCAAGGCAACGCTCGCCATGTTGACGAAAAGACCATGGCCGGCTACTCCTGGAATGTCTTGTAGCGCGTGGGCGAGTTTCGGAGGGTCTGGGATTTGTCCAAAACTGCAATCCAAAATATGGTGTCCTTCATCGGTAACATAAGGACTTCCGTCTTTTAGCTTGCGAGTTTTTACGGCTGCGCCTAACGCTGAAATTTTCCTGGCGATCAGCGCTTCCGCGAAAGGTATTACCTCTACAGGAAGAGGAAATTTGCCAAGCACAGAAACCTGCTTACTCGAGTCTGCAACGACGACAAACTTACGGGATGCAGACGCGATTATCTTTTCCCGCAAGAGCGCGCCACCACCGCCTTTGATCAGGTTCAGTTGCGGGTCAACCTCATCGGCTCCGTCAATATCCACATTGATTTCCTGAAACTCATCGAGCGTAGTAAGCGGAATGCCGAGGCTCTCGGCTAGGGCAGCAGTCTTTGCCGAAGTGGGAATCCCGCGAATCTTGAGACCCTCATGTACCCGTTCGGCCAGAAACCGAATCGCATGAGAGGCGGTCGAACCGGAGCCCAAGCCAACAATGTCGCCGTCCTGCACGAACCGTAGACTGGCGCGGGCGGCTGCTATTTTCTCGTCGTCAGCGCTCATATGTTGGATTGGATCACAGGCTCATTCGAGACATTATTTAAATCATTTTGGCGCAATGCGATGTCTGCGGAATGCGTGAAGGATTATGGCGCCGCTGATTCCAAAGCTGCAAACAGCGCCTAATGCCATAAACTCCGCTGCCTTCGTGCTGAACCGCATAAAGTCGGCGGACAGCGCGCCTAACGCGAATATGATTCCCAGAATATTCAGCCACACTGGGGAATGTACAACGTCGCTCGCAGTGCGATTGTGTACACGGAGTTGGAGCAAGATCGCGGCCAGTCCGATGGCGGCGACCACCACGATGGCGAGGGGGCTAAAAAACGCTCTGCGATTTGTATAAAGAACGACAAGTCCCAGTACGCCGCAAAGCATACCGGAAGCAATAACGGTTCGGCGGCGAGGTTTGCCCTGATAACGAGGCATCGATTCGGAGGTGGGATTGAGTTCGGTCAAGTCCCTTCAGACGAAATCCATTGTAGACATATCTGGCTCTGGTTGCGAGTGGCGTCCGAAAGTCCTCTGACGTCCGTCCCGAGCTGCTAAAAGGTGGGTCTTCACTTCGTTCTTTTCGCTTCACGAAAAGCCTAACTCCATTTAGCTTGTTAGGATATATCTTCGAAGAGAAAGAGCGGCCAAGCCGCAGGGCGGCGCATCCCATGCCAGAGAATACATTCGACATCGTAAGCAAGCTCGATCTCCAGGAAGTTGCGAATGCCATCCAGCAGGCGTTGAAGGAAGTTCACACCCGGTTCGATTTGAAGGATTCGAAATCGAACATTGAGATGGAAGGGAAAGGCGCCATCGTGCTGCACTCGATCGACGAATATAAGCTGAAAGCTGTGAATGACATTCTCCAGCAGAAATTGGTAAAGCGCGGCGTATCTCTGAAGGGATTGACGTACGGTCCCGTTGAAAGCGCCGCAGGGGCAACCGCGAAACAGAAGATCACCATGCAGCAGGGCATCGCGATTGAGAAGGCCAAAGAAATCGTCAAAGTAATCAAGGAGTCCAAAACGAAGGTGAACGGCTCCATTCAGGGGGACCTGGTGCGGGTAAGCGGAAAAGATCGCGATTCATTACAGCAAGTGATTGCACTACTCAAGCAGAAGGATTTTGGTATTGATTTGCAGTTCACGAATTACCGTACGAATTAGGAGTGTGGAAAGGTTGTCACAGTGCCGCACGCGGACTCGACACGACAAATGAGCACACCCGCCGCCATTAACGGGAAAGAATTTTTTGAGATGCTTCGGGAAGATCTTTCCGCGATTGAACGCGAGTTCGGGCGCGACACCGTTTCCAGCGTTGAGGGAATCACCGAGATTGGCGAGTACCTGCGAGGCGGCGGCGGCAAACGCATTCGCCCGGCACTGCTCCTGCTTTCCGCCAAGCTTTTTGACTACCGGGGGCGCGGCGCGGTCAGGCTTGGAGCAGTTGTAGAAATCATTCACACCGCGACGCTGGTGCATGACGACATTATTGATGAAGCGGAGACTCGCCGCGGGCGCCCTGCGGCAAACACGCAATGGGGAAATTCCAAGTGCGTCCTTGCCGGCGACTGGCTTTATATGCAGGCTTTCAAAGTTGCTTTGCAGGAGCGCAACTTCCGTATCCTCGACACGCTGATTGACCTGACCCAACAAATGGTTGAAGGGGAACTGCTTCAAATAGAGAAGCAAGGCAAACTTATTTCGCTAGATGAGTATTTCGATCTGATCTTCCGCAAGACAGCATGCCTGTTTTCTGTTTGCATGAGGATGGGTGCGATTCTTGGCGGCGCGACGGCGGAGCAGGAGGAAAATCTGGCGCAGTACGGGCGCGATCTCGGCATGGCGTTTCAGATTGTGGATGACGTGCTTGATTTGACTGCCTCGGAAGATGTGCTGGGGAAACCGGTGGCAAGTGACCTGCGCGAAGGCAAGGTAACGATGGCGGTGATTCACTCGCTCGAACGCTGCACCGCGTCAGAACGGCAGTTGATCGCGAACGTCGTTGATGAACGCGCAGTGGATGGCGACACACACGCCGAAGTTCTCGATATTTTAAATCGTTACGGATCGCTGGAAGCGGCTCACGATTGCGCCTTGCGATACGCCGAGCTCGCAAGAAACGCGATCTGCAATTTTCCCGACGGAGAGATTAAGCGGGCATTGTTGTGGGCTCCGGAGTTTGTGGTGGCGAGGGATAAATAGAATAGTTATTCCCTTCACTGCTTCGGACTGAAGTGGGAGCAGCGTTCTCCGTCCTACGTACACTCCGCCCTTAGGGTCGGCAGGAAATGCGGCCCGTCCTGAAAACGCGCCGCGACCTTCCTGCTCGTAGGCTTCGGGCGGGCCGAGTCCCAAACACAGGGATGTTTCCGAGATCTACTTCGTCATGCCCATCTTCGCCATATTGATCGAATACGTGCCGGTGCACTTCCAGTCGTAAGAGCCATCGCCACTGGGTGTTCCGGCGCAGGTCCCAGAACCCTTAATACCCTTGTTCTTTCCGGTACCACTCGCGATCTTCCATTTATTCGAGGCAGGTTTCGTGGTGTCGGTAGAAGCGGAACCTTCATACGTGTAGTGAACTTCGTCGCCAGTGTCAGTGGTCGCGTTGTAGTAGCCGTGGAAGTTGAAGGACGATTTCCATTGATCGTGGAATTCCGTGAACATGCCAGACTTTTCCTTCAGGTCACCGTCGCTTGAGGTAGCCTCACAAGTACCCTGCCCGATCCAATAGATGTGACCCGGTACGTCGCCAACGTCTAGTTTTTGTTCCGTCGTTGCCTTAGGGCAGTGCCACTTGGTGTCAATCTTGCTCTGAGCAATCGCCAGGGACGCAGACCCAAGGAAAGCCAATGCGAACAGCAATAGCTTGCGCATGTATTTCTCCTTTTGAGTTTTCGGTGGAATATCCGGGGCAACTATAGTGCACTCGGCCAATTCAAGCAACTCTTTCATGATTGTATACGGGTGAACGCTTTCTCCCGCTTGCAGACGAGGCAGGACATCCCTGCCAAAGGACGCCTTAAGAATTCGTAAAATTGACCAGCGCCTCCAGTTTGGCCTTCGCCGCTCCGGAATCAATCGAATTCTCCGCCAATGGGATCGCCTCGTGCATGTGCTCCGCCTTCCCAGCAACGACCAGGGCAGCAGCCGCGTTCAACAGGACTACATCCCTACACGCGGATTTCTTTCCAGCGAGGACTTCCCTAATGATGGCTGCGTTCTCGACCGCGTCGCCACCCGAAATTTCAGCCAGGCTTGAGCGTTTCACCCCAAATTCCTCGGGTGTGACCTCGCAACTTCGAACAATTCCTCCGCGAACTTCAGCGATGCGAGTCGGACCCGTGATCGTGATCTCGTCCAAACCATCGAGCCCATGCACAACCATGGCGCGTTGCAATCCCAGCATGCCGAGCGCTTCCGCAAGTTTCTCTACTAATTCGACCGAATACACGCCAACGACTTGCGCCGAGGCATGAGCAGGATTTGTAAGTGGTCCCAACAAATTGAAAACGGTACGCAGGCGAAGTTCGCGGCGTACGGTCTGAACATGTTTCATTGCTGAATGCATCGCCGGCGCATATAGAAAAGTGATTCCAACTTCCGAGAGGCACGCGGCGAGCCGTTCTGTAGGCAAATTGATGTTCACACCCAAAGCTTCCATGACGTCTGCCGAGCCGCATTTCGAGCTGAGGCTTCGATTACCATGTTTGGCTATGCGCACACCAGCGCCGGCCGTCACAAAAGCCGTAGCGGTCGAGATGTTGAAAGTTCCGCTCGCGTCGCCTCCTGTGCCGCATGTATCCACCAGCGCGTCGCGTTCGGTGCCGCTAACGTCCACCGTTGAGTTTTGAGCACCACCAAAAGGAGTCGCCGCTGCGCGAATCGCCTCGGCAAAGCCGACTATCTCTTCTACGGTTTCACCCTTCATATGCAAAGCAACCAGGAAGGCGGCAATTTGCGCATCCCTCGCCCGCCCCGTCAATATTTCCGTCAACACCGAGCGGGCTTCTTCACGCGAGAGCGATTGCCGCTTATTGGCGATGCAGTGAAGGGCGTCGGTTAACAGCATGGTGAAAATTCTCCGGGATGTTTAATGTTCACTTCTCGGGCACATCGAACGACGGAGGCAGGTTCTCGGGCTGACTTCCCCACGAGCGATTGGGTTCACGGCCCAGCTTGAATTCCACACGATTCTGTCCGCTCCGCAGCTTGTTAATGGGCAGCCACGCACTCTGATGTGGCTTCCCGTTCAGTTCGACAGACTGAACGTAAATTCCCTTTCCGCTCGACGCGATCTCAAGTACGCGTCCGTCGCCGAACTTCAAAACGGCGTGTGGAAACATGGGCGTGCCGAGAACCAATCCGCCTACACCTTGAATTACGGGATACATGCCCAACGCATTCCAGACGTAGACGCCCGATGTGGCCCCTAGATCGTCATTGCCGGGAAGGCCATCCGGCTTAGTAGTAAAGGTCTCACGCCGAATGCGGTCTACTACTTCCTGGGTTTTCCACGGACTACCTGTCCAGACATACGCATACGGTGCGCAGAAGTCGGGCTCGTTGGCCACGGTAAAGTTAGGTTTGCCCCAGCCGTTGATCTCGACGAAAAACTTATCCAGCTTCGGAATAACATTCTGATTCCCGCCCATGGCTTTAAAGAGGCCCGCATAGTTGTGCGGAATCATCCATGTGTACTGCCAGGTGTTTCCCTCTTCGAATCCCATTTGATCGAACTTGTCCCACATTTTGCGGTGGCGAGGCATAGATTGATCTGGGTCCCATCCGGAGATAAAGTTGCCATCAACAGTGCGTGGACGAATGAACCCACTCTCACTGTCGAACAGCTTGTGCCAGTTCTGTGCGGATCGCAGCAGACTCGCCGCATGAGCCTTGTCGCCCAGCGAGGCCGCAAACTGCGAGACGGCAAAGTCGGCGCTGGCATATTCCAGAGTGATTGAGGCTCCCGCCTCCTGGTTGTCGCTGACGGGGACGTAACCCTTGCTCAGATAATCGCTCAGCTGCGGACGTTCGGAATTTCCGTGCGGCCCGGTTCCAGGCTGAGTTGCACCTTTAATCATGAAGCGGAGAGCGGACGCTGTGTCAAACGAGCGCGCTCCAAATGCGTAGCCGTTGGAAAGCAGAATGGACGACGAATCGCCGCCCATCACATAACTCACGTCATTCGCGACCGGCCAGCGGGGAAGCCATCCACTTTGCTCTGCATCGCGCACTAGCGACTGCATCATCTGGCTGGTTTGCGCAGGCAAGAGCAACGCTTGAAACTGGATGAGACTGCGATAAATGTCCCAGTCGGAAAAGTTCGCGTATTGTGCCTTCCCCGCGGGCAAACGGCGCACTTTGTTGTCGAAGCCTATGTAGTCCCCATTGCCGTCGCTGAAGATGTTCGGCGACAAGAGCATGTGATAAAGCCCGGTGTAAAAAATGGTGCGCTGATCGGGAGTTCCGCCGCTGGTTTGGACGCGATCCAACATCTGCGTCCATGATTTTCTCGCCGCTGCGTGGACTACATCAAAGTCCCATCCGGGGATTTCGCTGACCAGGTTCTTCGCTGCATTTTCCACGCTCACGAACGAGATTCCAATCTTCATCAGAACGGGCCCGGAGCCTTTTGGGAAGGAGACATACGCGCCAGCCTTGTGCCCGGACACAGCACGCGCCCCTGGAGTTCCGGGCGCATTTCCATTCCATGTTCCATAAGCCGAAAATGGTTGGGCGAATTTCGCCACGAAGTGAAGAACATAGTTTGTCTCTGACTCACAGAATCCACCGCTACGAACTGTTCCGGTAACCGTTTCATTGCCCGTAATTTTGACTGTGCTGGTATCGGCGGCGCGTTTTCCGTTGTTGCTCATGCCGCTAGAGCCGGCCTTAAACAGCAATATCCTTTGCGCACCTGCTGGAAATACGAAGCGTCCAATTCCCGCTCGAGCCGCAACCGTGAGCTCTGTTTTAACCCCGTTGTCTAAAGTTACGCTGTAATAGCCGGGGTGTGCCTGCTCATGATCGTGCGAAAAGGGAACAACTAAATCATTCGGCGACGCTGCGCCCAATTCCGTGATCCAGGGCAGGATGGGGACGTCGGCGTAAACGGTGCAACCCGCACCGCTAATATGGGTCAGGCTGAAACCGCGCGCCGTGGTGTCCTGATAGTGGTACCAGCCGTCGGAACGTGTGTCAGGACTCCACTGCATCATCCCAAGAGGCAACGTAGCTCCGGGAAAGGTGTTGCCATCCCCAGCTGTGCCGATGAAAGGATTTACGGAATCGTAAGCCGGCGCGGTCGGGGAAGTTTGCGCCCAAACACTCGCGAACGTGAGCAACAAAAGGAGGAGAAAACGGCGCATGGATAGGCATTATACGCAGTGTGGACTGACCGTTTTCACTGGCGAGTCCAAATGCTCTTCTTACATGGACAAACCAAGGACTGCATCGTAGGCGTTCGACGTGCCCAGTTGAGTTTGCCCAATCGCTCCA